>NZ_JBEKCZ010000067.1:0-23844 GCF_050014615.1 Bradyrhizobium sp. | reverse complement strand
GATTTGCAGGGATTGAAATTCCGCATCGGCGGTTATGCCGGCCGTGTAATGCAGAAGCTCGGCTGCGTGCCGCAGCAGCTCGCCGGCGGCGACATCTATCCCGCGCTTGAAAAAGGCACCATCGACGCCGCCGAGTGGGTCGGTCCCTATGACGACGAGAAGCTCGGCCTCTACAAGGTCGCGCCGCACTATTATTATCCTGGCTGGTGGGAAGGCGGCCCGATGCTGCTGGCGATGATCAATCTCGACAAATGGAATGCGTTGCCGAAGTACTACCAGAACATCCTCGAACAGGCCGGCCACTACGCCAACAACTGGATGATGGCCAAATACGATACCGTCAATCCGCTCGCTTTGAAGAAGCTATTGGCCGGCGGCACCAAGCTGCACGGGTTTTCGCCCGCCATCATGGAAGCTAGTTACAAGGCGACCAAGGAGCTCAACGCCGAGGTCGCCTCGACCAATGCGAACTTCAAGAAAATCTATGACTCGGTCACGGCCTATACCAGCACCGGTTATCAGTGGTTCCAGGTCGCCGAAGTCGGCTTCGATAATTTCATGGCGAGGCATGCCCAGAGCTAATCTCGCCTGAACCGGAATCGAAGACAAAACCCCGAAGCACAGGCTTCGGGGTTTTTTCGATTCGTCTAGGCGTTGTTCGCCATTACTTCGCCGGAGGACCGAAGTCGAGTGGTGGCAAATCCATCTGCGGAACGTCGATCTTGATCTGGTTCAGGTCGACGTTGGCTGGCTTGTCGAGCAGCGCCGTCACCGTGATCGGGAACGCGATCACAAGCGCGACCATGATCGCCTGCAAGCCGACCCAGGGTAGCGCCCCCCAATAGATGTCGGAGCTCTTGACCTCCTTGGGCGCCACGCCGCGCAGATAGAACAGCGCGAAGCCGAACGGCGGATGCATGAATGAGGTCTGCATGTTCACGCACAGCATGACGCCGAACCAGATCAGGGCCGGCCCATCCCCAACCACCGGCCCCAGGATCTTCTGCGCGATCGGTGCAATCATCGGCAGGATGATGAAGGCGATTTCAAAGAAATCGAGGAAGAAGGCGACGAAGAAGATGAACAGGTTGATGAAGATCAAAAAGCCCCAGACGCCGCCGGGCAGCGAGGTCAGCAGGTGCTCCAGCCAGACACCGCCGGAGACGCCGAGGAAGACCACCGAGAAGCAGGTCGAGCCGATCAGGATGAACACCACCATGCAGGTGATGCGCATGGTGGTCTCATAACCCTGCTTGATCAGGTCGCGCAGCTCGGGAATGCGGACCGCCTCGAGGCAGATCCACACCACTGCAAGATAAGTCACGGCGAAGGCGAGCTTGAAGATCAGCCCCTCGGTGGCAAACATCCCGATGATCGTGCCGATGCCGCCGGCAATCACGCCGATGATGAGAACCTTGCGCCCGGTGGTCGAAAAATCCTTGCTGTGGATCGCCGCCAGCACGATGGCGCCGACCGCGCCCATGGCGCCGGCTTCGGTCGGCGTCGCAAGACCCATCATCATGGTGCCGAGCACGACAAAAATCAGCACCGCGGAGGGAATGATACCCATGAGGCATTTCTTCCACAGCGCCCAGCCGGTCAGCGTGCGCGCGTCCTTCGGCACCGGCGGCAGGTAGTCGGGCTTGAAGATGCCAAGCACGAAAGTATAGCCGGCGAACAGCAGGATCTGGAATACCGAGGGGCCCCATGCGCCGAGATACATGTCGCCGACCGATTTGCCGAGCTGGTCGGCGAGCACGATCAGGACCAGTGACGGCGGCACGAGCTGGGTGATGGTTCCCGACGCCGCCAGCACGCCAGTGATATAGCGAATGTTGTAGCCGTAGCGGATCATTATCGGCATCGAGATCAGCGCCATGGCGATGACCTGCGCCGCCACCGTGCCGGTGATGGCGCCGAGGATGAAGCCGACCAGGATCACCGAATAGCCGAGGCCGCCGCGGATCGGTCCAAACAGCTGGCCCATCGAATCCAGCATGTCTTCGGCGAGCCCACAACGCTCCAGGATCGCGCCCATGAAGGTGAAAAAGGGTATCGCGAGCAGGAGTTCGTTGGACAACACGCTGCCGAACACGCGGCCCGGGATCGCCTGGAGAAAATTCAGATCAAAGAAGCCGAGATGAATCGCGAGGAAGCCGAACGAAAGCCCGACCGCGGCCAGCGTGAAGGCCACCGGGAAGCCGATCAGCATGGCGACAACCAGGCCGCCGAACATCAGCGGCGGCATCGTTTCCAGCGTAATCATTGCGTCGGCCTCTCGTATTTCGCATCGATCGTCACCTCACCCCGAAGCGCGGCGATGCGCTTGATGACCTCTGAGACGCCTTGCAATGCGAGCATGACGAAGCCGGACGGAATTACGAATTTGATCGGCCAGCGGATCAAGCCGCCGGCATTGCCCGACATTTCTCCGACCGCATAGGCCTGGTGGAAAAACGGCCAGGACAGATAGGAGAGCAGCAGGCAGGCCGGGATCAGGAAGAACAGTGTCCCGATCAGGTCGAGCCACAATTGTCCGCGCTCGCTGAGAAACAGATAGAAGATTTCGACCCGGACATGCTCGTTGCGCTTGAAGGTATAGGAGGCGCCGAACATCACCAGAATGGCGAACATGTACCACTGCAGCTCAAGCCAGCCGTTCGAGCTGTAGCCGAAGGCATAGCGGATCATGGCATTGCCGGCGCTCACGATGCAGGCGGCCAGCACCAGGAAATTGCAGATGTAGCCGATCTTTTCATTGATCAGGTCGATGAACGAGCTAATCGCCAGCAATGGACGCATGGTGTTTTCTCCGGCACTCGCCATCAAGTCACGCCCGTTGTCGCAACGGGCATCCCCTGGCGTCCGCACGCAGAACCACGGCTCATTTTCAGGAGCGATCGCAACGATAGTCCTCCCCCAATTGCGCTCTTATTGAGCTCTTGCCATCTTGACCGCGCTCATCCGGCGCAGCGGCTTATCCAGCCGAGCAGGCATAAAAGCCAGCGCACCATTTCAGCGCGCCATGGCGGCGTCAATTGGAAAATGGGCAAATTGACGTGGGATCAAGTGGTTGCACGGGGCTTGGTAAATCAACCGCCTTGCCAAAGACCGGCAGGTCGCGCGCCAGAAATTCAGCCGCCGGTCACGCTCATATGGCGGCTGACGCTCGGGCGGTTGTGCCTGCGATCGATGATGAAGTCGTGGCCCTTCGGCTTCAGGCCAATGGCGCGGTCGATCGCCGCGCTGAGTAGTTCATTGTCGGCGGAGGCACGCAGCGGCCGGCGCAGATCGGAGGCATCCTCGTGACCGAGGCAGGTATGCAGCGTGCCGGTGCAGGTGATCCGCACCCGGTTGCAGGATTCGCAAAAATTATGCGTCATCGGCGTGATGAAGCCGAGCTTGCCGCCGGTCTCGTTGACGCGAACGTAGCGCGCCGGGCCGCCGGTGTCGTCGTCGAGGTCGGTCAATGTGTATTGCTTGGCGAGACGCGCGCGGAGCAGGGACAGCGGCACATACTGGTCGATGCGTCCCTCGCCGATGTCGCCCATCGGCATCACTTCGATCAGCGTCAGCGCCATGCCCTTGCCGTGCGCCCATTCCATCAGCGCGGGGATCTCGTCCTCGTTCATGTTCTTCAGCGCCACCGCGTTGATCTTCACGGCGAGACCGGCCGAGCGGGCGGCCTCAATGCCGGCCAGAACCTTGTCGAGATCGCCCCAGCGGGTGATGGCCTTGAATTTCACCGGATCGAGTGTGTCCATCGAGACGTTGATGCGGCGCACGCCGCAGTCGCGCAGCTCATTGGCATAGCGCGCCAGCTGCGAGCCGTTGGTCGTCAATGTCAGCTCATTGAGCGCGCCGGATTTGAGGTGCCGCGAGAGCGAGCGCACCAGCGACATCACATTGCGCCGGACCAGCGGTTCGCCGCCGGTCAGGCGCAGTTTTCGCACGCCCTTGGCGATGAAGGCCGAGCACAGCCGGTCGAGTTCTTCGAGCGTCAGCAAATCGGCCTTGGGCAGGAATGTCATGTCTTCCGACATGCAATAGAAACAGCGCAGATCGCAGCGATCCGTAACCGAAACCCGCAAATAGCTGATGGTCCGGCCGAACGGGTCGGTCATCGGACGCAGCAGCGATGCGGGACTACTCAACAAGGATTCGGTCATTGATGTGCCTGTGGACGCGGCCACCGTATTAGCAGGAAACGGGGCTTCGCCAACTTAATCTAGGCACGTTGCAACGCCGGTACAATCCACTGTTTGCCATCGTTGGACGGGTGCAGTGCACGCAATCAGCGGGGGGGCGGGGGCGGTGGTGGTGCGGATCCCTGCGCGGGATCGGGGAAGGCCGATCCGTCGGCAGGCGGTGCCCCGGCGGCGCCCTTCGGGACCTTCGGCTTCTTCGGCCGCATCATCTTGTGGGCGGCCTTCGGCAGCGGGCCGGCAGGTTGCAGTTCCGCGACCACCGGATTGGGATCGGTCTTTGTCGTCCCGGCGGAGAAGAACTCGCCGGGGATGCGGATGACCTGCACAGGGACGGTTGCTGGCTGGAACCTTGGCATCGTGTAACTGACCGTAAAGCCGCCGCTATCGGGTACAGGCAGAGTGACCGAGCAGGGCGTTTTGCAGTTCTGCCCCAGCGATGTCCGCGCGTCGGCGCCCGGCGGGTTCGATTCGATCTGGACCTGCAGGGTTGGCGGTGCCGACTTGAAATAATCAGTCGAAAACGACGAGCAACCGGCAAGGCTCAAACCTGCTGCGGCAATCGCGATGACACGACGCATGATCAATCCGTCACTCTTACTGCGGCAAACAGCCACAATCCCCAGATCGACCATAAGAGCGTCGGCACAGCCGCGCAACCATGCGGATCGTGATCGTTAATAGATGGTTAATGCCCGGATTCGGTCCAATAAAATTATGATGTAAAATCAATATCTTATCGATCTATTTCGGGGCCAGCATCAGGCTTTCCACGGCTGCCGAGAGCTGATTCATGTGACCGATCAGAAGATCGGGTTTGAGCTCGGCGATTGGAACCTCGGTATAGCCGAATTCGACGCCGATCACGGGCACGCCGGCGCGGCGGGCGACGCCGATATCCGGACCGGCATCGCCGACCATGACCGTCGCGGAGATCTCGCCGCCGGCGCGCGCGACCGTCTGCCGCAAGATCGCCGGATCGGGCTTTGAGATGCCGAAGGTGTCGGCGCCGCAAATCGCGGAAAATCGCGCGCTCAACCCCAGCCGGTCCAACAGCAGCTTCGACAGCCACTCCAGTTTGTTGGTGCAGACCGCAAGGCGATAGCCGCGCGCCGCGAGTTCATCGAGCGCGGCTTCCAGGCCCTCGAACGGGCGCGAAGCGTCGGCGATGTGGGCGGCATAATGGTCGATGAAATCGCCTGTGAGCCGGGTGAGGTCTTCCAGCGCAACGGCGCGGCCGTCCACTTCCAGGCCGCGCTCGATCAGCCGCCGGGCGCCGGCGCCGATCATGGCCCGCGCGGAATGCAGCGGCACCGGGGGCAGCCCCTCGCGGTCGAGCACATAATTGAGCGCGCTGATCAGGTCGGGCGCCGTATCCACAAGCGTGCCGTCCAGATCGAATACAACGGTGCGGGCAGAGGTCATCGTGGATCGCTAGCGGTCCGCGTGCCATCATGCAAGTGGGGGATCATTGCCGCTGGAAATCACGCCGGAAGTCCCGGCGGGAAGACCGCCGATCCCGGGCCGGATTATTTGTCAGGTTAATCTATCAGGCCGGCGTATAGCGCTGTTACTTGTCGCAAAACGACGCTAGATATGCCCCCGCCGGACATCGCCGATCGCACGGTCGGCGGCGGCTTCCCAGAGGCATCGTTCGCACGTGAATATGGACGAATTGAAACGGCAGGCGGCGGGTCGTGCGCTTGAGTTCGTGCGGGATGGCATGAAGCTCGGCCTTGGCACCGGTTCGACCGCGAAACATTTTGTCGAGCTTCTCGGCGCGCGGGTCCGCGCCGGGCTCGATGTGGTCGGCGTGCCGACATCGGAAGCGACCAGGGCTGACGCTGTACGCTGCGGGATACGTCTGACCACGCTCGATGAGATCGATCGGCTCGATCTGACCGTCGACGGCGCCGACGAAATCGATCCCGATCTCAATCTCATCAAGGGCGGCGGCGGCGCCTTGCTGCGGGAAAAGATCGTGGCCGCGGCGTCGGATCGCATGATCGTGATCGCGGACGACTCCAAATGGGTCGAAACGCTCGGTCGCTTTCCGCTGCCAATCGAGGTAATCCCGTTCGGGCTGGCGGCGACGCAACGCGCGATCGGCGGGGCCTTTGCCGAATGCGGCGTTTCCGGACCGATGGTGCTCCGAAAGGGCCAGGACGGCCACGTTTTTGTCACCGACGGTGGCCACTGGATTGTCGATGCCCATCTTGGCCGCATAGCCAGGGCTGCGGATCTGGCGGGATTGCTGACCGCCATTCCGGGGGTCGTCGAGCACGGACTATTCATCGGTCTTGCCAGCACGGCGATGCTGGCGGGCCATGCTGGAATTCGGGTTATTGAACGGCGCTGACGCCGCAATCGAGGAGACTATCGAATGAAGAACCGATCGAGAATCATGTTGGCTGCGGGCCTCGCGGTAGGGCTGGCGCTGGCATGTGCCCCGGCGAACGCGCAACAGCCGGCTCCGGCCAAGCCGGCTTCGCCCGCTTCCATCGCGGCGGCGAAGGAAATCCTGGAGATGAAACACGCCAACGCGATGTACGCGCAAGCCGTTCCCAGTATCGTGGAGCAAGCCAAAAACAATATCATGCAGAACAACCTCAACTATCAGAAGGATCTCAACGAGGTTGCGGTCGTCGTCGCGCAGAGCCTTGCCGGCCGCGAGAAGGAAATCGGCGAGGGCATGGCCAAGGTCTATGCCGACGCGTTTACCGAGCAGGAGTTGAAGGACCTCGTCGCGTTCTACCGATCGGCGCTCGGTCAGAAATTGCTGGTGGCGGAGCCGCAGGCCATTCAATCCAGCATCGAATATATGAAGCAATGGGCGCAGGCTTTCTCCCAGACCGTCAACGCCCAGTTCCGTGCCGAGATGCATAAGCGCGGCAAGGACTATCAATAAGGGCATCTGATAACGATATCTGATCTCGCATCCGATCCTGATCGAGGCTGACATGGCTGAGTTCGACACCGATCTGTTCGTCATTGGAGGCGGATCGGGCGGAGTTCGTGCCGCCCGGATCGCCGCCGGCCATGGTGCGCGGGTCATGATCGCCGAAGAGTACCGGATGGGCGGCACCTGCGTGATCCGCGGCTGCGTGCCGAAGAAGCTTCTGGTCTATGCGTCCCACATCCATCACGAGATCGAGGATGCGGCGGGCTTCGGCTGGACCATCCCTTCCGCGACCTTCGACTGGCCCACCTTAATCGCCAACAAGGACAAGGAGATCGCGCGGCTGGAGGCGGCCTATACCGCCAACGTGGAAAAATCCGGCGCGCGAATCGTCAAGACCCGCGCGGTGTTCGAGGATGCGCATACGCTGCGGCTCTCAACCGGCGAGACTGTGCGGTCGAAAACCATTCTGATCGCGACCGGCGGCGCGCCCAACCACGGGCTTGCGATCCCCGGCATCGAACATGTGATCTCCTCGAACGAGGTGTTTCATCTGGCCGCGCTGCCGCGGCGCATCCTGATCCAGGGCGGCGGCTATATCGCGCTGGAATTCGCCTGCATCTTTGCCGGCTTCGGTTCCGACGTGACGCTGGTCTATCGTGGCGACAACGTGCTGCGCGGTTTCGACGAGGACGTCCGCAGCCATGTGCGCAGCGAGATGGAAAAGGACGGCATCACCATTCTGACCGGCTGCACCGTCAACAAGGTCGACAAGCATGGCAAGGAATCCACCAAGGAATTCACCTCGCATCTGTCGAACGGTTCCAGCATCGCGTCCGATCAGGTGATGTTCGCGATCGGCCGGCATCCCAATGTCAGAGGTCTCGGGCTGGAGAACGCCGGCGTCGCCATCAATCCCAACAATGGCGGCATCAATGTCGACAGCTTTTCACGCACCTCGGTGCCGAATATCTACGCGATCGGCGACGTCACCCACCGCATCAACCTGACGCCGGTCGCGATCCGCGAGGGGCACGCGTTTGCCGACACCGTGTTCGGCAAGCGATCGGTTCAGGTCGATCATGAGAACATCCCGACCGCGGTGTTCTCGCAGCCGGAGGTCGGCACGGTCGGGCTGACGGAAACCCAGGCGCGCGCGCAGTTCAGTCACGTCGATATCTACAAGACGAGCTTCCGGCCGATGAAGGCGACGATGTCGGGCCGCGACACAAGGATCCTGATGAAGCTGATCGTCGATGCCTCCACCGATCGCGTCGTCGGCTGTCACATCGTCGGCGACGGCGCCGCCGAAATGGTGCAGGTGCTCGCTATCGCCATCAAGATGAAGGCGACCAAGGCCGATTTCGACGCGACCATGGCGCTGCATCCGACCGCGGCGGAAGAGCTCGTGACGATGCGCACGCCGAGCGCGCGGCATGTGCGCCAAGCGGCAGAGTAGGGACCTGCTCGCGTTTTCGATCACGATTTGAATAGCTCACACCGGCGCAAGTGATGGAAAACGAACAAGACCGCGACCGCTCCAACGTCCACCACATCAAACGCCCAAAGCGCCTGTTGAGCCGTCCGCGCGTGGTGATGGGCCTGCTGTTGATCGTCGCCATTCCGATCTTCGTCGCCCTCGCCAACAAGGCGGTGCGCGAAAACGCCGAGGCGATACGGCAGAGTTTCGGCAGGTAGGCCCGTAGGGCGGATTAGCGAAGCGTAATCCGCCGATTTGGTGGGTGTCATGGCGGATTACGCGGAGTTTATCATCGGGCGCGCATTCGCGCGACCCGTTGGCTAATCCGCCCTACTAAGCCGCCTCGTCGGTCGTTTTCGGAGCTTCCGACCGCTCCATCCAGACGGTCACGCAGCGTTCGAGGTCCCGCAAATTCTGGTGCATCTGTTCCAGCGAAAATCCCAGCGCGAAGAAACGCTCGATCACGTCGCCCGGCAACCCGCGCGTCAGGCCCTCGCCACGGACGGCCGCGACCTCGGCCGTATAAGCCTCCAGTGCGGCCTCCATCGGTTGGATCGTGGGACAGCGGTCGCCGGTGCGAAGGGCAACGCCACTGGTCCGGAGATATTCGACGACGGTATCGGTGACGCGCGCCAGTGGCCCGGCGAGGCGTTGCTGCAGATCGGCCGGCAAGGGGATCACGCTGGCGCGCCCGATCATGACCAGATCATGGCGCAGCCGCAGCACGGTTCGCAGCAACGGGCCGGTATCGGGGCCGTTGGTGAGCCGCGCGGCGCGTTCACGCTCGGCCTCGGCGCCGGTCGCGTTGAGGCCGGTCAAGGCGGTGCCGATCCCATCCTGTAGTTTGTGCAGGGTGTCGTTATCCCGGCCCCGGGTCAGGCCGGAGAGCAGTTCATTGAGAACGGACGCCATCAATTCAAGCACGCGCGCCGCCCTGGCGCGAACCTGGCTGTGCGCCCGCGCCGGCAACACCACAAAGGACACCGCAAGGCCGGTGAATGCCCCGACCGCGACTTCCAGAACCCGATCGATCGCGGACTCCAGCGGCGTGCCGTGGTTCATCATTGGAAGCAGTAGCACGATGATCGCGGTGACGGTGGCCACGTTCAGGCTGGGATTGATGGCCGCGATGAACGCCAGCGGCGCAACCGCCAGCACCAGAACCGCGAGCAGGGCGCCTTCGCCGGAGTGCGGGATCAACACCGCGACGGCCGCCCCGTAAATCGCGCCACCGATGGTCCCGACCAGATAATCGCGGGTCGCCTTCAGCGATCGCCCGACGCTCATCTGCGTGACGATGATCGACGTCAGCACCGCCCATAGCGGCAGCTTGAGGCCGACCGCCAGCGCGATGACCAGGGAGCCCATGGCGGCGGCGGTGACCCGGACGCCGAGGCCGAGTTCGACCTTCTTGGACCAAAGCCACACGGCGGCACGTTTGAAAAATGCGATCATCCGCCTCCGTGAGTTCCTACCGCATGATTCGAGGCTCCAGTTTGGGCTCTTGAATCAAGTCCAAACCGATGCCTTCAACCCAGCAAAACCTGACCACCGGCATTTCGGAGATTAACTCCTAACGGACATGCCGCGGACATGTCAAAATCGACCAAAATGAGCCGGACCTACACGTGACCTGATCAGCTTTTCAACGCCGGATACCAAGCGTCATCGCAATCCAGCGCGCAAGACTTAGCCCCATGTAGCCGAGCGCGAGGCACAAAGCAGGTTGCCCTCAATTTGTGGAACGATCGTTCTCGGGACTCTTGTGGCGAAGATAGTGACGGCGTGCCTTGGCTCGATTTCCGCAATCTCCCATCGAGCACCAGCGACGATTTTGAGCTCGGCTTTCGTCGATGAACAGCCAGCCGCATCCGCGATCATCCTGACACTGGCGGATCTTTTGAGCGCGTGGACCAGTCAGCAAATCGGCCGCAGACCATGCGATCGGTTTCAACAAGTCGGCCGGAGACGTGTGCGGAAACGTGGGTGACCATACCACCAGGCTTCTGGCCGATGCAACGCGCAACCCGGGCGCGCCCGCGCGCAGCGTTGCATTGAGAATCTTCACGTGAAACTCGAAGAATCGTTGAGCGGCGAGGCGTGTCCGAAATAGTTGATAAACGGCCTCTCGAAGAACGATGGCCTCTTCGTAGAGGCGTTCCGCTTCGTCCGGGCGCTTTCGCCAATGCGCCTGGAGGCGAGCGGAATAGCTCGGGGTCACCAGTCCGACGACCCTGAACCAGTCCAACAGTGCTTCGGATGAGGGTAATCGCTCCTCACCTCGATCCCGCAAGCGCCACGCCACCGTGTTGACGAACTGGATACTGAGTTCGTCGGACACCGCGACGCCGTTTCGCGCCTCGTCTCCGTCGCCGGTCGATCTTTCCATCATCATTGCAACCTATAACCCCTTAAAGAGTTATACAAGCGAGAATTATAACCCTATAAGGGGTTAACACAAAGGTGCCATCGATGTTCCAGCATTGCTCTCGCCATGCGCGCCTGACTATCGCGTTCCTGGCAATCTACATCCTTTGGGGCTCGACCTATCTCGCTGTTGCGCTGGGACTTGAGTCCATCCCTCCGTTCCTGTTGATGGGGCTACGCTCGCTTGGTGGCGGGCTCGTGCTCCTGGCCTGGTCCGGACGGCAGGGCGGCGTTCTGTCTGGCCAGGCATGGCTACACGCTGGTGCCTGTGGCCTCCTCCTTTTTGTCGGTTGTCATGGGGTCCTCGCCTATGCGCAAGTTCGAGTCCCTTCCGGCATGGCGGCCATCATGCTCGCCACGATTCCGTTTTGGATCACCCTTATCAATTTTGTCTTCCCGACGGCGAGGCGTCCATCGACAAAAACCCTTATCGCGCTCTTGCCGGGCTTCGCCGGCGTAGCGTTTATCGCTTGGCGGCAAGCGACCAGCCGCGAGTATCCCGTTGGCGCGGTTGATATCCTGCTCTTACTGATCTCAGCACTGTCCTGGGCTATGGGTTCGCTTTTGTCGCGACAGCATGCGGCAAGTACGTCGGCAATTGCACTATCGGGAATGCAGCTGACAGTCGGCGGCGGCGCTCTACTGATCGCGAGTATCATCGCTGGAGAGCTTCAAAGATTTTCGCCGAGGGAGGTCTCCGTGGAATCAGCGGCCGCGCTCGCCTATCTTATCACCGCAGGCACTATCGTCGGTTTCGTAGCGTACGTCTGGTTGTTGGACAATATCTCGGCTTCTCTAGTTGCTACCTACACGTTTGTGAATCCGGTGATCGCGGTTGCTCTGGGATGGATCGTTCTGCGAGAGCACCTGACCGCAGCAACGCTATTCGGTGCTTTGCTCGTCGTGGGCTCAGTTATTGCAGTTTGGTTGTTCGAACCTGGCTCCATACCTAGACTGAAGGAAAGCTAATAACCTGCAAAATAACGTCGCGTTCGTCCGGCAGCTCAACGACCGGGCCGATGGCGAGATTGAGCGCGCGCCCGGAAACGGTGAATTCAACCAACGCGTTGGTTTTCGTGATGTAGACGGCCATATGGCAAAGAGCTACCGTAAGCGGGTGAACAGACGGGCGACCTGTAACGTCCGCATTCAAGGGAGGCTGGGATGTCCAAGCACCGCGATATGCGTGGTCAAGCTTTGGAAGCCACTGCCGGAAACGGCTTGATCGACCGCCGCGCATTGCTGGGGCGCGGCATCGCGCTGGCCGGCGCAATGGGGGCCGGCATCGGCCCGGCGGCCGCGGGCGCCGAACCGCTCGCCCAGCCGCTCGCTGACCCGCCATGGAGCCTGGAATTCGGCGACCGGACGCCACCCTACCAAATGCGGTCGAAGTTCGAAGCCAAGGTCGTGCGCACGCTGAGCAATCCCAAGCACGAGATGCGTAATTCGCATGCCCGCACGCCGCACCACCAGCTCGAGGGAACCACGACGCCGAACGGACTGCATTTCACCATCAATCACGGCGGGATTCCCGATATCGATCCGGACCAGCATCGGCTGGTGATCCATGGTCTGGTGAAGCGGCCGCTGGAGTTCACGCTCGAGACCCTGTCGCGCTATCCGATGGTCTCGCGCGCGGCATTCGTCGAATGCGGCGGCAACAGCGCCCCGATGTTTTCTCCCGAGCCGCTGCAGGAGACGGTGCAGGCGCTGCACGGGCTCGCCTCCTGCGCGGAGTGGACCGGGGTCAAGCTGTCGACGCTGCTGGAGGAAACCGGAATCGATCCGCGCGCAACCTGGTTCATCGCGGAGGGCGCGGACTCGCCGCATCTGAGCCGCAGCGTGCCGATCAAGAAGGCGCTGGATGACGCCATGATCGCGCTCTACCAGAACGGCGAGCGCCTGATGCCCGGCAACGGTTACCCGATGCGCCTTTTGCTGCCCGGCTACGAGGGCAACATGAACGTCAAGTTCCTGCGCCGCATCAAGCTGGTGGAACAGCCTGCGCTGAGCATGTACGAGGCGCGGACCTACTCGCCGATCCTGCCGAGCGGCAAGGCGTACCGGTTTTACTTCCTGCAGGAGGTCAAATCCTTCATCACCTATCCGTCGCACGGCCACGCGCTGAAGGGGCCCGGTCTCTACGAGATTTCGGGCATCGCCTATTCCGGCACCGGCCCGATCGAGAAAGTCATGGTCTCCGCCGATGGTGGCCAGAGCTGGGCGCAGGCCGCCCTGCAGGAACCGGTCCTGAGCAAGGCCTTCACCCGTTTCCGCCTGCCGTGGCGATGGAACGGCGGTCCGGCCACGCTGCTGAGCCGGGCGTGGGATCAATCCGGCAATGTGCAGCCGACCCGCGCCGAATTCGTCGCCGCCCGCGGCGAACTGACAAAACCGCCGCCGGTGCTGGGCTTTCTCAACCAGCACTACAATTCGATCACCAGCTGGGGCGTCGCCACCAACGGGGAGGTCAAGCATGTTTACGCGTAAGGGCGCGATCGCTGCCGCCTCGCTATGGCTGGCGTTGACGGGCGGCGCCTCGTTGGCCGAGACGCCCAATCTCGGCAAGCCGATCGATGAGGCCGCCATTGAGGCCTGGGACATCAGCATCCTGCCCGACGGCACCGGATTGCCCAAGGGCAGCGGCACGCCCGCGCAGGGCGCGCCGATCTACGCCGAGAAATGCGCAGCCTGTCACGGCGACAACGGCAAGGGCGGCGAGGCTGCTGCGCTGGTGAGCGATCGTCAACTTGCCGGCATCTCGGCGGCGCAGAAAACCATCAAGAATTTCTGGCCCTATTCGACGACGATCTTCGATTTCGTTCGCCGCGCGATGCCGTTCCAGATGCCGCGTTCGCTGACCGATGATGAAGTCTATGCGCTGACGGCCTACATCCTCGCCGAAAACAAACTGATCGGCGCCACCGATACCATGGATGCGCAAACCCTGCCGAAGGTGAAGATGCCCAACCGCGACAACTTCATCATCCGGTTTCCCGATCGCATCTAGCTGCGCCGCTGCACACGGTTCGTCAGAAGAAGCCGATACTCATGTCCAGGCCGGACGTGGCCACGCACACGAACACCACCACGCCAAGACCAAAGCTGACGGCGATCACATTCAGGATGTAGTTGGCTTGCACTTCGGCCGGCGCGAGAACTTCCGGAATCGCATTCATGTCACCCTCCAAAAAATTGATTAAAAAATTTAGCCCCAAAGGAGGGCTCTATCGGCGCAGACTAACTTCGAGACATTGATGGAAGATTGCGAGATATCGTTAATCTACCTGCGCGTGGAGTGGGTTAGCGAAGCGTAACCCAACGTCCATCGGCGACGCGCGGCGGGTCATGTACGACCTGTCAAAGCTGTCAAGGAATGCATTCAACGACGAGTTCAAGAAGACGCTGGCAACGCGGCTTGCGTGCCGGCCCTGAAATAGGATGCGTTGGCCAGCAGGCGATTGGTCGTCAGCTTCAGGAAGTAGAACGCTATTCCGGGGTTTTGATAGCAGATTTGCGCCAGTTCGCCTTCGCTCAACCAGAGCAGATGAACATCGGTCAGCGCGCGGGCGGTTTGGGTTCGCTGGCGGTCCGCGGAAAACAAGCCGATCTCTCCGAACAGCTCGCCTTCGCGTAAGGTAAGATCAATCTGCTCAAGATGGATATCGCCTGATATGATCATGTAGAGGCGATCGGCATGATCCCCTTTGCTGAAGAGAACCTCGCCGGCCTTCAGCCGGGCGTCCTTCATGAACGGCTTCAGCCAGCCCGTGGAGAGATCGCGTTTGGAAGCTGCCTCGACCAGCTTGATCAGCCGCAGCATCTGGACCGCGCGCCAGACATTCAGCGGCAGCAGGATCGCGTGCAGGACCAGCACGGGATAGAGGTGGTCGTAGAAGCCATAGACGATGAAAGCGACATTGCTGCACACCGCGGCGCAACGCAAAGGGATCATCGTCTTCATGCAAAACGTGGCCAGCACGAGCGCGGAAGCCAGATAGCCGGCAGCTTCGATCCAGTTCATCAATTCCTCCGCGCCGGTTGGTTCGTTATCTTCTGCGGCTGATGCACCGCACGCGCCGGCTTCTGCTGCCGGCTGCCGATTCAACTGCAACGAGTCAATATCGTAACAGTTCACAAGCGCCAAATCTGCCCGACGGGCAAATCATCGAGCGAACCCAGTGATTTCACGTCCAGCCCCATTTGCAAAAATATTTCTGTTCCCGCCCGACCCAAATCAAATTTAGATTCCCGCCGTCTCGTCCCTTCTGAGGGGCGTATCGCGATCGTCACGGACGCGGGGCGGGATGCGGTGGACGCGGATGGCGCTTCTGACGAGGGCGCTTTTCTGCGGACGGCGAAGTCGTGTGGTCCTGACGCCCCGACGCTGGCGTCAAGTCGGCAAAGTTATCCGCCGGCGATGGTGACAACCAAGCCCGGTCACCAGGGAGAGCGCGAAGGAAACCGTTAAAACCATTGCGTGCGGGAATGCCGGGTGAATCCGGTGGCTCGCTGTGAGTACTCGTGTGCATACTCACTACCAATATGCGCACACGAGGCTGCGGGTGCATCGGGCATCCGGCATTCCCCACGCCCTCTCTTGGGCGGCAAGGATTTTTTGCAACAACTCGGGCGCAATGCGCTGCGAGAGCGCGGAGGTGTGTCTGCTAACGCCGTCATTGCGAGCGTAGCGAAGCAATCCATCGCGCAACGAAATGAAAGAATGGATTGCTTCGTCGCTTCGCTCCTCGCAATGACGACCTGCAACGTGACGGCTTGGCTCTTTGACAATTGAATCAGCGAACCAAGGCCGCGCGCTCCCGCTACTCCGCCGCCTCCATCCATTCCGCAGCTCCGCGCCAGAGCGTGTCGCGGTGCTCGGGACGGAAAAAGCCGAGATGACCGATCTTGCTGGCGCCGGCGTCGGCGGGAGTGATGGTCAGGATGTCCGGCTTGGCCGAGGTAAATCCCGAACACAATAGTTCGACCGCCGCCCGCGTCGCCCAGGGATCGTCGGACAGGCACAGCGAGCGCAATGCGCCTTTGTAGCCGGCGAAGTTCGACAACGTCTTGAGGTTGGGGTCATCGAACAGATAGCGTGGTTTCATGATCCAGCCGGCCCATTGCTCAAACACGCCCTTGGGCAGGTCCTCGCCCAGACCGCTCCAGCCCGGTGCGTAGCCGAGCACCCGGGTGAGGGGGATGCCGACAAGATTCAGCATGGCAACGACGCGATAGCGCTCCGGCGCGGCCATTAGCCTCCAGTATCCGGCCTGCGCGGCGATCAACAGCGCGCGCGAGACCTCGGTATTGTTGGCGAGCAGCCCGAGCGCCTGACCGCCGAAGGAATGCCCGACATAATTGAGCGGCAGGGCCTTGTAGCGCTCGCGCATCCACGCCACCGCGGCGGTGACATCGAGCGCCGCCCAGTCCGACATCGAGGCCTTGAAGCCGACCAGCGACCGCGGCTGATTGTAGCCGACCAGCGATCTCTGCCTCGAGTCGCCGGTGCCGCGGTAATCATAGGTCAAGACCGCATAGCCGCGCCGTGCCAGATAGCCGGCGAACCCGCGGTAGATCCGGCGCGGCACGGCAGCGGCCGAATTGATCAGGACGGCGTGGCGCTTGGCGCCGCGGGGCAAAAACAGCGTCGCGCCCAGCACATATCCGTCCGTGGCGGGGAAGGTGATGTCGTCGATGAAAACGTCGTCCAGCCCGGCTCCCGCCACCGCGATTACCCCCGTGATGTCGCGCCGCTCCAGCAAATGCGAATTCGGCTTTTTCTGCAAGGGCTTGTCTTGAGGTGCGAAAATCCAGCCAAGGCCCTAGTTACGACAAAGGCCCCGCTTGCGGCGCCCCCGATACGAACGCCGGCAACGGGGGACTGGCAGGCCCATCTGTTCCGGTGCCGCGGGTTGACGTGAAGCTCATGTTAAGAAGTTGCGGCGAAGTCCCGCGAGGTTCAAATCAGCGGCACTGGCGGTGAGCGATCAGCCTGTGTATAACCCGGCCCTTCGCTATCCCCCATAAGTAGCGGTTTTTGCTCAGGAGTTAACGTCATGTCCGAGCGGTGGACACCCGACAGCTGGCGCGCCCGGCCGGTGATGCAAGTGCCGGAATATCCCGATGCGAAGGCATTGGCGGATGTCGAGGCGCAGCTGGCCACGTTTCCGCCGCTGGTTTTTGCAGGTGAGGCCCGCAACCTGAAAAAGGCGCTGGCGCGCGTAGCCGCCGGCGAGGCCTTCCTGCTGCAGGGCGGCGACTGCGCCGAGAGCTTCGCCGAGCACGGCGCCAACAATATCCGCGACTTTTTCCGCGTCTTCCTGCAGATGGCGGTGGTGCTGACCTATGCCGGGGCGTTGCCGGTGGTGAAGGTCGGCCGCATCGCCGGGCAGTTCGCCAAGCCGCGCTCGTCGGCGACCGAAACCATCAACGGCGTCGAGCTGCCGAGCTACCGCGGCGACATCGTCAACGATATCGCGTTCACGGCGGCGTCGCGCATCCCCGATCCGCAGCGTCAGCTGATGGCCTATCGCCAGTCGGCGGCGACGCTCAATCTGTTGCGCGCGTTCGCGACCGGCGGCTTCGCCAATCTCGGCAGCGTGCACCAGTGGATGCTGGGCTTCCTGCGGGATTCCCCGCAGTCGCGGCGTTACAAGGAACTGGCGGATCGCATCTCGGACGCGCTGAATTTCATGCGCGCCTGCGGACTCAATCTGGAAAGCCATCCGGAACTGCGCGCCACCGATATCTACACCAGCCACGAAGCGCTGCTGCTCGGCTACGAGCAGGCCTTCACGCGGGTCGATTCCACCACCGGCGACTGGTACGCCACATCGGGTCACATGATCTGGATCGGCGACCGCACCCGCCAGATCGACCACGGCCATGTCGAGTATTTCCGCGGCATCAAGAATCCGATCGGGCTGAAATGCGGTCCCTCGCTCAAGCCGGACGATTTGTTGCGGCTGATCGATGTGCTCAATCCGGACAATGAAGGTGGACGCCTGACCCTGATCGGCCGCTTCGGGGCCGACAAGATCGGCGAGCACCTGCCGCAGCTGATCCGCGCCGTGCAGCGCGAGGGCCACAAGGTGGTGTGGTCGTGCGATCCGATGCATGGCAATACGATTGCCTCCAACAGCGGCTACAAGACCCGTCCGTTCGACCGGATCCTGTCGGAGGTGAAGTCGTTCTTCACCATCCATGCGGCGGAGGGCACCCACGCCGGCGGCGTCCATCTGGAAATGACCGGCCAGGACGTCACCGAATGCGTCGGCGGCGCGCGCGCCATCACCCATGAGGATCTCAGCGACCGCTATCATACGGTCTGCGATCCCCGTCTCAATGCCGAGCAGTCGATCGACATGGCTTTCCTGATCGCCGAATTGCTCAAGCAGGACCGCGGCGCGCAAGCCCAGCCGCTGCCAGCCGCGGCGGGTCTCTGAATTGCTGCGGTTCTGGCGGGCCACGATCAACACGCGCAATGGCCTCGCCTTTGCGATCCGCTCTGAACAGGCCATTCGCGAAGAACTGGTCGCGCTGGCGCTTGCCTTGCCGCTGGCGTGGCTGATCGGCGTGAATTCGATGCGCCGCATCGAGATGATCGCGGTGGTGGTTCTGGTGCTGGTGGTCGAATTGCTCAACACCGCGATCGAAAAGCTGGCCGACCGGCTCACCACCGATCACGATCCGCAGATCGGGCGGGTCAAGGATATGGGCTCGGCGGCGGTGGGCGTCGCGCTTGTCATGGCGGGGCTGTTCTGGCTGTTCGCCATCGCTGAGCGCATGGGCGCGATCTAAAGCATGCAATTGCAGTTTATCCGCGCGCGGGGCACCTTCTCTCCATGACCGAAAACGCCGCCCAGTTCACGATCACGCTGGCCCAGCTGAACCCCACGGTGGGCGATGTTGCCGGCAACGCCGCCAAAGCGCGCGCGGCGCGCGCGAAGGCGCACGCGGATGGCGCCGATCTCGTGGTGTTGTCGGAATTGTTCATCGCCGGCTATCCGCCGGAAGACCTGGTCCTGAAACCGGCCTTTCAGTCCGCCTGCCGCGCCGCCATCGAAGAGCTCGCGCGCGAAACCGCCGACGGTGGTCCGGCCATGTTGATCGGCAGTCCCTGGGTCGAGGACGGCAAGCTCTACAACGCCTGCGCCCTGCTGGACGAGGGCCGGATCGCCGCCATTCGTTTCAAGGCCAACCTGCCGAACTATGGCGTATTCGATGAAAAGCGCGTGTTCGCGCGGGGGCCGGCCGCGGGCCCGGTGACCATCCGCGGCATCCGGGTCGGGGTTCCCATTTGCGAGGATACCTGGCTGGAAGAGTCGGAAGACTACGAGAACGTGGTCGAATGCCTGGCGGAAACCGGCGCGGAAATCCTGGTGGTGCCGAACGGCTCGCCCTATGCGCGCGACAAGAACGATATCCGCCTGTCGATTTCGGTGGCGCGGGTCACCGAGAGCGGGCTGCCGCTGATCTATCTCAACCAGGTCGGCGGCCAGGACGAGCTGGTGTTCGACGGCGCTTCGTTTGCGCTCAATGCCGATCTCTCGGTGGCGGCGCAATTGCCGGCGTTCGAGGAAAACATCAC
The DNA here is from genome assembly GCF_050014615.1 of Bradyrhizobium sp. Classification (GTDB taxonomy): domain Bacteria; phylum Pseudomonadota; class Alphaproteobacteria; order Rhizobiales; family Xanthobacteraceae; genus Bradyrhizobium. The sequence goes on along the minus strand of NZ_JBEKCZ010000067.1, from coordinate 4,240 downwards.
GACACTGCGCTGGACCAAAGGCGATTCCGGCTGGCGCTGCACCGGACCGGTCGCGTCGCTGGTCGAGGGCGATAAGGCCGACTACGCCGCCTGTGTGCTGGGCCTGCGCGACTATGTCGGCAAGAACGGATTTCCCGGCGTGCTGCTCGGCATCTCCGGCGGCATCGACTCGGCATTATGCGCGGCGATCGCGGTCGATGCGCTGGGGGTGGAGCGCGTCCGCGGCGTGATGCTGCCGTTTCGCTTTACCGCGCAGGTGTCGCTCGATGACGCGGCCAAGCTCGCCTCAGCACTCGGCATTCGATATGAGGTGCTGCCGATCGCGCAGGCGGTCAACGGCTTTGAAGATATTTTGTCGGGTACCTTCGCAGGCCTGCCGCGCGATATCACCGAAGAGAACCTGCAGGCGCGCACCCGCGGCACGCTGTTGATGGCGATTTCCAACAAGACCGGCGCGATGGTGGTCACGACCGGCAACAAGTCGGAAATGTCGGTCGGTTACGCCACGCTCTATGGCGACATGAACGGCGGCTACAATCCGATCAAGGATATCTACAAGACCGAGGTGTTCCGGCTCTCAAGCCTACGCAACGCGTGGAAACCCGATGGCGCGCGGGGGCCGTTGGGCGAAGTCATTCCGGTGAACATCATCACCCGGCCGCCGACGGCGGAACTGCGCGAAAACCAGACCGATCAGGATTCCTTGCCGCCCTATGAGATGCTCGATGCGATCCTGGAGCGGCTGGTCGAGCGCGAAGAGCCGCTGGCGTCGATCATCGCGGCGGGGTTCGACCGCGAGGTGGTGACGCGGATCGATCGCCTGCTCAACATTGCCGAATACAAGCGGCGCCAGGCCGCCCCGGGCGTCAAGGTGACGCGACGGAATTTCGGGCGCGACCGCCGCTATCCCATCACCAACAAGTTTCGCGATACCGGCAAGTCCTTGCCAGAACCCGACGAGACGCTGGCGTCGCGCGCGAGCCGCGGGTCGGCGGAAGCGTTTGAAGGCTGAATCAGCGCGCGGGGATGAACGTCGGTCCGACCGAGCGGATCGGCTTGTTGTCCGGCGCGCTGCCGGTCGAGGCTGCCGTGGTGCTGGTCGATGGATCCGGTGCGGGCGTCGCATCGGGGGCGGCGGCCACCGGCGCGGAGCCCTTCTTGGCGGGAGCGGGAGCCTGCTTGGTCGGCGCGCGCGACATCTTCTTGGCGCTCTCTTCGGTGACGATGATGTCGCCCTGCTGTTCGGCGGCGGCTTTATCGTCGATGCTTTTCAGGGCATCGGACCAGGTCTGTCCGGCAGCCTTGCACGCGCAGGACGGATTGAACTCCTGACGGTAGCGAAAGGCATTCGGCGAGGACGAATAAGGCTGACCGTTGATCGACACCGCCTGGCTCATGTCTTCGCCGGGATTGCGGTAGCTGTAGAGGCTGGCTTCCGCCGCCGGGCAGAGCGCCTTGCAGGTCTTTTCATCGTCGGGGAAGCGGCCGGGCACGGTGGCGAACGAAATCGGAAAATAAGCGCCGTCGCAACTGCGCACGCAGACGGTGCGATAGGTGCCGGATTGCGGACCGACATCGGCGCCGGGGGTGCCCGGGCTGTTGTTGCCGAACAGATTGTTCAGAAAATTGCCGGGCCCTTGCTGCTGCACCGCGTTGGCATATTGCGGTCCGCAATTATTCTGCGCCAGCGCCAGCAGCACCGAACGGCGCTGGTTGTCGCGATCGGTGCCGCCGCCGCCGCGCAACCGCTCGAGGCTGGTCGTGATCTGATCGAGGTTGGCCCGCATCTGCTGAATCTGGTTGTTGACCGGGCCGCATTGCGCCGACTGGCCGTTGAACAGCGAGAAAAATCCGGAACTGTCGCAGCCCATCCGCTTGGCCTGCGAGGTGACGCGGTCAAGCTCGCTCTGCTGCTTGGACGCGGCATCCGTGTAACGGCGGATCTGCTCGTCCTTGGCCGGGTCTCCGCTGCCGCCGCCGCGGTCGATGGTCGCCAATTGCGCTTCCAGCCGCGGGCACATCGGATTGACCGCGGCGCCCTGCGACGGCGGGGGTGGCCCCGGAACCTGCGCGTGGGCGTCCATGCCGAGCACCGCCGCACTGAGCAGCACGGTGCAGGCCAGGATTGTTCTGGAGGACGGGAAAATCAACGATTCAGACATGTCCGGCCATTTGGGCGAATCCACGCGGGCTCAAGAAGAACCGCAGGCGCGGCCAACGGGGCCTTCCCATACAAGCTTCTCGGGGCATCGTCACGTCGTTTCCGGGGCACCAGTGTGGCGGGGCCGGCGTCCGGGCGTGCCGCAGCGGACAGCTCAGCGCTGGCAGGTGATGGCGACGTATTCGTTGCAGCCGGAATGGGTGCAGTTCTTGCCACCTTGGGGAACCGAGCCGGTGATCTCGTCCGGGTCGACGCGCCGGTAGGAGGAAGCCTGGGCGAAATCCCGCGACTGGCAATAGGACAAAGCGGCGTGGGCGCCACATTTCTCGCCCTTGGCGAGGCACTGGTCGACGCCGTAGCCGTCGGCCTGGTTGGAAATGATGAAAACGCGGCTGTCGGCCGAGGCCGCCGACGCGGCCAGGACGAATACGCAGGCCAAAAGCGCGGAAATGGATCGCATGCTGCACCGAGGAAGGAGGGGACCGCCGCCAGATGGTAAACTCAAAGTGTAAAGAATGATCAACCACGGTGGCCGGGGCGGTTTCGTGGCCCAAACAGGCTTTTCTGAGGCACTTGACGCAATCCCCCAAGCTGCCCCATGGTAGTTCGCATGAACGGTTTCCTCGCCATTTGCGGCATTTGCCGCGAGATTATGAGCTAGCGATTCGCTGGCTGAGGCCGTCTTTTCTCACACGAGATCATTGGACGCCCGGCCGCAAGGGATGGGTTGTCCATGGAATTGCGACTTTACGATACCTTGACCAGGGAAAAGCGCGTCTTTGTGCCGCTCGATCCGGCCAATGTGCGGATGTATGTCTGCGGCCCGACGGTCTATGACTTCGCCCATATCGGCAACGCCCGCCCGGTCATCGTGTTCGATGTGCTGTTCCGGCTGCTGCGCCATCTCTATGGCGCTGACCACGTCACCTATGTCCGCAACATCACCGACGTCGACGACAAGATCAACGACCGCGCCGCGCGGGATTTCCCCGGCCTGCCGCTGAACGAGGCGATCCGCCGGGTCACCGAGAAGACCGCCGACCAATTCCATGCGGATGTAAAGGCGCTCGGTGCTCTGCCGCCGACGGTCGAACCGCGCGCGACTGACTTCGTGCTGCCGCGTTCGGACGGCAAGGCAGACATGGTGACGCTGATCGAGAAACTGATCGCGCGCGGCCACGCCTATGAAGCCGGCGGCGAAGTGCTGTTCGATACCCAATCGATGCCGGACTATGGTGCGCTGTCGGGCCGCCGGCTCGACGAGCAGCAGGCCGGCGCGCGCATCGCGGTCGATGCCCACAAGAAACATCCGACCGATTTCGTGCTCTGGAAACAATCGTCGGACAACGAACCCGGTTGGGAAAGCCCGTGGGGCAGGGGACGTCCGGGCTGGCATATCGAATGCTCGGCGATGAGCGCCGCCTATCTCGGCGACGTCTTCGACATTCATGGCGGCGGCCTCGACCTGATTTTTCCGCACCATGAAAACGAAATCGCGCAATCGCGCTGCGCCCATGGCACGCCCACGATGGCGAATTACTGGATGCATAACGGCTTCCTGCAGGTCGAAGGCGAGAAGATGTCGAAGTCGACCGGTAATTTCGTCACGATCAGCGAGTTGCTGGCGGATTGGCCGGGCGAAGTGCTGCGCCTCAATATGCTGAAGACGCATTATCGTTCGCCGATCGACTGGACGTTGAAAGGACTGGAAGAAAGCGCGAAGACGCTCGACGACTGGTACTGGGTAGCTGCCGATGTCAGAAGCGGACAACCTTCCGCCGCCGTTATCGAAGCGTTGTCAGACGATCTGAACACGCCGCAGATGATCGCGTCGCTGCATAGTATGCGCAACAACGCGGCTTCCGGAAATGAACGAGATCGCGAGCAGTTTGCTTCCTCTCTGCGGCTTCTCGGTTTCCTGTCCGAGAGTGCCGCGGTCTGGAACGGTCGAAAGCAGCGAGCCAGTGGCATTGATGCCAAGCACGTCGATGGCCTGATTTTGGATCGCACCGCGGCCCGCGCGCGAAAGGACTTCAAGGAATCCGATCGTATCCGCGATGAACTCGCGGCGATGGGCGT
>NZ_JBEKCZ010000066.1:0-25016 GCF_050014615.1 Bradyrhizobium sp. | reverse complement strand
GCGAGATTTGCCGCGCGACACCAGCTCGGCATGCATCGGCGAATCAAAAAACTCTCCGGGGCTGATTCGAGAATCGGACGCCTTCGGCGAGCCCTGAAACGTGCCGGCGACCACCTGTGGCCCGCAACTGGCCGGCATCGGGTGGGATTCCAATCGTGGCACCGGGGCCGGACTTGGGGCCGCACCGCCGCCTTTGTCGAAACCACGCTTCGTGCTTATCTGGACCCATCATGACGCTTCCCGCATCCGCATTGCCTGTCGAAGCCCCGCCGGCGTTTCTTGGCGTCGCGCATTCCGCGACCGGAAAGCTGTGGCGCGACCGGCTCGATGCGCGGGGCGCCGCGCGGGCACTGGCGATCGCGCAGCGTTATCAACTGCCGGAAATGCTGGCGCGGGTGCTGGCCGGGCGCGATGTCGAGATCGACGCGGTCGAGGATTTTCTCGATCCGACCATCCGCAAACTGATGCCGGACCCCTATACGGTGACGCAGATGGAGGCCGCTGCCAAACGCATCGCGGATGCGGCCGCCCGAAACGAAAAGGTCGCGATTTTCGGCGACTACGATGTCGACGGTGCGACGTCGGCAGCGCTGCTGGCCTGGCACCTGCGCCACTGCGGGCTGGATCCGCTGATTCATATTCCCGACCGGATTTTCGAAGGCTACGGCCCGAACGTTGAGGCCATTCGCATGCTGGCGGACAAGGGCGCCACGCTGCTGGTGACGGTGGATTGCGGCACCACCAGTCTTGAGCCGCTCGCCGAAGCGCGCCGGCTGGGGATGTCGGTGGTCGTGATCGATCATCATCAATGCGGCGACCAATTGCCCGAGGTCGATGCTTTGGTCAATCCAAACCGGCCGGACGATCTCTCAGGCCTCGGCCATCTCGCGGCCGTCGGCCTTGTGCTGGTGACGCTGGTCGCGGTCAATCGCGAGCTGCGCGCGCGGGGGTTCTGGTCCAGCGAAATGCCGGAGCCGGATCTGCTCGGCATGCTGCATCAAGTCGCGCTCGGCACCGTCGCCGATGTCGCGCCGTTGACCGGGCTGAATAGAGCTTTCGTGGCCAAGGGCCTAATCGCGATGCGCCGACGTGATCATGTCGGCCTTACCGCGCTGATGGATGTGTCGCGGCTGAACGGCCCGCCGGAGGCCTGGCATCTCGGCTTCATGCTGGGGCCGCGCATCAATGCCGGTGGCCGGATCGGACGCGCCGATCTCGGGGTGCGGTTATTGCTGGAGGGCGATGTCTCCGAAGCCGCGCGGATCGCCGCCGAGCTCGATCGGCTCAATAGCGAACGCCGCGTGATCGAACAGATGGCGGAGGCGCAGGCGGAAGCCGAGGCGCTGGCGTCGCTCGGCCTCGAAGACAAGGGGTCGGTGATCGTGACGGCGTCGGAAGGCTGGCATCCCGGCGTGGTCGGGCTGGTCGCCTCGCGGCTGAAGGAGAAGTTCTCGCGGCCGGCGTTTGCGATCGCGCTGGAGCCGGGCGGTATCGGCACCGGCTCGGGCCGCTCGATCTCCGGCGTCGATCTCGGCAAGGCGGTGCGCCAGGCGGTGCATGACGGTCTGCTGCTGAAAGGCGGCGGTCACGCCATGGCGGCCGGCGTGACGCTGCGCAAGGAGCGACTGGCGGAATTCCGCGCCTATATGGAAAACGCGCTCGCCCACGATGTGGCGCAGTCGCGTCACAGCAACGAACTTTTCATCGATGGCGCCGTCAGCGCGCGCGGGGTGACCGCGGAACTGGTCGCCACGCTCAATCGCGCCGGGCCGTTCGGCAGCGGCAATCCCGAGCCGGTGGTGGCGCTGCCGTCGCATCAACTTGTCTATGCCGATGAAGTCGGGCAGGCGCATCTGCGCCTGCGGTTCAAATCCGGCGACGGCTCGATCGTCAACGGCATGGCGTTCCGTTCGGTCGGCCAGAAGCTCGGCAACGCGCTGACCCAGCATCGCGGCCAGCCGCTGCATGTCGCGGGCTCGCTGGCGGTCGATCGCTGGCAAGGCACCGAGCGGGTGCAGCTGCGCGTGCTCGACGTCGCCGTGCCGGATCAGGGGCCGGCGATGATCAGGTAGAACATCCTCGCCGCGTCATTGCCTGCGACAAACGCGAAGCGTTTGCGCAAGGGAGCGCCGCGACGAAGCAATCCGTCTTTCCCGATGCTGCACAATGGATTGCTTCGCTGTGCTCGCAATGACGAAAACAGCTACCCGCCCTGCCTCAAGCGCGCCAGCACCTTGAGGCCGCCGTAACCGTCGGCGGGCTCAAGCCCCATCTTGGTCTGATAATCCCTGACCGCCTGCATGGTGTCGTTGCCGACGCGGCCGTCGGTGCCGCCGGTGTCGAAGCCCGCTTTGGTGAGACGGGTCTGCAGTTCCTGCACCTCACTGAGCGTCAGCGCGCGCTCCGAGCCGGGAAATGGCTGAAGGAAAGGCGGCGCGCCCAGAATGCGGTCGCCGAGATGGCAGATCGCCAGCGCGTAGTTCATCGAGGGATTGTAGCTGCGCACCGCATAGAAGTTGGGGCCGAGCAGGAAGCTGGGCCCGCCTGGCACCGGCACCCACATCTGCGCGCTCGCATTCGGTTGCGAAAACGCCTGACCGTCGGCGCGTTGTACGCCGGCGCTCGCCCATGCCGCGTAAGTGCGGCTGCGGCTGGAAGATCCGCCGGCCGCGCGGACCTCGTAGCCCCAATGCTCGCCGCGGTGATACTTGCCGCGGTCGACCAGAAACCGCGCGGTGGAACCAAGCGCATCGTCGGGCTTGCCGAACGGCGACACAAGGCCATCCCCGTCATAGTCCATTCCGACATTGAGCCAGACTTCGGGCATCCACTGGGTATGTCCCATCGCGCCGGCCCACGATCCCCGCATCTGCGCAGGCGTGCTCCAGCCGCGATCGACGATCTTCAAGGCATTGATCAGTTCGGTTTCCCAATAGGCCCGGCGGCGCGGCTCGTGCCAGGCCAGTGCAGCGAGCGATGGAAATACCGGGCGCATGTGGTTCTGCTGTACCTGGGGATCGCCGTAGGCGGATTCGACGCCCCACAGCGCCAGCAACGTGCCGCGCTCGACGCCGAAATCCCGTTCGATCCGCGCGAACAGCGCCTCGTTCTTCCGCAGTGCTTCCTTGCCGGCGATGATGCGCCAGTCCGAGACGCGGCGATTGATGTATTGCCAGATCTCTTCGTTGAATTCGGGCTGGCGCTGCATTTGCTGGAACACCGACATGTCGGGCTCGATGTGGCCCATCACGCGGGTGTAGGTCGCCTCAGAGACGCCTTTGGCCAGTGCGCGCGCACGAAAGCGGTCACGCCATTGGTCGAAGCCAGGCGGGGCTGCGGCCGACGCCGCGAGCGGACAGGCGAGCAGGGCGCCGGCGCCAAGGCCGGCATCAAGGCCCGATCGCAGCAGCGCGCGACGTGTCGGGGCTTGCAGAGAATCGGGCGGTTTCATCGGCGCAGTCTACCGCTCGGCGGCGGCGCGGCGAAAGTCACCGCCCCCGGGAACTAACCATCCTGCTGCAGGCCTGCGGCAATTTTAGACAACCAGCGCCGGATGGTGACCTGAGATTTGGCGCCAAGCCCGGCCACCAGCCGCCGTTCCAGCGCGACGGCGCGGCGCCGGCATGTGTCGAGCAGGGTTCCACCGCGGCGGGTCAGGGTCCATTGCAGCACCCGGCCATGCACCGGGTGCGGCGTTTTGCGGATCGCGCCGTCGCGTTCCAGATTGCGGATGATGACGCCGACGGTCTGCGGCGTCAGCAGCGCCACCCGGGCCAGATCGGCGCCGGACAAGCCCGGATAGGCCCGCAGCATCGTCAGCACGGCAAATTGCGGCGGCGTGACGCCGAGGTCGTCGAGCGCCCGCTCCAGGGTCAGCCGGGTGGCGGCCTGGGCCTGGCGCAAGAGATAGGCGAGGTGGCCTTTTTCGCCGCGTTGGCCATGGCCGGGCGGCGGCGGCCGGACGCCGGCGAGATCGGGGTTTTGGGAGGATTTTTTATTTCGGGCGGATTTTTTGGCCGCGGCCGGTTTTCGATTTCTGGGCGATTTCCGGATTTGCGATTTTCGAGGCGATCCGGATTTTGTCGAAGCTGCGATCTTGCGCATAATATAAGTGCTCTTATAATTAATCAGAACACTGATAACATAAGGCGATCAACATGTCACATGCCCGCAGCGAATGGAAAGATTTCAAGGCTCTGGCTCCGGATGCCTACGATATCGTCGCCGCCCTCGGTCAGGCCGCGGCCAAGGCCGGTATCGACCGGCAATTGCTCGAACTGATCAAGCTGCGTGCCTCGCAGATCAACGGCTGCGCCTTCTGCGTGCAGTTTCACATATTGCAGAGCGAGGGCCTCGGCATTGCCGTCGACAAGCTCAACCTCGTCGTGGTCTGGCGCGAGGCGCCGCTGTTTTCATCGCGGGAACGCGCGGCCTTGGCCTGGACCGAAGCCCTGACGCTGCTGACGCAGGGCGTCAGCGACGAGGACTATGCGCAGGCGCGCGCGGAGTTTTCCGAAAGGGAATTGGCTTATCTGAGTTCCGCCATTGCCTCGATCAACGTCTGGAACCGGCTCGGCGTCGCCTATCGCTGGACGCCGCCGGTGCGGCAAAACGCTGACGGAGAGGCGGCCTCATAGCTCTTGTGCAGCTGCGGAACTGGCTGTGAGCGCCTTCGCCGGCAGCGCTGGCCAGCCTCGCACCGCGCTCCGGAAGGCAGCCGAAAGCGCAGCAAGCGCGTTGCGCGGCCGGCCGTCCTTGACCCTGGAGTGGAGCAGAATCGGCAAGCGCGGCAAATCCGGAAGCCCGAGCCTGGGGCCGACTTCAACCGCGCCAAAGGGCAGCATGCGCGGAGCCAATGCGGCGACGCCGAGTCCGGCCATGACGGCCGCGGCGACCGCCGCCACGCCGCCGCCGACGAAAATCTCGGTCCAGGGCACGCCTGCCGCATCGAGAAGCTGCCCGGCCATCGCACGCACGCCGCAGGGCTCGGCCATCGTCGCAAGCGGCAGTGGCTCGCCTGCGCGATGCTGCCAGCCAGGTGCTGCGAACCAGCCGAATTTTTCTTCGGTCAGAATTTCCCCGTCGCTCCGCCCGGCATGCAGGCGGACGATCACGGTGTCGAGTTCCCGCCGGTCGAAGCTTTGCAGTAAGTCGCCCGACGATCCGATCCGGATCTCGATCAACAGCTGCGGGTCCTGCGCATTCATGCGCGCGATCAGCGCAGGGAGCTCCGGCCCCGCCACATGGTCGCTGATGCCGATGGTGAGGCGCTGCCGGGCTCCGGCAAATACCGTGAGCGCACGATCGTGCACCTCCAGCAGTTCGCGGGCATGTTCGAGGAAGGTTTCGCCCTGCGCCGAGAGCTGCACGTGCCGGGGCGTCCGCTCGATGAGCCGACAGCCGAGCCGCTGTTCGAGCCGCTTCAGCTTCAGGCTGACCGCGGCCTGCGTCGTCCGCATGGCTTCAGCCGCGCGCGTGAAGCTGCCAAGCTCGGCGATGCGAATGAAAGCCTGGACAGCATCCAGGTCGAGAGGTTGTTCCGTCATTTCCAAGCATTATAGCTGATATCAATATCGATAGCATATCAAAATAGTTTGGCGGCTTTTAAGGTCAAACGGGAACAAATTGGACATGGAAAGGAACCGCAATGCCGCTTCTTCACATCTCACTGCGCGCCGGAAAGCCGCAAGCCTACCGGCAGGCGATCTTCGACAGCCTTTACCGCGCGATGCGCGATGCGCTCAGCGTACCCGAGGACGACCAATTCATGACCATCAGCGAGCATGATGCCGCGAACTTCCGCTTTGGCGCGGCCTACGGCGTCGCCCGGAGCGACGATCTCGTGTACATCCAGATCACCGTGTTCAACACCCGCACCTTGGAACAGAAGAAAGCGCTGTTCGGGCGAATCGCGGAGCTGCTCGGCGAAAGTCCCGGCATCCGGCCGGAGGACGTGTTCGTGAACATTGTCGACAGCCCGAAAGAGAATTGGTCCGTCGGACACGGCGCACAATTTGCTTGAGGATGCGGCGATGTTCATAACGCAGTACATCCAGCGCTGCACAGCCGGCCGTAATCGAGGAAGCGGGCGAAGATCTCCCGGCGCTTGAGGCTGCGGTCAATCGCCATGGCGGTCCCGCTCACCCGTGCTAGAATCTCCCAAGAGAATCGCCTGAAGAGAATCGCCTGAAGCGAAGCGTCCGGAGAAAAAGGCCTTGCAAAGCACTGTCGGCTCCCGCGCGCTCCGGAACGAGAAGCTGCAGAAGAAACTCAGGGCGCGGGCGGAGGCGCTGCTGCCGGCTGCGTTCGCCGCCTATCGCGAGGGCAGGCACGCGGATGTTCAGTCGCTTTGCCGGCGTGCACTCCGGGACCTGCCTGACTACTTTGACGCCATGCATCTGCTGGGCGTGTCCATACTCGATTGCGGGCGGTTCGAGGAGGCGAGGCAGATCCTTGAGCGCGTGGTTGCCCTCGAACAGCGCTCGGCATTTGCTTATTCCAATCTCGGTTTTGCGCTGTTCAACCTCAAACGCTATGACGAAGCCCGTGCCTGCCAGGAAAAGGCGCTCGCGCTGAAGCCGATTTTTCCGACAGCCCTGAAGAATCTGGGCAATGCATTGTTGCGTTTGGAACTGGCTGAACCGGCGATCGCGGCCTTCATGCGCGTGGTCCAGCTACAGCCCGATGACGCCGATGCCCATTGCAATCTTGGCGTGGCGGAAATGAAGCTGAAGCGATACGCAGCGGCCATTATAAGCTTGGAGCGGGCGCTTGCGCTTCAGCCGCACCACTTTGAAGCTTCGGTTTGCATTGGGTTGGCTCACCTTGAGCTACGGCACTTCGAGGCGGCGGCAACAGCGTTGAATGCCGTGCTCGCGACCAAGCCAGACATGGCGGAGCTCGTGGCCCACCGCGGACGGCTCCATCTGGCGTTGGGACAGATGGCTCAGGCGGAAGCCGATTTTGATGCCGCGGTTGCGCTGGAGCCGTCGCTCGAACTGGGATGGCGGGGGAAGGCACAGGTCAGCCTGCTCACCGGCAGCGTGGCGCTGGCGATGGTCGCCAGCAAAAAGGTGCTCGAGCATAATCCGGTTTCCGAAATTGGCCTCACCTTGCTCGGCACCTGTCTCGGAAAGCTGGGAGAAACCGCTGCCGCCATCGAGCATTTCGATCGGGCGCTGGAGATCAGGCCGGATTGCGATGAGGCGATTGCGAAGAAGATTTTCTATCAGGATTTTTTTGCTGACGCGGATTTCGCGGCACAACAGGCGACGCGAAGATACTGGTGGGATGCGATCGGCTCCAAGCTCCCGAGGCGTAAGCTTGCGGGCCGGCCGCTCGACCCGCAAAAACGCATCGTCGTTGGATATGTTTCTTCCGACTTCCGGAATCATTCGGCGGCATTTGCTTTCCTGCCGGTGCTGCGATCCCACGACAAAGCGAACGTCCAGATCAACTGCTACTCTTCTTCGACCGAGCGAGATTCGCTCACCGCCGTTTTCCAGTCGCTGGCCGATGTTTGGGTCGACGCCATGGGGCTTTCTGACGATGAACTGTCAGACCGCATTGAAGCCGATGGCGTTGATATCCTTGTCGATCTTTCTGGCTATACCAAGGGTGGTCGTCTGGGCGTGTTCGCGCGCAAGCCGGCGCCGGTCCAGGTCACGGCCTGGGGCTACGTCACGGGGACAGGGCTTCAGACCATGGATTACATGTTCGCGGACCCGGTGAGTATTCCCCAAGACGTCCGGCACTTGTTCGCGGAGCGCGTCTATGATTTGCCGTCACTGATCACGACGGAGCCGATATCCGATGTGCAACCCTCGGCGCTTCCAATGCTCCGCAACGGTTTCGTCAGCTTCGGTGTATTCAACAGGATCGACAAAATATCCGACGAAGCGCTGGCGCTTTGGTCCAGACTGCTGCGCACGGTGACGGGATCGAAGATCGTCGTGAAGCATTTCGCCCTCGACGAGGCGTTGCTGCGCGATACTCTGGTCGGTCGTTTCGTGGCCCATGGTGTTGCGCAGGACAGGGTCATTTGCATCGGCTCGACCGCGCGCGGTGACCATCTGCTGGCCTTCGAGAACGTCGATATCTCGCTCGATCCGTTTCCGCATAACGGTGGCGCCAGCACCTGGGAATCGCTCTACATGGGCGTTCCAGTCATTGCCAAGCTCGGCAACGGCCCGACATCACGTTCGGCCGGAGCGATCCTGAAAGGCGTCGGTCTCGACGACTGGGTCGCCGAAGATGCTGACGGCTATGTTGCGATTGGGCAGAAATATGCATCGATGCCGTCTTATTTGGAGAAGCTGCGGGCGGATCTTCCCGCCAAACTCGCCAACTCGCCGGCCGGAAATGTCAGGGTCTACACGCAAAAGGTCGAGGCGGGTTATCGGCAATTCTGGCGCGATTATTGTGCGGCGGCCTCCGACGCGGGATGAGTGACGGGCGCTGCTTGAACAAGCGCTTGCAGCGTGGAGCGGGTGGGAGCGAAGAACGTGGTGCCGGTGTGCGGCGTCGAGAAATCAAGCAGGCGGTCATAGGCTCCCAAGGGATCGCCGATATACATTCGCTGCAGCATCTTCTCGATCACCCAGAGATACCGGGAATAACCGATAAAATAGGTTCCGAACTCCTGTTGTCCTGGCCGGCCGAAGGGCATGTTGTCGCGCAGGATGTCATATTCGTTTCCATCGGCATCCACGATGGTGGCCAGCGACTTGTGCGACTTGCGCGGTGCGTCGTCGTCATCGATTTCGATGTTGTCGATCTTGGTGCGACCGATGATCTCCTCCTGCAGAGCCGTTGGAATCTTTGCCCACGCGTTGAGATCGTGCAGATATTTCTGAACGACGACATAGCTGCCTCCGGCGAAGTCGGCGTCTTCATGGCCGACCAGCGCGGAAGCGGGCAGATCGAGGCCGGTCGGGTTGGCGGTGCCGTCGACAAAACCAAGAAGGTCGCGCGCATCGAAATATCGAAAGCCCCAGACTTCGTCGACGACGCTCACGCCGGCGCCAAGACTGTCGAGCAGAATCCGTTCGAACTCAAAGCACAAATCGGAACGTTCGGATCGGATATGGAACAGCAGGTCGCCTGGTGTTGACGGCGCCGCATGAGCCGTTCCCTTGATCGGCGCGAACGGTCGCAATTCCCCAGGCCGCCGGTCTGGCTGCAGACGATCCCAGAGATCGCGGCCGATCCCGGCAATGCACGACAGGCGGCCGGAAAGATCGCGGAATCCAACCGTCTTGACGAGATCGTCAAGCCCATCGAGTACGGAGCAAACCTTCGCCAGGGCCGTCTGGTCGCTCGCGACGGTCACCACGAGAAAGACCGCCGCCAGCGACAGCGGAGCGTCGATGCTCTGCGCGTCGATCGGCACTCTGTCCCAATTCTTGCCTGACATGCCGAATTCTCCGCCTTCTCTCGGAATCTGTTTCAGATCACCACAAACCGGAATCGCATGATTTGAGGCTCCGGTAACGGAGATTGAATCATGTCAATACCGATGTCTTCTACCAGTAAAGCCGGAAAACAGGTATCGTCGCGCAGTTCACGCCTCCCGGCTCACCGGCCTCGATCCACTTCGGCAAGTGACCATGAGCAACCGCATCCTGGTGTTTTACGGCTCCTATCGTTCCGACCGGATGGGTATCCGGCTTGCCGAATTCGCGGTTGAGCGGTTGCGGCGCCGGGGCGAGGCCGCCGAACTGATCGACGCCAAGGCGGTCAACCTCCCGATGCTCGATCGTATGTACAAGGAATATCCGAAGGGCCAGGCTCCCGCGCCCCTTGAGAATCTGGCGCAGAAAATTCGCGGTGCCGATGGATTCGTCTTCGTTACCGGCGAATACAATTGGGGCGTCCAGCCCGGACTGAAGAATCTCACGGACCATTTTCTGGAAGAGTGGTTCTGGCGACCTGCCGCGATCGTGAGCTATTCGGCCGGCCGTCTGTCCGGCGCGCGCGCGTCGACCGCCTGGCACGGCACGCTGTCCGAGATGGGGATGGTGGTGGTCTCCAGCACGATCGCCGTCGGCTTGATCGGCCAGACGCTGTCGGCTGAAGGTGAACCGACCGGTGAGGGCGGCAAGGCGCTTGAAAAGACCTTCCCGCGCTTTGCCGACGACCTCATGTGGTGGGTCGAAGCGGCCAACGCGCAGCGACAGCGCAAGCCGCCGCCATATTGATCGCGAGAGGAGGTGGCTCGCGCCACGTCCGCCGACTGCTCCGAGTTTGTGGGGTGGAGCCCTAGTTGTCGCTGCCTTCCTGCGGATCGGGACGGTTCATTTCCTGCGGCGATGCATGCGCCACCGCGGGCGACGGGCCGGATTCCGGTCCGATTTCGCGCCCGCGTCCGCGGATCAATCGTTCATAGGCGGAGACCAGCGTGACGTAGGGATTGACCCACAGCCAGCCGTCGCGCGTGAACACCTGGGTGTCGAAATGCAGATGGCGGGTGGTGCCGTTGGGGTGGTCAAGATAGTTCGAAACCACGCCGATCTTCTCGCCTTCTTCGACGTGACGCCCGTTGAGAACGCCATCGGCGTCCATGCTCGCCGGATTCATGTGCATGTAGCGAAAGCGGACATGCTCGTTGCGGGTGTTGATCTGCAGCGTTGCCGCCTGTTGTTTCAGAGAGCGGATCAGAACGCCGTCGCGAACCGCGACGACCGCCTGGCTCTTGGGGTCGCAACGATCGGCATCTTCACCGCTGTGGGGCGGACACGGCCCCGGCCGAATATCCTGCCCCTGATGGCCAAACCCGCTGGCGCATTGTCCGACGCTGAAACTGCGGGCTTCGCAAAAATTATCCTGCCAGGGATAACTGGTGTTGCCGCCGCTCGATTCGTCGGATCGCTCACTGGCCCGGCGGTTTCCGAAGGATTGCGAGTGGGCGTAGGCCGGGGCCTTTTCCAGCGGAAATCTTATCTGCGCATAGGCGGTGGAGTCGGCCCGGCCGCCCTGTTTGCGCGAGCCGCTGTTGGCGATGATGTCGCCCGCCGGGCGATAGGTGAAATCCGCGGACGCGGTGAACGGGCGCTCGACGGTATCGGACGTGACGTCCATTCGGGGGCGTGAGGGCAGACCGCCGGCGACGTGCAACGCTCTGAGGAAACGTTCGGCGACGGGATAGGCCTCGCGGCAGGCCAGCCGCTGCGTGCGCGCGGAACTGTCGAGACACTGGATCGACACCACATAGGGCACGCCGAAGCGCGTGAAGGCATAGCGTACATATCCTTCCCGGATGAAACGGCGCAGGTCGGGAAATTGCGCGGCCAGCGACTTGACCGGTTCGCCCTTGCCGCCGAAGGGATCGCTGATGTCGTAGACCAGGATCGAGCCGGTGATCTGCACCTCGACGGGTTTGGCAAAGGTTCGCTGCGGCATGCCGTCGCCGGCGCCGGGTTCGAGCGAAAACATCGCGTCGTAGCCGGCAGGACCGGCGTCGAACAGGTCGACCGGACGGAAGTCGGCCTGATAGCGCGACACCGAAAGGCTAGCAGGTGCGCCGTTCAATTGGGCGCCGAGAAATGCCGCGGTATCGAACGGCAGCAGCACCGGGACCGGACTGCGCCCGATTCCGGTAAAGATCTGCGAGGTCACCCCGTTCAGTTGCACCAGCGCCGGCATCGAACGCGGATCGAACGCAGGGAGCCGGCGTTGGCCGGAAAAGGTGAATGCCGGCGCGACCGCGGGCTGGGTGCCGATCTCGGCATGAAGCTGATCGAGAACGCCGTGCCATTCGACGCGAACGGCCGTGACGGCGGGGGTCCGGAATTCATCGGCTGTGAGGGCAGCCGTGCCGGCCAGGAACAGGAAGGAAGATGCCAGCACCCGCGGAACGAAACTGGCAGCTTTCGTAACCAATGAGCAGCCCCCCGGCCCCAATGCGCGTCTAGTCCTTGGCGCGTTCGACGTAAGAGCCGTCCTCGGTCATGACCACGATCCGCGTTCCCGTGCCGACGTGCGGCGGTACGTTGGTGCGAACGCCGTTGGACAGGATGGCCGGCTTGTAGGACGATGAAGCGGTCTGACCCTTGGTGACCGGTTCGGTTTCGACGACTTCGAGCGTCGCCCGCTGCGGCATCTGGATCGCGACCGGAACGAGGCCGTGCAGCGACAGCTTGACCGTCATGTTTTCCTGCAGATAGGGCGCGGCGGAGCCGATGATGTCCTCGGGCACCTGGACCTGATCGTAATTGTCATTATTCATGAAGTGGAAGCCGTCGGCGTCCTTGTAGAGGTAGTTGAAATTCTGGTCCTCGATGGTCGCCTTCTCGACCTGGTCCGTGGTCTTGTAGCGCTCGGAAATCTTTACCCCGTCGCTGATTCGGCGCATTTCGATCTGGCTGACCGGAGTTCCCTTGCCGGGGTGGATGTTCTCGGCGGTCAGAACCACGTAAAGCTTGCCGTCTTGCTCGATGACGTTGCCCTTGCGAATAGAACTGGCGATGACTTTCAAAGCTGTGTTTCCTGATATTCTGGCCCGGGACCCGTCCGGACAAGGGCGTCCCGGGGCCTCTGGGGCGGTTTCGGGCTGCAACATACCCATTTTGCTGGTTGATGCCAGCGATTTAGGGGTTTGCGGGGTGGTTCGTTGAGGTCCGAAAACCGTCCGTTTTCGCCGTGGTGGTCCGCCGCGCGGCACGCCGACGCCAGGCCGTTTTTGCTGGCGCGGGGCGCCATCATCAAGTCGGTTCGCGCCTGGTTCGACGAGCAGGGGTTTGCCGAGGTGGAAACCGCTATTTTGCAGGTTTCACCTGGTAACGAGACCCACCTGCACGCGCCGCGCACCGAACTTGTCGGGGCCGACGGCACGCGCGCGACGCGGTATCTGCGGACCTCGCCGGAATTCGCCTGCAAGAAATTGCTGGCCGCCGGCGAGGCCAAGATTTTCGAGTTTGCGCGGGTGTTTCGCGACCGCGAGCGCGGCGCTTTGCATCTGCCCGAATTCACCATGCTGGAATGGTACCGTGCCGATGCGAGCTATGATGCCGTGATGGCCGACAGCGTCGTCCTCATCGCCCATGCCGCACAGGCGACCGGCATCGGACAATTTTCGTTTCGCGGCCGGATCGCCGATCCATTTGCCGAGCCGGAGCTGTTGACGGTGGCCGTGGCGTTCGAGCGTTTTGCCGCGATCGATCTGCTCGCCACCATCGCGGACGGCGAGGGCGATCGCGCGCTTCTGGCAAAAGTGGCGAAGGAAAAGGTGCGGATCACCGACGACGACAGCTGGTCGGACATCTTCAGCAAGGTGCTGGTCGAGCATATCGAGCCAAATCTGGGGCTGGGACGTCTGACGGTATTGTTTGAGTATCCGGCCCCCGAAGCGGCGCTGGCGCGCGCCAAGGTGTCCGATCCGCGCGTCGCCGAGCGCTTCGAAATCTATGCCTGCGGCGTCGAGCTCGCGAACGGGTTTGGCGAATTGACCGATGCGGCGGAGCAGCGCCGTCGTTTCACCAAAGCCATGGACGAAAAACAACGGCGCTACGGCGAACGCTACCCGCTCGACGAGGATTTTCTTGATGCGGTCGGGCAGATGCCGCAAGCCAGCGGCGTTGCGCTCGGCTTCGACCGGCTGGTGATGCTGGCCAGCGGCGCCGTGAAAATCGATCAGGTGGTGTGGACGCCCCCAGTTGGTGACGCGTGAGCAAGGTCGCTCTCGCCCCAGCCGCAACGTTGCGGACACCCGCCGATCTCTTCGCCCACGGCTTGGCGGCCGCCGCCGATCTGCCCGATCTGGAACGGGTCGCGGCGCGCTATGCGGTAGCGGTCACCGCCGATATGGCTGACCTGATCGACACCAAGGATCCCGACGACCCGATCGCGCGACAATTCATTCCGAACGCCCTGGAATTGGTGGCCCGGGAAAGCGAGAGCGCCGATCCGATCGGCGATCACGTCCATTCGCCGGTCGACGGCATCGTGCATCGCTATCCCGACCGGGTGCTGTTCAAGCTGGTTCACGTCTGCGCGGTGTATTGCCGTTTTTGTTTCCGCCGCGAGATGGTCGGGCCGGGCAAGGCGAGTGCGCTGCCGCAGGCGGCGTACGACGGCGCGCTCGACTATATCCGTGCCCATCCGGAAGTCTGGGAGGTGATCCTGACCGGCGGCGATCCCCTGATGCTGTCGCCGCGCCGGCTCGCGGAGGTGATGACGGATCTGGCGGCCATCGATCACGTCAGGATCATCCGGATTCATACCCGGGTGCCGGTCGCCGATCCCGCGCGGGTCACGCCCGCGATGATATCGGCGCTGAAGGTCGCGGGCGCGACCACCTGGGTCGCGCTGCACGCCAATCATGTCAGGGAACTGACCGACAAGGCCCGCGCGGCCTGCGCCGGGATCGTCGACGCCGGGATTCCGATGGTGAGCCAGTCGGTGCTGCTGCGCGGGGTCAATGATGACGCCGCCACGCTGGAGGCGCTGATGCGCGGCCTGGTCGAATGCCGGATCAAACCCTATTATCTGCACCATGGCGATCTCGCGCCGGGTACCTCGCATCTGAGAACGACGCTGGAACACGGCCAGGAACTGATGCGGGCGCTGCGCGGGCGGGTGTCCGGATTGTGTCAGCCGGATTACGTGATCGATATTCCAGGCGGCCACGGCAAGGCGCCGGTCGGTCCGAATTACCTGTCTCAGGCCGATTCCGGTTCACAGCTAAATTCTTTCTCCCGGGCAAATTCTTTCTCCCAGGCAAATTCTTTCTCCCAGGAAGGTGAACAAGCCGGGGAAACCCGCTATCGTATCGTCGATTATTGTGGTGACGTTCACCACTATCCGCCGAAGTCGTGATTGACGGATGATCGGATGCGATACATGCATTTCTCTGTGATGGGAGAAGCAAGATGCGAAAATTAGTGACGACGATGACGCTTTTGGCCTCTGCTTTGGCCTTTGTTCTGGCCTTGGCGGCCAGTCCGGCGGCGATCGCCCAGACCGGAAACGGTCCTGATACGGCGAATCCGTCGTCGGTCAGGCAAGGGCCCTTGCCGGCGCCGGTCGGACACCGCCAGCCGCGCGCCGATCAAGTGCCGTCCGAGAAAAATCTCAGCGATCCGAACAGTGCGGCCAACCGCGAGGATGCCGCGCTCGACCGCTCGATCAAGAGCATCTGCCGCGGCTGCTGAGTACGGGTTCCGAATTGCTCTGGGATGGCATCGCCGCGGCGCGTGCTCAGCCCTCCCGCGTGGAGCGGCTCGGGTATTGAGCGTCGTTCGAGGCGCCCGCCGCGCCGCTGGTTCCATGAGATTTGGACAGAGAAATGAGCCGTTTCTGGAGCCGCTTGACGCACGAGCTGAGGCCCTATGTGCCAGGCGAACAGCCCAACATGATGGAGCTGGTCAAGCTCAACACCAACGAAAGTCCATTTGGTCCTTCCCCACGCGTGCTGGAAGCGATTCGCGGCGAGGCGGCTGACACGCTGCGTCTATATCCGGACCCGCAGGCCACCGCGCTGCGGGCTGCTTTGGCCACCTATCACCACGTGCGACCCGAACAAGTGTTCGTCGGCAACGGCTCGGATGAGGTGCTGGCCCACGTCTTCACCGCCCTGCTGAAGCACGATGCGCCGTTACTGTTCCCGGACATCACTTACAGTTTCTACCCGGTCTATTGCCGCCTGTTCGGCATCGCCTACGAGGCGGTACCGCTCGATCAGGCCATGCAAATCCGCGTTGCCGACTATCGCCGGCCGGCCGGCGCGCTGATCATCCCCAATCCGAATGCGCCAACGGGAATTGCGCTGTCGCGGGCCGAGATCGTGACCCTGCTGGACGAACATCCTGACGCTCCCGTGGTGATCGACGAGGCCTACGTTGATTTCGGCGCCGAGACCGCGATTCCGCTGGTCGCTACCTACCCGAACCTGTTGGTCGTTCAAACCATGTCCAAGTCCCGGGCCTTGGCCGGGCTGCGGGTCGGCTATGCGATCGGCGACGCCGACCTGATCGAGGCGCTCACCCGGGTCAAGGATAGTTTCAACTCCTATCCTGTTGGCCGGCCCGGTCAGGCCGGCGCCATCGCCTCGCTGGAGGATGAAGCCTATTTTCAACAGAGCCGAGCACGCGTGATCGAAGGCCGGGAGCGGCTAAACCGCGGACTGGTTCGGCTTGGCTTCGAAGTGCTGCCGTCCTGCGCCAACTTCGTCTTCGCGCGTCATCCGGCGCATGAGGGCGCGGCGCTGGCCGCCGCGCTGCGCCAACGGGCGGTGATCGTTCGCCATTTTTCCGCCCCTCGCATCCACGACTTTCTGCGGATAAGCGTGGGCACCGACGGGCAAATCGACCGGTTGTTGTCGGCGCTATCGGACATCCTGGACAACGCGCCTGCAGCGGCCGTTCGCGCTGCCCTCTGATCGGGGTCAGGTTTGGCGCGCAGCGAGCGCCATTCCGATCAGGGACGCGCCGCCGAACAGCAGATTGATGCCGACCAGCAGGCCGACCGCCCACAGCGCCGACCCCGGCAGCCCCGTGATGATGATGGCGGCGATCAGCAGATCCATCAGCCCGGAGACCAATAGCCAGGACCAGCGCTGCGACAATTCGCGGCGATGTTCCAGCGCATACATGATGGTCGCGACCCCCTCGGCCAGGAAATAGGCGCCGACGACGATGGTCAGCGTCAGCGTGCCCTGCACCGGCATCGCCAGCAGGATGATGCCGGCGCCCACCGCCAGCACCGCCGAAATCAGCGACCACCAGAAGCCCGGCATCTGCCGGGCCCATAATGTCAGCCCGAGGCCGGCGATGCCGCTGACCAGAAACATCCAGCCCAGAAAAATGGTGACGGCGAGACTGGCCAGCGGCGGCACGATCATCGCGGCCAGTCCCAGGATCACCAGCAGGATGCCTTCGATCAAAAAGGCCTTCCAGTGTTCGCGCACCGCGGCGCTCATTTTCGATTGCAGGTCGGTGATGTCCTGTGGAAGCGTCATTGAAATTCTCCGGATGCGGCGCTGTGGAACCTTCTAAACTATAGCGTGCGCAAACGCCGCGCGGTCAAATAAGTTCCCTGCCGCGATTGAGCGAAATCAAGGACTTCCGCGATTCAGCTGATGCATACTGATCAGCCTTGATGCTCAGCCGCGATGGGGCGCGGACGAAAAGCCCTGCGAGGTCGTGCGCATCCGGTCGCGGCCGAGAATATAGATCGTGGTGGTGACCACCAATAACGCGATGCCGACCAGAATCGAGACCAGGCCGACCGGGATCAGCACCAGCGCCATGTTGCGGTCCGGATTGAGCAGCCAGTGGTGGATCGACGACAGCACAAACGCCAGGCCGGCAAATCCCGCGCCGCCGCCGACCACCAGCAGCGCCCACATTCGGCGCAACTGGCTCAGCCGCTCGCGCGCGATCTCGGTGCGCGGCGCGTGGTGACGGCCGATCCGCCTTACCAGCCGCATCGCAAATCCGATCGAACTGAGCCCGATCAGCACGCTCACCGTCCCCAGCACGAGCCGGGTGAACGATTCGATGTCCGGATTCTTCTGCAGCACCAGCAGGGGAAAATCGAAACCTGCATGCAGCGCCACCGGTCCCAGCAGCACCAGGATGCGGCTTAAGAGGCGCGCGCGGTCGCGGTGATAGCGGTGCGCGCCCAGCGCCGTGCCGGATCGCGCGATCGCCAGATAGGCGCCGGCGATGATTCCGAGCGCGCCGTGGAACGGCACCGTCAGCACGCTGCGCAACGCCGCCAGCGATTGCCACATCTCGGCATGCTGCACGAGATAGGCGAGGTTCTCATAGGCTGCAAAGCCGAGCCCCGCGGCGGCGCCATAGACCACGGTGTCCATCGGATCGGCGAAGCGCCGGCGCCGCGTCGAAACCGCGACAATGACGAGGATCTTGACGGTTTCCTCCGGCAGAGCGACGCCGAACAGCGAATGCAGCGCCTGCGCGATCCAGGGATTTTCGGGAGCCGCGAGCATCGACAGGAACGGCGCACGCAGGATTCCCAACAGCAAAATGCTGGCGGCGCCCAGCACAAACGCGGTCCAGACCTTGACCGGCGGTCCGGGCCGCTCGTCGGCGGCGACCACCAGCCACAATATCAGCAGCGCCGGCGCGACGGCGGCGGTGCCGATAACGGTCGGAAGGGATTCAAGGATAAGCATCTAGATGGCAAATATACTCGTTTTCGCTGTTATCCACTGTTCAAAATTCGCTCAGGGCGAGAACGCTGATCCGCCGTTCAGCAGCCCCGGCAGATATTCTTCAGTTGTGCATTCATCCGCGCGTCTTCCGCGCCGATCATATCGACATATTTTTCGGGATCGGCTTTTGCCGCGGGGACATTTGCCGCCGGGACTCGCGCCGGCACCGGCGCCGCGGGCTTTGCCGCCGTCGATTTGCCACCCGACGGGGCACTGTCGTAACAGGCGAGCCGGCCATCGACGTCGGGTTCAGCCTTGCAGTTCGGCGTCTGGGCGATGGCGGGTGGGCACGACGCGCAAACCGCAACCAGTACGGCCAAGCGTCTCATTGGGAGTCTCATTTCAACCTCGTCGCTAGCCTATGAAAGCAAATCACGAACCGCCGGCGGTTTTCTCCGCGGGGCGCGATTACCAAGGTAAATCAAGGAGTTTTACAGATTTCTCCGACCAAAATGCACGCAATCGCGGGCCCTGTCCACGGATGATTTCGCCGCGGGGTTTTCCGCCCCAGGATTTTCTGACCTACGACATGGCAGCGGCCGACTCGCGACGCATGGTAGGTTCTGTCAACGACAAGCTCAGGAGGCGCGCCGGGTGGTTTTATTCCGTGGAGCAGAGACGCACACACGATCGATTCTCAAGGCCGTCAGTTGGCGGACCCTGGGAACGCTCGACACGTTTGCGATCAGTTGGTTTTTTACCGGCAAGATCGAAGTCGCAGGGTCGATCGCCGGTCTCGAGATCGTCACCAAGATTGCGTGGTATTACCTTCACGAGCGAGTCTGGGCCGCGGTCCCCTGGGGCCGCCGCTGAACGGACCGGCGATCCGGTGATTGGAGCCGGCGACGTGCACAGGTGCCCCTGCGATGAGTGAACCCGAACAAGAAAACCGGCGTCCGGCGATGGCGGGACTGGCGATTGCGGTCGTCCTGCTGGTGGTGGGATTGTGGTTGGCGCACGAGCTGACCTCGGCCAGCAAGATGCAGGATTGCCTGATGTCGGGACGCACCAATTGCAACGTGATTGAGCCGGCGCGATAGCACTCCCGGCGGCGGCCGCTGAAGTTTGCGCGGCCGGCTCAGCTAGAAAAGATTTCCGGCCTGATGCCGCCGCGCCGGAACTGTTTGACGCCGAGGACGTTCAACGAGTCCAGACTGGCTGCCATGGTCGGGCCGACACATGTTGCATCGTTTAGGCTTATGGATTCGACGCAAATGGGCGTGGCGCAAGCCGGCCCCGGCCTATTCCGGTTTGCCTTTCGATCTCGACGAATTTGCCAGGCTGCTCTCGAGCCGCGACCCCGCGACATTAAAGCAACTTGCAAACGGCCTGGCCAAACCTGTTGCCACGATAAAACAATCCGGTGAACTGCAAGCCTGATCGTCGAGCCTGATCGCCGCGCCACAGCGCGGTTCACGCCGACAGCAGGCGCCGGCAGGCGTCGACAAACACCTTGGCACCGGTGACGATGTCGGCATCGTCAGTGTTTTCGCTCCAGTGATGGCTGATGCCGCCGATCGAAGGCACGAACAGCATGCCTGACGGCATGATGGTGGCGAGAACCTGGGCGTCATGACCGGCGCCGCTGGGCATGCGGATCGACCGGCCTCCGGCGAACGTCGCGCTCGCCGCCTCGATGGCCTGCTGGAATCCAGCGTCCATCAAAGCAGGGGCGCCGGTGCGAATCCGCTCGATCGCGACACGGCAGCGGCCCTGGGCGCTGACCTCAGCGGCCATGTCCTGCAGCAGATCCTCCAGGCGGCCGATCACCTCGGGATCTTCGTCGCGAATCTGGAACAGCATTTCCGCGCGTCCCGGGATGATGCTGGGCGCGCCGGGATCGAGGGTGATGTGGCCGGTGGTCCAAACCGTGCGCGGTCCGCATGCCCCGGGAAAGCGGTCGTCGATGGCGACGCAAAACCGGGCCAGCGCCAGCCCGGCGTCCCTGCGCACCGCCATCCGGGTGGTGCCGGCGTGATTTTGCTCGCCGGTAAAGCTGATCCGGTATTGCCAGATCCCGACAATGGAAGTGACGACGCCGATCGCAAGACCGCCGCCTTCGAGCAACTGGCCCTGCTCGATATGGGCTTCGAGATAGCCGATATGCCGCCCGCGTTGCGCCGTCGCGCGGGCCCGGCCGGCGAGGCCGACCTCGCGCAGTGCGTCGCGCATGGTTCGGCCGCTGCTGCGGTCGCGTGCGGCGTCGATATCGGCTTCGGTCAGGCTGCCGACAAAAGAGCGGCTGCCGAGAAAACTTCCGAAATGGCCTTCCTCATCGCACCAGGCCGCGACTTCGACCGCGCCGTTGACGCCGGGGGCGGGGTTGAGAACGCGGGCGGCTTCGAGGGCATAGACCACGCCCAGCGGCCCATCGAGCCAGCCCGCGTAATTCTGGCTTTCGAGATGCGACCCCGTCAGCAGTTTCGGTCCGGATTTCGGACTGCTGCCGAGTACATTGCCGATGCCGTCGATCTCGGCGGCGAGCCCGGCCTCGGGCAGCCGCTGCGCCAGCCACTCCAGCGAGCGCATATGCGGCTCGGAGAAGGTCGGCTTGTGCACGCCGCTCTTGTAGGCGCCGAAGCCGCGCAGCGTCGTGAGATCCGCCAGCACCCGGGCGCCATCGGCCTGCAACTGAGGGTCAGGCATCAATCTATTCCATTCCTGATGTGGGGGAGTTTGAGGCGATTGTCGCCGGTTGCCAAGCGCCGGGCCGAAAAGTCGATTGTAGGCCGGCGATCGGCCAATTATATTGGCAACATTGGTCGAGGTCGCGTGTATTGATCAGGGCGTCACGGGGAAAAACAATTCATATGTCAAATCATATGTCAAAATTGGCTTCGATTCTGGCGTGCTGCGCGGTGGCCTCGCTGTTTTCGCTGGGCGCGCAGGCGCTCCCGGGTTCGCCCGTGCCGGCCCCATTCGCGGCCTCCGACATCACGCCGGTCAGCGCCTGCGGTCCCGGCTATTATAAAAGCCGTACCAAGGACCGCTGCTTCGTCAAGGCCGTGCCACATCCGGAACCGCGAACCTACGGCGGCCCATATGCGGGCCCGCAGGCGTTCGGACTGCCCTATGTCGAGCCGCCGGCGGTGAAGCTGCCGTATGTCGAAGTGCCGGTCCGGCTGCCCTATGTCGAACCTCCAGCGGTCCGGCTGCCGTATGTCGAAGTGCCTGTCCGCCTGCCCTATGTCGAACCGCCGGTGGTCGGTCTGCCCTATGTGGAATTGCCGGTTCTCGGCACGCCGCATACGTGCCCATCCGGTTACTTCCACTCCACACCCTACCGCCGCTGCGTCGCGATCTAGCCGGGCGACAGGGCGCTTCGCGCGCCAACATCGTCGGGCCTCTGCGCGTCGCGACGAGAACGCCGATACGTCGCAAGCCCGATCCCGGCGAACCCGATCAGCGGCATCGCCCGTGATCGCAGCCATTCAGCGCGTCCGCCGTCGCGCGGTCCTGGCCTGTTTCGGCCTGTGACGTCAGTCACAGAGTTGCGCGTCATCGTGGCCTAAACCTCCCGTCATCGAACAGGGAGCAACGGCGATGAAAACGGTTTCTTGGATGCGGTTAGACTCAGCGATCATGGTCACGGTCTGGATCATGATGCTGGTGATTGTTGGGCTCTCAGTGAAGTTCAAGGAGAGAGGCCGGTTTCAGGTCGCCGGCCACAGCGCGGAATGGAAATGTTACCCGCAGTCTTACAACCGCGCCCAACCGGTCTGCTTCAACGTGGTGGCCACGAGCCATCCGATAGCGGCCGATTCAACCGCGAGTTTGAAGCTAAGCGGCGTTTCGCTCGCGCTGCGCTGAGTGCCGAACCACTGCTCCGGGGTTTTCGGTCTTTATGGCTGAGTAGAGCCGACGCCAGCGCCGGCTCCGACGTAAAAGCCGGTCCATGGATTGGCCGAGGGCGGCGCCGATTTGGGGGCTGATGAAATCGGCAGGCTGGCGGAATGTTCTGACGCATAAGCTGCCGCCGATGACAGTGATTGCGGTCCGGAGCGCTCATCAGGTTGTGACTTGGAAGGCTGTGTCCTGGAAGGCTGCGTCCTGGAGACC
The DNA here is from genome assembly GCF_050014615.1 of Bradyrhizobium sp. Taxonomy (GTDB): domain Bacteria; phylum Pseudomonadota; class Alphaproteobacteria; order Rhizobiales; family Xanthobacteraceae; genus Bradyrhizobium. The sequence continues at coordinate 2,782 of NZ_JBEKCZ010000066.1, read as the reverse complement.
TGCTTGTTGTTTTTGGGACGCCGTGTCTGCAGAGGTGGCGACGGGACCTGCACCTTTTGCGAACCATTGGAATCGGTGTTCGGCGCATCGCCAGCAAAAGCGCTGCTGCACATCATCAGCGAAATCGACGCCAGTCGGACAAACATACGACGCATGATGGACTGTCCTTGAGCAGGATCCGGAGAAGTGGGAACCGGTTTTCCCTCGCGACAAACGCGAAGCGTTTGCGGAAACGAGAAGATGGACGCGCATGATTCAACCCAGTTGAATCATGCTCCAGGTTCGGTGCAGTTCCACTACCGGAGATTTGGGTCAAGAATATGGGGGAATGGCGAGCCGGTTGCCACGAACTGGATTTTATAGGCCCGCGAAAGCCGCCCCTGAGGGCTCGCTTTGCCCTCCTGCGGCTCGACTGGGATCAAGGCCTCCATAGCTGCCTGCCACTCTGCCGTCGCATGAGCAGCCTCTTCAACAGCCCCGGCAAATCGATCCTATCATTTTATTGACCTTCGCTTCTTCATGGTCGATGGCGGGATCGGTGCCAAGCGCCGGCCCTTTCATGGCGTGGCCGGTGCCGGATGACGAAAGCGCCGTGCCCGACGAATTGGTGCCGGGAGCACCGAGGCTGGTGCCAGCGGCGCCGCCGGTTGTGGACATATGGTGCGATCCGCCCTTGGCCAACGCGGTGGCGGCTGAAAGGCTGATGCAAAGGGCGATGCAAACAACGGAAAGCTTTTTCATGCCGAGACTCCCTCGAACGAGCGATCAACGCGACGGTTGATCGCTGAAGAGCTTGCATCCGATGCAGCTTCGTTCGCAATCCGCCGATCCCATTAAATTGAATTTATATTCGGTGCGGCTGGCGCGCTTTCTCCGAAGGTGATTCCTGGCGGCTGGGTTCGACTATGTCGCCATTGAAGCGCGGTCCGCTGCGGGTGTTGATAAATAGCCGACGAATCAGGTGCAGCCTGAAAGGAAAGGTGAGGGTGTCACGCCGGCAGTTTTTTCTTTGGTTTGCTGCACGGCCGGGCGACCTGTTGATTTTGATGGTGTGGCTTTCGTTTCAACCTTCTTCGGCGCCACCGGCGGCCCGAAACGAGAAGCCCATCGCTGCTCGAAGCGTCTTTGCAGGTGAATAGGAATCGCGCTCATGGCCAAGCTCCTGGCTCCTGATCGCCCCGGTTCAGGCTCAATTCACACCATCGTTTAAAGGTCCGCCACGGTTGCTACACATTTTTGGCAGCATCGGGATCATCCGCCAGCCAGGAATCCGGCCAAGAATCCAGCCATGAATCCAGCCATGAATCCAGCAATGAATCGCTTGGGGCACGCTATCGACTGCTTCCAGTCGGACCGCTTGTCGTTGGACCTGCACCAGGCGCGGGCATCGCCGAATTTGGGGTGGCCGGCTGAGTGTTGCCGGGGTGCACGCCGGAGGCGCTGCCGGTGGTGATCTCTGACGGCATCGCGTAGTCGGTGGCGTCACTTCCTGTGATCGGGCCGGAATCGGCAGGCACCGAAGTGCCGGGAATAGTCGCAGTGCCAGCGGCGGAATTAGCCGGGCCCTGGGCAGACGCCATCAGCGTCGTTCCCAAAAGCGACGCCGCGGCGAGCGTCGAAAGATAAAGTCTCGATCGCACGCGCAACCTCCCTGGCCGTGGCAACCCCGGAGTCCAACTGCGATCCATCGTCGATGTTCCGGACTAATCAGCATCATCCGGACGAGCAGGCTCAATTCACGCCAAAGGTTCGCCAAGGTAGCTGCGCATCTTCGGCATCATGGTCGGCGCAAGGAAACGGCCCCAGCGCGGGGGAGGGCTGAGGCCGTCGGGACTTTTGAAGGTAAATTGTGCCGATGCTGGCAACGGCACAATCAGTCAAGTCGTGAACCGGGACATCGTTCCAAATTCAACGGCATCAACGGATACGAACTTCAGAATCGGGACACTAGCTTCCGGAGGGTTTGCGCGAGATTGGTTGACCGCCCGGCCTCGACTTGTCCATGCTGGCGCGGGAATACCTGACATGGTGCGACAGATGGCTCCATTTCATATGGCTCGATTTCATTCTGTGTGGCGCCATTTTGGAACCCGCGGCATTGCCTTCGCCCGACGCGCCCGCGGTCGGCTGCGTCTCTGCTGATGCGATGGCTGTCGCTCCGAACAGCGTCTCTGCTGATGCGATGGCTGTCGCTCCGAACAACGAGGCGACCACGAGGGCCGAGATAGCAAGCTTGGATCGCATGTGAAGTCTCCTGATCTTGATCAAATGATGCAGGAACCAAGCTATGAGCCGGATTTGCGTTCCACAGACCGGCGGCATCTGTCAGGTCATAGGGGGCTTCACACGGAAAAGGGCTCCGGGGCGGGATACGCTCCAGAAGTTTTGGCGCTCCCTAGCGGAATCGAACCGCTCTCTCCACCGTGAAAGAGATCGTAAGCCGTCCAGAGATATCCATCGCCGTTTCAAAAGACCAAATAACAATTGGAAAACGGGCACAAGTGACCATGGTCATCTATTGACGTCTGCCCACAGATATTGGACAGATATTGGACACGAGCAGTTTTGGCCCGTTCCAAGGTGGCTACATGGCACGCACCGTTCGAGACGCGACCCTTGAGACCCGGACAGCACGGAGCCGGCTTCCGACCAGGGGCAAGCCGCATTACCGGATCCTCGAGCCCGGGCTTCACCTCGGTTACCGCAAGCTCAAGACAGGCCCCGGCAAATGGGTGGCTCGTCACTACCTCGGCAATGAAAACTATGAGATCGAGGTGATCGG
>NZ_JBEKCZ010000065.1:0-27952 GCF_050014615.1 Bradyrhizobium sp. | reverse complement strand
TCGGGCTTTCCGATCTGGGGCACGCTGATCGCGCTGTTGCACAAGGGCACCCCGGTGTTCGGCATGATGCACCAGCCCTTTATCGGCGAACGCTTTTCCGGCGACAGCGGCTCGGCACATTATTCGGGATCGACCGGGGAGCGGAAACTGGCGGTACGGCGGTGCGCCTCGCTGCAGGATGCGACCATGTTCACCACCAGTCCGCTGCTGATGAACAGCGCCGACCGCGCCGCCTTCGGCCGCGTCGAGCAGGCGGTGCGGCTGACGCGCTATGGCGGCGACTGCTATTCCTATTGCATGCTCGCCGCCGGACATCTCGACCTCGTGATCGAGACCGAGCTGAAGCCCTACGACATCGCAGCGCTGATCCCGATCATCACCGGCGCCGGCGGCGTCGTCAGCACCTGGGAGGGCAAGCCCGCCCAGAGCGGCGGGCGGATCGTCGCGGCCGGCGATCCGCGCGTCCATGAAGCGGCGATCAAGCTGCTCAACGGCTAGACGGAGCTCACATGAGAATTCTGGGCGCATTGGCCACCGGATTGTCCCTGCTGCTGTTGCCGGCGTCAGCGCTCGCGCAGAATTTTCCGGACCATCCGGTCCGGCTGATCGTGCCGTTTCCAGCCGGGGGCCCCAACGACATCATCGCGCGGGTGATCGGCCAGCGCATGGCGGAACTGCTCAAGCAGCCGGTGTTGATCGACAACCGCGGCGGACAAGGCGGGGTACTGGGAACCGACGCGGTGGCGAAGGCGAAACCGGATGGCTACACCATCGCGATTTCAAGCGCGGGCGCGCTGGCCATCAGCCCGAGCATGGAAAAGGTCGCCTACGATCCGCTGAAGGATCTGCAGGCCATCACCCTGGTCGCGACCATTCCGGAGATGCTGGTGGTCGCCACCAATGTTCCGGCCAGCAACATGAACGAACTGGTTGCGCTGGCCAAGGCGCAGCCCGGAAAACTCAATTTCGCCTCCTCCGGTCCCGGCAGCCTGCCGCATCTGGCCGGCGAATTGCTCAAGCTGACCGCGAAAATCGACATCGTGCATGTGCCCTATCGGGGCGCGGCGCCTGCCGTCAACGATATGCTGGGACAACAAGTGCAGATGGTGTTTCTCGATCTGCCGATCATTCTGCCGCAGATCGAGGCCGGCAGACTGAAGCCGATCGCGATCGGATCGGCGGAGCGCGCGCCGACCGCGATGGCGGTACCGACCACCGCCGAGGCCGGTATGCCCGATCTCAAGATCGAGAACTGGTACGGCATGGTGGCGCCCGCGGGCACGCCCGCGGCGATCGTCGCCATCCTCAACAAAACCGCTGTCGAGGCCATGCGCGATCCGCAGGTAAAGGAAAAGCTCGCCAGTCAGGGCGCCACGCTGGTCGGCGACACTCCCGAGCATTTCCATGACTTCATCGGCAGCGAAATCGAGAAATGGGCTGGCGTGATCAAGGACGCCGGGCTGGTGACGGAGAAGTAAGTCACACGTCGAAGTGATTCAGCGCAGCGCCAGCCGGCGCAGGTGCTCGACCAATTGCTTGGCCGGCCGCGGCAGCGTCTTGAAGCTGCGGGCGCAGATCACGAGCTTGCGGTTGGCCCAGGCGTCGCGGATCCTGATCATCGCGATCGGCATCGCTTGCGCGCAGCGTTTCGCGGCGGCTTCCGGCACCACCGCAATGCCGACGCCGGCCGCCACCATCTGGCAGATCGCATCGAAATCCCGCAACCGGGCCCGAACGCGTAAGCGCACGCCGAGCTGCGCGGCGTGCTTGGCGATATGGACCTGAAGCGCGGTGGCACCGGTCAGGCCGACGAAGTCACGATCCGTCACCTCGACAAAATCGATCTGGCGCCGGCCGGCAAAATCCCCGCGGCGCGGCGCCACCAGCATCAGGCGATCCTCGCCGAATGAAAACCGCTCGACATGAGCCGGCAGCGCATGCTCGGCGGCAAAGCCGAGATCCGCCGCGCCGCTGGCAATCGCCGCTGCAATGTCGGTGCTTTCGCGCTCCTCGACATCGAGGCTGATATCGGGATGTTCGCGCAGGAATGTCGCCAGCGCCTTCGGCAGATGTTCCGACAGACCCGACGTGTTGGCGAGCAGATGCACGCTGGCCCTGGCGCCGCTGGCATAGGCCGCAAGATCGCCCCGCATCTCATCGACATGATGGATGATGCTGCGGGCATGACCGAGCAGGCTTTCGCCGGCCGCGGTCAGCTCGATGCCGCGACGGCGACGCTTGAGAAGTACGGTGCCAAGGGCGGCTTCGAGGCCCTTGATCCGGGCGCTGGCGGACGCCAGCGCGAGATGGGCGCGCAGCGCCCCCTGTGTGATGCTGCCGCTGTCCGCCACCGCGATAAACAGCTGGAGGTCAACCAGATCGAAACGCATGGCGGTTCCCGCAACCATCTGCCTTCGTCATAGCCGAAGGCTTGGTCTGTAAGCTCCAGATTGTGCCGATCGCGCGGATCGGTCAATGTGACGTGATGGCCGAACCTCTCCTGATTTTCATTGCCGCGGCGTTCCTGCTGGCGGGTTTCATCAAGGGCGTGATCGGATTGGGCCTGCCGACGGTGTCGATGGGCCTGCTCGCGGTCACGATGCCGCCGTCGCAGGCGCTCGCCATCGTGATCGCGCCCGCGATCGTGACCAATATCTGGCAGACCTTCGTCGGCCCCTATCTGCGCGACATCATCCGGCGGATGTGGCCGCTGATGGTCGGCACCGCCTTCGGCATCTGGCTGAACGGCGACATGTTGACCGGCCCCTATGCGCGCTACGGCACCGTCATTCTCGGCGTCCTGCTCATGATCTATGCGGCCATCGGCCTTGGCAAAGTCGGTTTCAGTGTCGCGAGGTCGAATGAAAAGTGGATCGGTGGGATCGTCGGCGTGATCACCGGCGTGATTTCCGCCGCCACCGGCGTGCAGGTGATCCCGTCGATGCCGTTCATGCAGGCGATCGGCATGGAGAAAGACGAGTTGGTGCAGGCGCTCGGGGTGTATTTCACCGTCGCGACGCTGGCGCTGGCCTTCAACCTCACCAGCGCCGGTTTGTTCAGTGCCGCCACCGCGCTGCCGGGTACGATCGCGATGGCCGCCGCCTTCGCCGGCATGTTCATCGGCCAGGCGGTGCGGACGCGGATGCAGCCGGACACCTTCCGCCGCTGGTTTCTGATCGCGATGATTTTCCTCGGGATCTACCTGATCGGCAGCGCGATCTACAATATCGAGCGCGCCTGAAGCGGTGCTCATCCCTCACTTGAACAGCGGCGTGCCGGGCACGAAGGCATCGGGCACGAAGGCATCGAACGCGGCCCAGAACTGCGCGCGGTAGCGGTCCTGCTCCTGCAGGATTTCATGTTTCGAGCCGGCGATCACGAGATGCGAGCCGGCGCGCAGATGATAGGCGAACTCCTCGATCGCCGCGGTCGAGACAATGGTGTCGTTGCTGGCGGCGAGCATCAGGATCGGCTGGCGAATCTCCAGCGGGTAGTTCGCGGCGCGAAAACCATGCATCGCGCTGAAGGCGGTATCGGCCCAGGCGATCGTCGGCGCGGCGAGGCCGAGCGTCGGATCCTCCTCGATGATCGCCGCGTTGCGGGCATAGCGCACGGGATCGCTGGTCAGGGGATTGTTGACAAAGGAATCCGCCCCGGTCAGCGCATCGCTGCCGCCGGGGATGTAGCGGCCGCCCTGCCCGGCCAGCCGCAGGACACGCAACAGCGCGCGCGCCGGGAATGAGGTGCGGTGTCCGGGCAGATCGATCATCGGCGCCGACAGCACCATGCGGTCGAACCAGCGCTTGCCGGCATGCGCGACTCGCAGCATCACCGCACCGCCCATCGAATGCGCCAGCGCGAAATAGGGCGGCGGGCAATCCGGCAGCACCACCTGCTGCACGAAGGTCTCGACGTCGACTTCGAAATCGGAGAAATCGCGCACATAGCCCTTGCGCGGATCGCGCAGGCGCCGCGACGAATGGCCCTGCCCGCGCCAGTCGATCATCGCCACCGCGAACCCGCGGTCGCGCAGATCGCGCACCGTCTCGAAGTATTTTTCGATCTGCTCGCTGCGGCCGGTGAAGACGCAGACCGTCCCCTTGCGGCCCGCCGGCGGCGCCCAGCGCGCAAACCGCAATTCGGCACCATCCGGCGTCGTGATCATGCCGGAGACGACGTTTTCCGGAACGGGATTGGCGGGAATCGAGACGAGCGTCATGGCCGGGACCGGATAGGTGAAAGGTGCTGGAAATCAAGGGCGGGCAAGGGTGACAGCGTCAAAAAAGGGCAACGTTCCCGTCTCTTGAACGCGCCTTTGCCCCTCCCATATCACCTTCGTGCAGGCCGCTACCAGTGTTTCGGGGAACCGGATCACCGAGGCTGCACAAAGACGAAAGCCCGGCCCGATGGCGGGCGGGTTCCTTTAATCAGTCGCTCAATGGAGGACTATCCCATGCGTACCTATGACCTGACCCCGTTTTACCGTTCCACCGTCGGCTTCGACCGGTTCTTTTCCCTGCTCGATCAGGCCACTGCGGACGGCAGCCCCGGCTATCCCCCCTACAATATCGAGCGTACCGGCGAGAACAATTACCGCATCAGCGTCGCGGTCTCCGGCTTCTCGCAGGGCGAGCTTTCGATCGTCGCGAAGGAAAACACGCTGACGATCAAGGGCGAGAAATCCGCCAATGAGAACGGCCAGGACAAGTCCGAAGTGCTGTATCGCGGCATCGCGGCGCGCGCTTTCGAGCGGGCGTTCCAGCTGGCCGATTTCGTGGCGGTGAAAAACGCCTCGCTTGAGAACGGCCTGCTCCATGTCGATCTCGTTCGCGAGATTCCCGAGGCCAAGAAGCCCCGCAACATTCCGATTGCCTCGACCTCACCGGCGCCGCTGGTGGTCGACAACTCGGCCGAGAAAGCCGCCGCTTAAACAACGGTTCGATTTCAGCAGATATTGGCTGAATGCGAAAACGCCCCGGGAAACCGGGGCGTTTTTTATTGTCGTCAGCAAAGCCCAATACACAGAACCGTGAGGCCTCGTAACGTTGCCCACCCCACCGCCGAAATTCCCTGGAGCTTTACGCAAACACGGAAATAACGGAGTTGGTTCGATGAAGATATCTCGGCTCGCCATGGCATTGGCCGTCACCGCGCTCACCGGCGCATTCGGCCCATTCGCGGCAAACGCCCAGACCGCAGCGCCGGTTGAGGCGAAAAATGTCGTCCTGGTGCATGGGGCGTGGGCCGACGGCTCGAGCTGGGCCGGGGTTATTCCCTATCTTCAGGCCGCGGGCCTGAAGGTCACCGCCGTGCAAAATCCGCTGACCTCGCTGGAAGATTCCGTCGCCGCGACCCGCCGCGCTTTGGCGCTGCAGGATGGCCCCACGGTGCTGGTCGCCCATTCCTGGGGCGGCACCGTGATCAGTGAGACCGGGACTGATCCAAAGGTCAGCGCACTGGTCTACGTGGCCGCGCGCGGCCCCGACGCCGGCGAGGACTTCGTCGCGCTTTCCGGCAAGTTCCCCGCCGGGGCGGTCCGTGCCGGCGTCCAGGTGCATGACGGCTTCACCCAACTGTCCGAGGAATCCTTCCTCAAATATTTCGCCAATGGCGTCGAGCCCAAAAAAGCTGAGCTGCTGTATGCCGTGCAGGAGCCGACGGCGGCTTCGTTGTTCGCTGGACGAACCACCGCGGCGGCCTGGCACTCGAAGCCGTCATGGTATGCGGTGTCGAAGCAGGATCAGACCATCAATCCCGACCTGGAGCGATTTCTGGCCAAGCGCATGAATGCGACCACCATCGAGCTGGATGCAGGTCACCTGTCGCTGGTGTCTCACCCCAAAGAGATCGCCGATCTGATTTTGGCGGCCGCCGGCCGAAAAGAGTAGCCGCTGACGGGGCAGCGCCAGACCCTGAATACGAAAACGCCCCGATCTGCCGGGGCGTTTTTACTTTGTCGTTCCTGCGAACGCAGGAACCCATAACCACCGAAGTTGATCGTTGTTGAAGGTCTCTACCCTCATCATCCTATCGATAGGACACGGCGTATGGGTCCCCGCATGCGCGGGGACGACCCGTTGAGTATTCTCGTCGCTACTCCAGTCCCTGCACCTTCGGCATCTCCTGGGTCGGCTGGATCTGCGGCGCGGCGGGCTTCGCCTCGGTGGGCGCGGGGGCGGCGGCTTTCGGTGCGGCCGGCGCGTCCGGCTTCACCTGCACCGCGGCCGACTGCTGCACCGGTTCCGGAGCGGGCTTGGCGGCCAGCGGCTTCACATCGTCGACGCGGGGCGGTGACGCTTTCGGCATCGGCACCGACGGCGTGCGGCTCGCCAGTTTTGGCACCGAGGCCGGTGGCCGCGGCACCTCTCTCAAATTGCTCATCGGCGGCAGCGGGCCGCTTGGTCCGTAGTTCAACGGAACGCCCTCATTGGAATTGTTGCCCACCCGGTACGCCGGCATGAAGCGGATAATCCGCCCATTGCGGGCGTCGATCACCAGCCGGCCGTCATCGCCGCCGCGATCGATCACGGCAATCACGTAAAACAATCCACGCTGCTGCGGCACGCCAAGCGGCGAAAACCCGTTCTCGCGGACCACCGTGTAGACCTCGCGCGGCGGCAGCAAGGTCGGGCCGTAGCCGTAGCCCGGCGCCGGGGCTTCCGGCGGCATCGCCGCATAGGGCCCATCAACGTCGGAGACCGCCATATACGGCGAGCTGGCGGTTCCGCCGGGCGCCACCCCTTGCGCATGCGCGGTCGCGGCCACCAGAACCAACCCGGCGGATAGGACCCATCCTGTGAACAGCTTCATCACCCTTCGCTCCTGTCATGCCCCGACACCCCAGAGCGTTTGCGCTCTTTTGTCCCAGCTGAAACCTGGTTGCTGAATCCGGCGGTCCTTGGGCCGGATCGCGGCGCGTTTGCTTCAAATCCGGGGCGAGGCGACCGCCATGATCCCGGCGGCTATATGCCGGGGAACCAGCGACTTTCACGCGCTTGTGTGATAGAAAAAAATTTGGCATGGTCGTGGTTAGGACAGCAGCGCTGTCTCAATTTGCGGTCGCAAACCCGGCACAGGGATTGCAACGCGAAATTGGCGTCGAGATGCCAAGAGATTAAGGGCACGGCCGTTCGGGACACGCTGAACGCCCGGGCCTGAATTTAAGAAATTTCGGCTCGCGGAGGACGAGCGGTGGCCCGGTGGGTGCCGCAAACGCCCAAGGTGCGCCGACGACGGTGAGGCCCTTAGCCTTATTGAGAGGACTGAGATGAGCGGGTCGGAGTTCGAGCGCGAAAACATCGTGGCAGATGCGCTGTCGGCGGCCCCGGCTTCCAAACCGGCCGAGCCTCTGCACGCTGAGACGCCGCACGTAGAGCCGATGCGCGAGCACACCTGGCGCCCGCCCGCTGAAGGTCTGTACGATCCCAGCCTTGAGAAAGATTCCTGCGGCGTCGGCTTCATCGCCAATATCAAGGGCAAGAAGTCGCATCAGATCGTCTCCGACGCGATCAGCATCCTGTGCAATCTCGAACATCGCGGCGCGGTCGGCGCCGATCCGCGCGCCGGCGACGGCGCCGGCATCCTGGTGCAGATTCCGCATGCTTTCTTCGCGCGCAAGACCAAAGAACTCGGCTTCACGCTGCCACAGCCCGGCGACTACGCGGTCGGCGCATTGTTCATGCCGAGGGAAAAGGCGTGGCGCAAAGTCATCCAGAGCATCATCACCGACCAGATCAAGGCCGAGCAGCTGACGCTGCTGGGCTGGCGCGATGTGCCGGTCGACAATTCATCGCTGGGCGAAACCGTCAAGCCGACCGAGCCCGCCAACATGCAGGTGTTCATCGGCCGCGGTGCCCATATCAAGGACGCCGACGATTTCGAACGCCGGCTCTATATCCTGCGCAAGTCGATTTCGCAGGCGATCTATCAGCGCCGCGACCGCGGTCTCGCCGGCTATTATCCGGCGTCGTTGTCGTGCCGCACCATCGTCTACAAGGGCATGTTCCTCGCCGACCAGCTCGGCAGCTACTATCCCGACCTGCACGAGCCCGATTTCGAGAGCGCGCTGGCGCTGGTGCATCAGCGTTTCTCGACCAACACCTTCCCGGCCTGGTCGCTGGCGCATCCCTATCGCATGGTCGCGCATAATGGCGAGATCAACACGCTGCGCGGCAACGTCAACTGGATGGCGGCGCGGCAGGCCTCGGTGCATTCGGAACTGTACGGCAAGGACATCAGCCGGCTGTGGCCGATCTCCTATGAAGGCCAGTCCGACACCGCCTGTTTCGACAACGGCCTCGAATTCCTGGTGCAGGGCGGCTACTCGCTGCCGCACGCCGTCATGATGATGATTCCGGAAGCCTGGGCCGGCAATCCCCTGATGGATGAGCAGCGCCGCTCGTTCTATGAATATCATGCCGCGATCATGGAGCCGTGGGACGGCCCCGCCGCGATCGCCTTCACCGACGGCCGCCAGATCGGCGCCACGCTCGACCGCAACGGGCTGCGGCCGGCGCGCTATCTCGTGACATCAGACGACCGCATCGTGATGGCGTCCGAAATGGGCGTGCTGAAAATCCCAGAGGACGAGATCGTCACCAAATGGCGGCTGCAGCCTGGCAAGATGCTGCTGGTCGACCTCGAACAGGGCCGGCTCATTCCCGACGACGAGATCAAGGCGTCGCTGGCACGTATGCATCCCTATCGCGAATGGCTCGACCGCACCCAGATCGTGCTGGAAGAGTTGCCGGATGCGCCGACCAAGGGCATGCGCTCGAACCTGCCGCTGCTCGACCGGCAGCAGACCTTCGGCTACAGCCAGGAAGACATCACCATCCTGATGACGCCGATGGCGTCGACCGGCGAAGAGGCCAACGGCTCGATGGGCAACGACACGCCGATCTCGGCACTGTCGGACAAGCCGAAGCCGCTGTTCACCTATTTCAAGCAGAATTTCGCGCAGGTCACCAACCCGCCGATCGACCCGATCCGCGAAGAGCTGGTGATGAGCCTCGTCTCCATCATCGGACCGCGGCCGAACCTGTTCGACCTGCAGGGCGTCGCCGGCAACAAGCGTCTCGAAGTGCGCCAGCCGATCCTGACCGACGCCGATCTGGAAAAGATCCGGTCGATTTCGGAGATCGCCGACACCCATTTCAAGTCGCGCACGCTCGACACCACCTTCCATGCCGGCCTCGGGGCCGCGGGCCTCGAGCAGGTGCTCGACGAATTATGCGCGCGCGCCGAAGCCGCGGTCCGCGAAGGCATCAACATCGTGATCCTGTCGGACCGCATGGCGGGCTCGGACCGGATTCCGATCCCCTCGCTGCTGGCCTGCGCCGCCGTGCATCACCATCTGATCCGCACCGGGTTGCGCACCTCGGTCGGGCTGGTCGTCGAATCCGGCGAGCCGCGCGAGGTGCATCATTTCGCCTGCCTCGCCGGCTACGGCGCCGAGGCGATCAATCCCTATCTGGCGTTCGAGACCATCATCGCGATGAAAGACCGGCTGCCGGCGGCGCTGGAAGATTATGAAATCGTCAAGCGCTACATCAAGTCGATCGGCAAGGGCCTGTTGAAGGTGATGTCGAAGATGGGCATCTCGACCTATCAGTCCTATTGCGGCGCGCAGATTTTCGACGCCGTCGGGCTGAAGGCCGATTTCGTCTCGAAGTATTTCGTCGGCACCCACACCCGCGTCGAAGGCGTCGGGCTGGCCGAAATCGCCGAGGAAACCGCGCGGCGCCACGCCGACGCGTTCGGGGATTCCCTGGTCTACAAGACCGCGCTCGATGTCGGCGGCGAATATGCCTATCGCACCCGCGGCGAGGACCACGCCTGGACCGCCGAATCGGTCTCGACCCTGCAGCACGCGGTGCGCGGCAATTCGCTCGATCGCTACAAGGCGTTCGCGAAAATCCTCAACGAGCAGTCCGAGCGGCTGTTGACCCTGCGCGGCCTGTTCCGGATCAAGAGCGCCGAAGACGAGAAGCGCAAGCCGGTGCCGCTCGACCAGGTCGAGCCGGCCAAGGACATCGTCAGGCGCTTCGCCACCGGCGCGATGTCGTTCGGTTCGATCTCGCGCGAGGCCCACACCACGCTCGCGATCGCGATGAACCGGATCGGCGGCCGATCCAACACCGGCGAAGGCGGCGAGGAAAGCGATCGCTTCAAGCCGCTGCCGAACGGCGATTCGATGCGCTCGGCGATCAAGCAGGTGGCGTCGGGGCGCTTCGGCGTGACCACCGAATACCTCGTCAACGCCGACATGATGCAGATCAAGATGGCGCAGGGCGCCAAGCCCGGCGAAGGCGGCCAGTTGCCCGGCCACAAGGTCGACGCCGTGATCGCGCGGGTGCGGCATTCGACGCCGGGCGTAGGATTGATCTCGCCGCCGCCGCATCACGACATCTATTCGATCGAGGATCTGGCGCAGCTGATCTACGATCTCAAGAACGTCAATCCGGACGGTCTGGTATCGGTCAAGCTGGTGTCCGAAATCGGCGTCGGCACCGTCGCCGCCGGTGTCGCCAAGGCGCGCGCCGACCATGTCACCATTGCCGGCTTTGAGGGCGGCACCGGCGCCTCGCCGCTGACCTCGATCAAGCATGCCGGCAGCCCGTGGGAAATCGGCCTCGCCGAAACCCACCAGACGCTGGTGCGCGAGCGGCTGCGCAGCCGCATCGTGGTCCAGGTCGATGGCGGTTTCCGCACCGGACGCGACGTCGTGATCGGCGCACTTTTGGGCGCCGACGAATTCGGCTTCGCCACCGCGCCTTTGATCGCGGCCGGCTGCATCATGATGCGCAAATGCCATCTCAACACCTGCCCGGTCGGCGTCGCGACCCAGGATCCGGTGCTGCGCAAGCGTTTCACCGGCCAGCCCGAGCACGTCATCAATTATTTCTTCTTCGTCGCCGAGGAAGTCCGCGAGATCATGGCCGCGCTCGGCTATCGCAGCTTCAACGAGATGGTGGGCCAGACCCAGATGCTCGACCAGTCCACTTTGGTGGCGCACTGGAAGGCCAAGGGGCTCGACTTCTCGAAGCTGTTCGTGCGCCAGAAGGAACTGCCCGGCCAGAAAATCTATCACGCCCAGGCCCAGGACCATCATCTGGAGGCCGTGCTCGACCGCACGCTGATCGAGAAGGCGCAACCGGCGATCGACCGCGGCGCGCCGGTCAAGATCGAGATGGAGATCAACAACACCGACCGCAGCGCCGGCGCGATGCTGGGCGGCACGATCGCGAAGATCTATGGCCACGCCGGCCTGCCGCACAACACCATCCAGGTCAGCTTCAAGGGCACCGCGGGCCAGGCGTTCGGCGCGTGGCTGACGCGCGGGGTCACCTTCGAACTCGAAGGCGAAGGCAACGACTATGTCGGCAAGGGCCTGTCCGGCGGCCGCATCATCGTCAAGCCGCCGCGCAATTCCGGCATCGTGCCGGAAGAATCCATCATCGTCGGCAACACCGTGATGTATGGCGCGATCGAGGGTGAATGCTATTTCCGTGGCATCGCCGGCGAGCGCTTCGCGGTGCGCAATTCCGGCGCGGTCGCCGTGGTCGAGGGCGCCGGCGATCATTGCTGCGAATACATGACCGGCGGCATCGTGGTGGTGCTCGGCAAGACCGGACGCAACTTCGCGGCGGGCATGTCCGGCGGCGTCGCCTATGTGCTGGACGAGGCCGGCGACTTCGGCAAACTCTGCAACATGGCGATGGTCGAGCTCGAACCGGTGTTGTCGGAAGAGATGATCAACGAGAACACCTACCATCAGTCGGGCGATCTCGAAGCCCACGGACGGGTCGATGTGTTCGAGAACCTGCTCGAATCCGACGTCGAGCGGCTGCACATTTTGATCACCCGCCACGCCAAACTGGCGGGCTCCAAGCGCGCCGCCGATATTCTCGCGGACTGGAAGACTTATTTGCCGAAATTCCGCAAGGTGATGCCGGTGGAGTACCGCCGCGCGCTGAAGGAAATGAAGGCGAATGCCGACGCCGAACCGAAAATCGCGATCGGGGCTTGAACACGCGTCATTCCGGGGCGCGCGCAGCGCGAACCCGGAATCCCGCAAAATGACATCCGAGATTCCGGGTCTGCGCCTGCGGCGCATCCCGGAATGAACCAGATTAGAATTCAGGGGCACTGGTTTTAATGGGCAAGGTAACAGGTTTTCTGGAAATCGACCGGCACGATCGCAAATACGCGCCGGCCACGGAGCGCGTGAAGGACTATCGTGAGTTCGTCATCCCCTTAAGCGAAAAGGACACCCGCGACCAGGCTGCGCGCTGCATGAATTGCGGCATTCCCTATTGCCACGGCACCGGCTCGGTGGCGCCGGGCACGCCGGGCTGCCCGGTCAACAACCAGATTCCGGATTTCAACGATCTGGTGTATGGCGGCAACTGGGAAGAAGCCTCGCGCAACCTGCACTCGACCAACAATTTCCCGGAATTCACCGGCCGCATCTGCCCGGCGCCGTGCGAGGCGTCCTGCACGCTCAACATCGACGACAACCCCGTCACCATCAAGACCATCGAATGCGCCATCGTCGACCGCGCCTGGGACAATGGCTGGCTCAAGCCGGAAATCGCCGCGACCAAGACCGGCAAGAAGGTCGCGATCGTCGGTTCCGGCCCGGCGGGCCTGGCCTGCGCGCAGCAGCTCGCGCGCGCCGGCCACGACGTGCACCTGTTCGAGAAATACGCCAAGGCCGGCGGCCTGCTGCGCTACGGCATTCCCGATTTCAAGATGGAGAAGCACATCATCGACCGCCGCGTGGCGCAGATGGAAGCCGAGGGCGTGACGTTCCATTACGGCTCGCCGGTCGGCGGCACCGCGCCGGGCGCGCTCGATCCGCGGGTGATGCTCAACGACTATGACGCGCTGGCACTGACCGGCGGCGCGGAGGCCGCGCGCGACCTGTTGATTCCCGGCCGCGATCTCCAGGGCATTCACTTCGCGATGGATTTCCTGCCGCAGCAAAACCGCCGCGTCTCCGAGGAGCCGCTCGGCGGCGTCAAGGACATTCTCGCCGGCGGCAAGCATGTGGTCGTGATCGGCGGCGGCGATACCGGGTCGGACTGTATCGGCACGTCGTTCCGGCAGGGCGCGTTATCGGTGACGCAGCTCGAAATCATGCCGGCACCGCCCGAGCATGAGAACAAGGGACTGACCTGGCCGAACTGGCCGCTGAAGATGCGCACTTCGTCGAGCCAGGCCGAGGGCGCGCGCCGCGAATTCGCGGTGCTGACCCAGAAATTCTCCGGCGTCGACGGCCAGGTGCAAAAACTGCATTGCGTGCAGGTCGACGAAAAGTTCAAGCCGATCGCGGGCAGCGAATTCGACCTCGATGCCCAGCTGGTGTTGCTGGCGATGGGCTTCGTGCATCCGGTGCATGAGGGCCTGCTGAAAACCCTCGGCGTCGATCTCGACCCCCGCGGCAATGTGAAAGCCAACACCGCGGACTATCAGACCTCGCGCCCGAACGTGTTCTCCGCCGGCGACATGCGCCGCGGCCAATCGCTGGTGGTGTGGGCGATCCGCGAAGGCCGGCTCTGCGCGCGGGCGATCGATCAGTTCCTGATGGGGACGACGAGTTTGCCGCGGTAGATCTCGTATAAGTCGGCAAGCATCGCAACACTCACCGCCGTCATCACCCGCGAAAGCGGGTGATCCAGTATTCCAGCGCTACCAGTGATAGGCCGCCAAGCCGCAGCGTACTGGATACCCCGCATTCGCGGGGTATGACGCCTTAGCGAGCAACGGCGCCCTCAATTCTGTAGCCTCACCCCAAGCATCACCACCGTCGAGGCCGAGCTCGAGCCGACGAAGTTGGAATCGAGAATATCGCGGCGCAGCGTGCCCTTGATCCAGAAATTGCGGGTCAGTTTGTAGATCAGGTCGCCCTCGATCGAATAGGTTTTGTCATTGCGGCCGTCGCCCTGGTAGTCGAGCGTTCCGTAGGTGAATTTTCCGATCGCGGTGAGCCAGCGGCGGAAATCGTGATCGACCTCGACGGTGTAGAGATGCGTCAGCACGCCGGAGACGCCGGGCACGATGGTCTCGTCGATCGAGGTGGTGGAATAGAATTTCGCCGTGGTCAGCGGCGTCGCGGTCCAGGTCAGCGAGGCCGCGGTGAGCAGGCCCTGCAGCCGGTCGAGGCGGGGATCGACATAACTGCGCTCGGCGAAGCCGACCGAGATTTCACCGGTCAATAGCCGCGAGAATTCGAACGAGGTGCCGGCCTTGGCATAGCCGCCGTCGGAATTGCGTTGATAGCCGGAGCGGTCGAACTGCAGATCATGCACGCGGGTATCGCCCTCGATTTCGGCGAACGGCTTCACCCCCGGCGTCAGTTCGTAGCTGACCCGGCCGACGCCGCCATACTGGTTGAAGTTGCGATCGTCATTGGTCGAGGTGGTGCCGTCGGTCAGCGTGGAGTCCTGGTAGACGGTGCGATCAACGGTGCCCCCGGCCGAGAGCTGCAGGCGGTTGAAATTCTGGTCGATGCCGAACGTGCCGCCGAGCGTCGTATAGACCGGATAGCTGGCCAGACCGGCCTGGATGTTCGGGCTGCCGGGATTGTCGGTGGCCACACGCAGGCGAACCTCCGAGGTGATGCGGGTGTCTTCGGTGACGTCGAGACGGCCATCGACATGCCCGGTGAAATCCGGCCGGCTGACATTGGTCGGCGCCGGCGAAATCGCGCCATCGATGGTGGGCGGCAGGCTGTTGCCGTAACCGGTGAACGATCCCCTGAGGTCGGCGACCAGCGCGTGGCGTTCCCAATCGGAGACCGCGAGAAATTCCGGCGCCACCGCCCAGAACGGCGCGCCCACCGGCTGCGGCAGGCGGCCGGGATTGGTTTCATAGCCGCCGCGCAATTCGACCGCCGATTTGACCAGGAAGCTGCCGACATAATCGCCGACCGCGCCGAACGGGTCGTCGTCGATCTTGAGGCGCTTGCGCGGCGGCTGGCCGACCACCGTGCCGGCCATCGAAGGCGGCAGCGGCGTCTTGTTGGCGGTCTCGGAGGGCGGAATCGACAGCCGCACCCGGCCGTTCGGATTCGCAGGCGCCGCCGTCACCGCCGGACTGCCGGGCCCTGCCGGCGGCTTCGGCTTGGCCTGGCCCGGATAGAATTTCGGCTTCTTGCGCGTGCGGTTGAGCGAGTCGAAGCCGGAATCCGCAGCACCACTGGCGGCGGGAAGACCGTAGGTCGGAATCCTGCCGATCCGCGACGGCGCGGGCGTGTCCTTGTCGTTGAGTTGTGCGTCGTTGGCGGGATCGGTCGGATCGGCGGCGTTGCCGCCGGTCTTGTCGTTGACCTTGCGCAGCGGCGAATCCTGCGGTGCCAGGAAGCCGTCGCGGACCGGCCGGAACAGGTCTGGCGTCACCGTTTGGGCCACCGCCGGAGACTTATTAAGCGCGACCAGCGCCAGGCATGCCAATAGCGCGCGCAACGTCACTGCGCGCTTGCGGCGGCCCGTGGCTGGACCCGACATCACGATGGAAATACCCCAACGAATTCATACGCTTGGCGAATGGGTTCCAGGCCAGCGAACAGGCCGCCCGGAAAACGTCGTTAACGGAGTTAAAACAATTATGGTTAATGAGCCGTTGAGAACCGGCCCCCGCGTCGCCTCCCCGGTTTGGCCATGCTAAGGAGGGGTCCGGGCAACCAACGACGCCCACCTCCCTGGAAGCAGATATGGCCAAGTCGAAACCGCTGATGGCAAAATCATCCGTGACCGATCACGCGAACGAAGCCGTCCAGTCGGCCTTGCGTACGCTGGATGCCGAGGCCGGCGGCGTCGCCGCGATCTCGGCCGCGCTTCGAGCCGATCTCGGCACGTCGTTCGCCGCCGCCGTCGAACTCGTCCGCAACGCCAAGGGGCGGTTGATCGTGACTGGGTTGGGCAAATCCGGCCATATCGGCCGCAAGGTCGCGGCGACCTTCGCCTCCACCGGCACGCCGGCGTTCTTCGTCCACGCCGCGGAAGCCGGCCATGGCGATCTCGGCATGATCACCGCCGACGACGTCATCCTGGCGCTGTCATGGTCGGGCGAGCAGCCGGAGATGAAGACCCTCATCACCTATGCCAAGCGCTTTCGGATTGCGCTGATCGCGATGACCGCGGACGGCGAGTCCACCCTGAGCAAGGCGGCGGATGTCGCGCTGACGCTGCCGAAGGCCCGCGAGGCCTGCCCGCATAACCTCGCGCCCACCACCTCCTCGCTGATGCTGCTGGCACTGGGCGACGCGCTGGCGATCGCGCTGCTGGAGGGCCGCGGCTTTACCTCGGTCGATTTCAGCGTGCTGCATCCGGGCGGCAAGCTCGGCGCCATGCTGAAATATACCCGCGACCTGATGCATACCGGCGATACCGTGCCGCTGAAGCCGCAGGGAACCAGAATGTCCGACGCGCTGGTCGAGATGTCCTCGAAAGGCTTCGGCTGTGTCGGCATCGTCGATAGCAGCGGGCGGATCACCGGCATCGTCACCGACGGCGATTTGCGCCGCCACATGCTGCGGCCAGATTTGATGACGGCATTGGTCGATGACGTCATGACCAAACAGCCGAAGACGATCAGCCCCGATTTGCTCGCCAGCGAAGCGCTGGAAATTCTCAACTCGTCGAAGATCACCGCCCTGATCGTGACCGAAGCCGGCAAGCCGGTCGGCATCATCCATCTGCACGACATATTGCGCGCGGGCGTGGTGTAGTCTTGTCGTCATTCCGGGGCGATGCGAAGCATCGAGCCCGGAATCTCGAGATTCCCCGATGCGCAATTGCGCATCTGAGGTCTGGTCCTTCGGACCATCCCGGAATGACGGCTAAGCCACCGGAAACCGCGCCGCCTTCTCCTCCAGCGGCAAATCCAGCCCGTTCGCCAGATACGACACGGTGCGATAGAAACCACACAGCAGGATGATCTCGAAAATCTTCGCATCGTCGTAATGCGCCGACAGCGCCTTGAATTCGTCGTCGCTGAGCGTAGCCCTGACATGCAGCGCATCGACGGCCGCGATCAGCGCCTGCTCGCCTGGCGACCAGCAGGGCGCGGCAGCACCCTCCAGCACCGTGGCGCGGACCTGCTCGGCGGTCAGATGCGCGGCTTCGGCGAAGGCGGCGACATGCACGCCCCATTCGTATTCGCATCCGGTCCGCGCGCAGGTACGGTCGATGACGATTTCGCGTTCCCGCAGGCTGAGCGGGCCGCGGTCCAGCAGGCTGCCGGCGCGGAATTTCTCCCAGGCCCGCGCGTTGGAAGCGACCACCCGAAACAGCATCAGCGGCGGGGCGCCGCGCATGATGCGGTCGAACTGCGCCTGAATCTCCGGTGCATAAGGCGGTTCAAGTCCGGCAATTCGCGACATGGCCTGCTCCTGTGCTACAATAAACGTAGCGACATGCTACATTATCTGTAGCATACCGCAAGATACCAGAGCATGATCCGGAAAAGTGGGAACCGGTTTTCCCTCGCGACAAACGCCAGAGGCGTTTGCGCGGAGATCATGCTCAAACAAGAAGATGAACGACGAGACGCGAGATATGGGAAATCCGATGTCGAAACCGACCAAACCCCCGGCCAAGCGCGCGGTGCGCGGCTCACGCACGGGCCGGCCGATCATGGCACTGCTCGACCTGCTCGGGCGGCGCTGGAGCCTGCGGATATTGTGGGAACTTCGCGAGGGATCGCTGACCTCGCGCGCCCTGCGCACCGCCTGCGATGAAGCCTCGCCGACGGTGCTGCAGGCCCGCTTGTCGGATCTGCGGCAGGCCGACCTGGTCGAACTCATTCCCGGCGACGGCTATCGCCTCACGGCCCAAGGCCGGGAATTGCAGGAAAACTTCCTGCCGCTTTATCGCTTTGCCGAGCGATGGCGCACGCGCAAACCCGGCTGAGCGCCAACCCAATCCGGACTCAGGCCGCCGCCACCGTCAGGCTCGCGCCATCGGCCTGCACGATCCTGACCCGGTTGCCGGCCGGCGTGTCGGGACCGGCAACGCGCCATATCGTATCGTCGATCCGCACCGTGCCTGCGCCGTCGATGATCGGCTTTTCCAGCGTAAACACCCGGCCGACCAGCGCATCCGCGCGCTTGTTCAAAAAAGGATTGCTCTTGCTGACCGCGCTATTGGTGCGCGCGACGCGCCGCCACAGCGGCACCGCGGCGGCGGCGAAAATCGCGAACATCAAGATCTGCAACTGCCACGAAGGATCGAACGCAAACGACAACAGCCCGACCAGCAGGGCCGCGAGCCCGAGCCAGAACAGGAAGACGCCGGGCGCCAGCAGCTCCAGCGCCATCAGGATGATCCCGAAGATCAGCCAGTTCCAGGTGCCCAGCGTGGAAAACATCTCGCTCATGGTATGGTTCCCCTAATCCCGCAGCAAGTTCTAGCCCGGCGGCGGTACCGGCGGAACGACGCTGGCGCCGGCGCTCGGTACCGAGGCGCGGCGCGCGGCGGCCTGCGCCGATATCGCGCTCTCGCCGAAGGTGGCCTTGGCGATCTCGCCGATGCCGGCCAGCGATCCCAGAATGCTGACCGCCTCGATCGGCAGCATGATGATCTTCTGGTTCGGTGACTCAGCCAATTGCCCGAACGCCTTGATATATTTGTCGGCGATGAAGTAGTTCAGCGCAGCGACGTCGCCTTTTGCTATGGCTTCAGAGACCATCTGTGTCGCCTTGGCCTCGGCTTCCGCGGAACGTTCGCGCGCCTCGGCATCGCGGAACGCGGCTTCGCGGCGGCCCTCGGCCTGCAGGATCTGGCCCTGCTTGGCGCCTTCGGCGCGCAGGATTTCCGATTGGCGCTGGCCTTCGGCCTGAAGAATGTCGGCGCGCTTGACGCGCTCGGCCTTCATCTGGCGACCCATCGCCTCCACCAGATCGGCCGGCGGCACGATGTCCTTGATCTCGATGCGGTTGACCTTCAATCCCCAGGGCGAGACCGCGGCATCGACCACCCGGAGCAATCGCTCGTTGATCTCGTCACGATGCGACAGCACCTGGTCGAGGTCCATCGCGCCCATCACCGAGCGGATATTGGTCATCGTCAGCACGATGATGGCCTGGTTGAGATTGGAGACCTCGTAGCTCGCCTTGGCGGCGTCGAACACCTGAAAGAAGGCGACGCCGTCAACCGTCACCGTGGCGTTGTCCTTGGTGATCACTTCCTGCTCGGGGATGCTGATCACCTGCTCCATCATGTTCATCTTGCGACCGACGCGGTCGAAATAGGGGATGATGATGTTCAGCCCCGGCGCCAGTGTGCGGGTGTATTTTCCGAACCGCTCGATGGTCCAGTCATAGCCTTGCGGCACGGTCTTGATGCCGGCAAACAGCGTGAAAATAACCAGGAGAACAAGCGCAATCGCGAAAATATCGAAACCGGTCATAAATCCTCCAAGGCGGGACCGACGGCGCCCGCACCAATTCCCCGCCACAAGCTATTTCAGGGGGGGCCGCTTGCATTTTGTCGGCGGAGCCACAGCGCCGGTTCAGCCGGCCGTTCTTACACCAGATTCCTGCACCAGGTTCTTGCACCAACTAGCTATGTATTCGTTTGCCGGGTTCCAGACGATCGCGGTCCCAACGCGGCAAGTGGCTCGTCGGCTTGAGGAAAACGCCCGACCTGATGGAAGGTGAATATTATTCGATCACCTCGTCGGCGGTCGCCGTCATATCCAGCCCTTATATCCAGCCCTGGAGCTCCCGCAGCACGAGCTGGCGAATGACATCCATGCCGGGATCGCTGTCGTTCAGGCAGGGGATGAAGGCGAATTGCTCGCCGCCATTATGCTTGAAGATCTCGGCGTTTTCCTGCGCGATTTCTTCCAGCGTCTCCAGGCAATCGGCGGAGAAACCGGGCGTGACGACGGCGACGCGCCGCACGCCATCCTTCGCCAGTTTCTCCATGGTCTTGTCGGTGTAGGGCTGCAGCCAGGCGTCGAAGCCGAAACGCGACTGGAATGTCAGCATCAGCTTCGAGGAATCCAGCCCCATGCGCTTGCGTAACGCGTCGGTGGTCGCGACGCATTGCGCCTGATAGGGATCGCCCTGGTCGATGTATTTCTGCGGCATGCCGTGGAACGAGGCCACGATCAGCTCCGGCTGGAACGGCAGGCTCGTCAGATGCGCGTTGATCGAGACCGCCAGCGCCTCGATATAATCGGGATCGTCGTAATAAGGCGGCGTCACCCGCAGCGTCGGCTGCGCGCGCATGTCGCCGAGCACGCGAAACACCTCGTCGCACACGGTGGCGGAGGTCGCCGCCGAATATTGCGGGTAGAGCGGCACCACCAGCAGCCGGTCGCAGCCCTGCGCCGTCAAGGCGTCGATCCCTGACCTGATGGATGGGTTGCCGTAGCGCATCGCCCAATCCACCACGACGTGGTCGTGATCCGATATCGCCGCGGCAAGCTTCTCGGATTGCGCCCTCGTAATGGTCTTGAGCGGAGATTCGTTGTTCTGCGTGTTCCATATCTTCAGGTAGTCGCGCGCCTTGCGGCGCGGGCGGGTGCGCAGAATGACGCCGTTGAGCGCCAGCTTCCACAGCAGCCCCTGGTTTTCGATCACCCGGGGATCGGACAGGAACTCCTTCAGGTAAACCCGAACACCCCTGGTATCCGCGGTGTCGGGAGTGCCGAGATTGACCAGGAGGACGCCGACCCGCTGCGGTTTCGCCTCGGCTGCAACCCTTGCGCTTTCGATGGATACGACCGTTGTCATGATGTCACTGGCTTCGCGCGTTGGACCAACCTTGTCAAGATAATGGGTGTTTCGATACTGTCACCCATCCGGGCACGATCTGGAACGATCCTGCTCCAACAAAAAGACCGCGCGTCGAGGGAAGCCATGACAGTCGCCGAGTGGTGTGTTTTCGCTACCGTGATGCTCTATTTGCTGACAATCGTTCCGATCAAATGGATCGGATTTCGCCGCTACAATAATTCGAGGCCGCGCGACCCCGCATTTTATGACGATCCACTGCGCGCCCGCGCGCTGGGGGCGCATCAGAATGGCATCGAGGCCTTTCCGTTCTTCGCCGCCGCGGTGTTGCTGGCGGAATTCCGCGCGGCGCCGCAGAATTTGATCAACGAACTCGCGGTGCTGTTTCTGATCGTGCGGATCGCCTATGTCTTCACCTACCTCGGCGACCGCCCCCGGCTGCGCTCGATCCTCTGGAACATCGGCTTCGCGATCAATATCGCGATATTCTTCATGCCGATGCTGCGTGGCTTCTGGCCGGTGTAGAACGGGCTTTAAAATGTCGTCCCCGCGAAAGCGGCGACCCATACGCCGTGCCGTTTGTTTTGAGAGACGCTATTCAACGACTTTCGCGTAGCCCCTGCTGCCTGTCCCCGCTTTCGCGGGGACGACGATGGCATGGCGCGTTCGCATGCATCAGACACACCTCCGCCTCCCGCGGCGCAATGCGCCCGGGTTGTGCATGAAACTTCCGCCCAACAGAGGGTGTGGGAAATGCCGGGTGCTCGACGCACCCCAAATCACCGCACCCGAAAAACACGGGCTCATCATCCATCAAGCAGTTCCTCGGGGTAAAGCGGACTTGTACTGAGGGTTAAGAAAGAAACAGCATTCAACCAACTCAAGGCCTCCAATGCGGCAGATCGCGAGATCTGCCTCGTTTTTACGCTCGCAGCGCGAGGGGTCCCATTCCCTCAACCAACCACGTTTAAGCAAATCAGAAGCCTTTCATGATCAGATGGAGCATTGAGCAATCGCGCCCGCAGGCTTGCATCCCGATGCCGCCCATATTTATTAAATATATTCGGAAGCTGGATGCGGTTCACCGCAAGCTGTCCCGGCTCGCTTCCGTCGTGTGGTACGATCTGTCCTGGCGCTTTGCTCCGCCCGGCACGTTTCGCCAGCGTTTCGAGCAGGCCATCGCGACCATGCCCCAGGGCATTTGTCTCTACGACGCGCAAGACCGCCTGCAACTTGTCAACGAACAGTTCTGCCGGATCTACCATCAGCAGATGTCGACCTTGCGCATGGGAATGCGCTTCTACGACATCCTCGCCGACAGTTGCGCCCGCGGCAATTATCCGGGTCGCACGGTCGACGATCTTTATCGCGAGCGGAAGGCGCAGATAGACCGGCGCCGGCCCGATACCTTTCTCCAGGAGTTAGGTGATGGCCGCCTGATTGCGATCTACCACCAACCGCTTGAGGACGGTGGATGGGTTTGCACCTATGAAGACATCACGGAAAGACGCCGCTCGGAGTCCCGTATCAAGTTCCTCGCACAGCATGATGTCCTGACTGAACTTCCCAATCGGCTGCTGTTCAACGAACGGCTCAATGAAGCCCTGGCTACCGCGCGCGAAGATAGCCCGCGCGCGCTGCTTTGCCTCGACCTTGACGGTTTCAAGGACGTCAACGACCGTTTTGGCCACGCTGCCGGCGATTTGCTGCTGAAGGAAGTCGGCAGGCGGATATTGACCGATCTTCGCAAAGGCGACACAGCCGCCCGATTGGGCGGCGACGAATTTGCCGTGCTTCTGCTGGACGTTTCGGCCGCCGAAGCGGTCGCCACCGCACAACGCATCACCATGACGCTGAGCGGCAACTACCTGCTCGACGGGTTTGGTGAGGCCAGCGTCGGCGTCAGCATCGGAATTGCCTGCACACCGGCCCATGCCAACGAGCCTGAAGCCATCCTGTCGCTGGCCGACAAAGCCCTTTACGCAGCCAAAAGCGCCGGTCTTGGGGTGCCACGCCTTTTTGACCATTACCTGACCCATCAGACCGATCAGGAATCGCTGCTTCCATTGCCGTCGCGAAAGCGGCGGCAGGAGTCGTCCGGAATGCAGATGTTGCGGGATGCCGCCAACCTCGCCAATGACCTGCGCGTGGCCATGCATGCCGGGCATCTCAATCTGAATTACCAACCCATCTACGAAACAGCGACGAGACGGCTGGTTGCCTGCGAAGCGCTGTTGCGCTGGAACGATCCGGTGCGGGGACCCGTTTCGCCGATCGACTTTATCCCTGCAGCCGAGGACAGCGGCTTTATCGGGCCGCTCACGGAGTGGGTGCTGTCGCGCGCGTGCCAAGAAGCAACAACCTGGCCCGACTCCGTCCAAGTCAGCGTCAATCTCTCCCCTCTTAGTCTGGAACAGCCGACGCTGGTCACGACCATCGCACGAATTCTCGATCATACCGGACTCCCTCCCCGACGGCTTGTCCTGGAACTGACCGAAGGCCTGCGCCTCGAAGGATCCGACAGCGTTCGCGTGACTTTGCTGGGGCTGAAAGCCCTCGGCGTGGAATTGTGGATCGACGACTTTGGATCCGGTAATGCCAATTTGAGCTATCTTCAGCAATTGTCCTGCAGGGTCATCAAGATCGACCGAAGCTTCCTGCAGCAACATGACAAGCGACGAGAGCTTATCGGCGGCATGATTTCGCTGGTCCAGGCCTGCGGCTTACGGGCGGCTGTGGAAGGCGTCGAGACCACCGAGCACGACCAGCTGTTACAGGAACTCGGCTGCGACCTGTCACAAGGTTTTCTCCTGGCCCGTCCGATGTCGCCCGAGAAGTTACGAGCCTTGTTCCCTGCGCAAAGCTCGATGCTGCGATCGGCCTGATGGGCCGGCGTCGGGTGCTGTCTAAAAACACGTTACAAGGGTCAACCGACAAGCCTCAATCCTGATTGGCCGGCAGGAATCCGCTGGCCTTCAGGACCGCGGCGGCAGGAGCGGACGATATAAAGCTGATGAATGCCCTGGCGGCGTCTGGCTCTCTACTGGTCGCGGTGATACCGGCGGCCATGACCGTGGTGTTCTGAATCTCGCTGGGCAGCGGACCCGCCAGATCGACGCCGGGCGCGAGAATGATTTCGGTGATCTGGCCGATCTGCATTTCGATTTCACCCCGTGCAACCCCCAGGAAGACATTCTCGGGAACATCGCCCTCGGATCTGTCGGGTCTGAGCTTCGGCTTCAGATCCTCGGCCAGGCCGAGCCGTTCCAGCAGGCTCGCGGTGTAAATGCCGGACGTTGAACCGGTTACCGGATCGCGGTACCCGATCGACCGGGCGGCAAGCAAAGCTCGTTTGAACGCCTCGACATCGCTGATATCCGGTTTGGGCGCTCCCTTGCGCACGGCTACGCCGAGCGCGATTCCGGCGATGTTGACGAAGCTCCCCGCGACGACCTTGCCGTTACTTGCAAGCTTTTGCAGCTGCGATCTGGATACGATGACCACATCCGCGGCATCGCCCTTCGCAATCCGGCCGGCAATGGCGCCCGCCGGGCCATATTCAATCATGGCCGTGTTGCCGGATGATTTTTGAAAATCTGGAAGGAGTTGGGATAGCGCCGCTTTCAAGGAGCCCGATGACAGCACCCTGATGTCGGCGGCATCCGCGGTGCCGCAGGTGCGCATCGCTGCCAACAAAGCAACCGCAGCGAACGCGATCCTGAGATAGCTCATGCGGGTCTCCTGCCATTCCAGATTGGATGTGGTGCCACCAGCGCGGCGGTTCACGGTTTTGTCTGCATCGAAAGCCGGCCGAGCAGGAGCGACAGATCGTCGGTCTGATCGAGCCCCCACAGCGCCTGCAGGATGGCATCGGTCCGCTCCCGTGGCCAGCGCTGGCCCACATTGCCGCGAAATTTCCGTTCCACCTCGGATCGGTTCATCGGCCGTTCGGCGAAACCCGGGGCATAATCCACCTCGCGCGAAATCCGCTGCCCGTCGGCGAGGATCGCCGTCACGCGGGTGGGCGCGGCTCCGACCCGCGCGGTGAGATTGGGGTCCTCGCTGACTTTGATCTTCTGCATGAAGGCCAGGATGCGTGGATCACCAAACAGTTCCGGCGCGAAGCTGTCATTGGTGATGTCACCGTCGAACATCGCGCGCGCCGTGATGTAGGGCAGGCTGTGGTCGGCGGTCTCCCTGGTTTTGGGCGACCATTTTTCAGCCTCGCTGCCGGTGCGTTGATAGCCGCGCTGTGTGGTTGCGATCTCGATCGCGGCAATGCGATCGAGCAATCCCACTTCCCTGGCCACCTCGATCGCGGCCACGATGGCGGTCTGGGTGTAGATCACAGCGGGATAGGGTTTGATGGCGCAGCGATGGATCAGGAACGGGATATCGCGCCGGCCGAATGTATCGGGGTCGACGTCCCCCGGGCCGGACACCTGCTTGAAGAAGCCGGATTGTCCTTCGAAAATCGGAGCCGGGCCGGTCAGGCCGCCGCGCGCCAGACGGGCCGCGAATACCGCATTGCGCGCGGCTTCGGCGTCGGCGAAGCCCTTCCAGTCCGACAGCGTCTGCACCCGGGTCTGGGCCATCGGGATATGGTCGTTGACCGCGATATTGACCGCCTGCGTCAGTTGCGCGGGCTTGAGTTTCATCAGCTTTCCCGCCGCGAGCGCCACGGCCGGAAGACTCATGACCGGCGGATCCCAGCCGCGCGTCGTGATGTCGAGGGCGTCGACCAGCCGGCAGTTCACCTCATAGGCGATGATAACGGCGGTAATCAGCTCCCTGGCGCTGGCCCGCTCGGCCTCCGCCACCGCCAGACATGCCGCAATATGGTCGCTGGGATGAACCGAGAAGCGACCGACATAGGTGTCGTTGAAGTCGAAATAGCGGAACGCGGCACCGTTGGCGAAGGCGGCAAGGTCGGGTGTCGTGCGCCGGTCGGTGCCGATAATGGTGGCGTTGCCGCCGGCGCCAAGCGCGACGTCGCGGCAAATGCCGACCGGCTTCTCGTCGAAGGCGCCGATGCCGCATCCGATGGTATCGATCACGTGGGTCTTGACGCGTTCGACCGTCGCGGCGTCGATATCGTCATAGTGCAGGCCGTCGGCATAGGCGGCGAGCCTTTCCGCAAGCGGGCGGACGGGCGACTGCGACGGCGGCGGGGCCGGATGGCTCTGCGCGCGCGCGATCCGCGAAACCGCCGGCAATGCGGCAGCGCCCGCGGCCAGATGCAGAAAACCCCGACGCGGGAGCTTCATGGCGTCTCCTCGGATATCAGGCAGGTGTTTTTCACCTTGCCTTGGGCAGGTTTTGCCTTTGGGCCAATTTCGAACGGCAATAGATGGCTTGCCAGTTTACCGCGAAGTCAGGTGCGGCGTCTGCTGCTGGGGCCACGGATTTCACGGAACGACTGCCGTCACTGCTCCGATATGCGGACTTGGCAAGTTTCGGAATCTCCATCCTTGCGATGTCCGCTGATGAAGCTTCACGGACACTCCACCATGATCTTGTTGGCGAACATCGCACCATAGTTCGAATTGTCGCCGCTGGTGAAATTCTGCTCGCCGAGCATCTTCGCATTGGCTGAGCCGTCGTTCGGCCGCTGGAATTTCATCTGGCAGGCGCCGGGGGCGCCGACCAGCCGGACCGGATCCTGGTCGGCGAAGGTGAAGTCGATGAAGAATTCGGGATCGAATACCTCCAGCACCAGCTCCCTGGCTTTCACCGGCATCTTGAGCGGCAGCGTGAAATGCAGCGTCAGCCTGGTGTCCTTGTACTCAAGGAAATAGTCGACCGGCTCCTCGAACTTCTGCTTCCTGCCGTCGGCCTTGGCAAAGGTGAAGAAGCCGAATTCCTTCAGCGATTCGACATTGGTCTGCGCCAGCGGCGCCAGTTCTTCGTGGCTGTAGACGCCCTTGGTCTTGGTCTCCAGGCCCTGCAGCGCATAGGTCGAGAACATGTCGTCGAAGGTCCAGGCGTGCCGCACGCCTGTGATCGAGCCATCGGAGGCATAGATCAGCTCGCTGGTCGCTGTGATCCAGACATGCGGATGCGCCTGCGCTGTCCCCGTGCCGAGCGCCAGCGCGCCGGCCAGCAGCAGCAAGCCCCATAGCAGGCGGATCGCCGGGTTCACGTCAGGCCGCCCCTCACGTCAGGCCGCTTCGGGGGTTTCGAGCAGGCCACGGCGGCGCAGCAGCGCATCGGGCTCCGGCTCGCGGCCGCGGAACGCGACATAGGCGTCTTCCGGATCGCGCGAGCCGCCCGACGCATAGATGTCGTCATGCAGGCGCCTGGCGACCGCGGGATCGAAGATATTGCCGGCCTCCTCGAAGGCGCCGAACGCGTCGGCATCCATCACCTCGGACCACATGTAGCTGTAATAGCCCGACGCATAATGATCGCCGGAAAAAATATGGCCGAATTGCTGCGGCCGGTGCCGCAGCGAGATTTCCGCCGGCATCCCGATTTTTTCCAGCTCGGCCCGCTCGAACGCCCGCACATCCCGGCTGGCGGCAGCCGGCTGGGTGTGGAATTCGAGATCGATCAGCGCCGAGGCGACGAATTCCACGGTGGCAAAGCCCTGGTTGAATTTGCGCGCGGCGATGAAGCGCTTCAACAGATCGTCCGGCAGCGGTTCGCCGGTCTGGTAATGCCTGGCGAATTGCCGCAGCACCTGCGGCTGCTCCTGCCAGTGCTCGTACAGCTGCGAGGGCAGTTCGACAAAATCGGTGAACACGGATGTGCCCGACAGCGAGGGATAGGTCACGTCCGACAGCATCCCGTGCAGGCCATGGCCGAATTCATGGAACAGGGTACGAGCGTCGTCCGGCGACAGCAGCGAAGGCTCGCCGTCGGCGCCCTTGGAGAAATTGCAGACATTGATCACCAGAGGAGCGATGTCGCCGTCGAGCTTCTGCTGGTCGCGCAGCGAGGTCATCCAGGCGCCGGAGCGCTTCGAGGGCCGGGCGAAGTAGTCGCCGTAAAAAAGCGCCTTGTGCCGGCCCGCACGATCCCTGACCTCCCAGACCCGCACGTCCGGATGCCAGACCGGAATATCCTTGCGTTCGGTGAAGCTGACGCCGAACAAGCGGGTCGCGCAGTCGAAAGCGGCATCGATCATGTGGTCGAGCGAGAGATAGGGCTTGATCGCGGCATCGTCGAAATTGGCCCTGATCTGCCGCAGCTTTTCGGCGT
>NZ_JBEKCZ010000064.1:0-31748 GCF_050014615.1 Bradyrhizobium sp. | reverse complement strand
CGGCCGCTGGTCGGAGATGGCCTTCCGCCGCGCGATGCGGTCGGGAGTCGATCGCGACGGAGCGCATCTTTACCCGACCTTTCCCTACGACCATTTCACCAATGTCACCGACGAGGATGACCAGGCGCTCTACGCGTATCTGATGACGCGGCCGGCGGTGCACGCCGCCGCACCCGCGAACCGGCTTGCGTTCCCGCTCGATCAGCGTTTTGTCGTCGCCGGCTGGAAATTGCTGTTCCTGCGGCGCGGGACCTACCAGCCGGACGGCACGCAAACCGCGGAATGGAATCGCGGCGCCTATCTGGTCGAGGGGCTGGCGCATTGCGGCGCCTGCCACACCCCGCGCAATGCGCTGGGCGCCGAACGCGTCAGCGCGTCGTTTGCCGGCGGCGACGTCGACAACTGGCACGCCTACGCGATCAATGCACGGTCGCCGTCTCCGGTGCCGTGGAACACCGAGGCGCTGTTCGCCTATCTGCGCCAGGGCTGGCATCCTGATCACGGCGTGGCGCGCGGACCGATGGCGGAAGTCGTCAGCAACCTGTCGTCGGTGGATGAAAAGGACGTGCATGCGATCGCGGTCTATATGACCAGCGTGTTCGGTCCGCCGACGCCGGATCACATCCGCCGGGGCGACGAGGTGCTGGCGCAAATCAAGTCGCCAACGGTTCCGCCGGGCCAAGCCGAAACAGCCGGCGCTGCGATCTACGCCGCGGCCTGCGCGACCTGCCACGAGACCGGCAGGCCGCTGCCCTATGGCGGGGTCAATCTCGGCCTCAGCACCGCCATCAGCGGCCCCGACCCGCGCAATGCGGTCAATATCATTCTGGCGGGCATTCGGCCCGTGGAGGGAGAACGCAGCCCGATCATGCCGGGTTTCGCCAACGCCATGACCGACGATCAGGTTGCAGCCGTCCTGAACTATCTGCGCTCCCGGTTCAGCAACCAACCGGCATGGACCGGCGTTGAGAAGACGATCGAGGATGCGAGGCGGACGCAGACCGTATTTCTCCAGACACCGCCAGCACACAACAGCCCCGCCGATCCCATGCAGCGAGACAAGCCATGATGACATTGAAGGTCAATGGTCACGATCACCAGATCGACGCCGACCCCGACACGCCGCTGCTCTATGTGCTGCGTGACGACATCAAGCTCAATGCCGCCAAATTCGGCTGCGGGCTCGGTCAATGCGGGGCCTGCACGGTGATCGTCGACGGCAGGGCGGTGCTGTCCTGCGTGACGCCGCTGCTTCTTTTGGAAGGCAAGCAGGTGACGACGCTCGAGGGGCTTGGGACCATCGACGCGCCGGCGCCGATCCAGCGTGCCTTCATCGAAGAGCAGGCGGCGCAATGCGGCTACTGTATCGCCGGCATGATGATGCGGGCGCAGGCGCTGCTGCTGCGAAATTCCAAACCGACCGACGAGCAGATTCGTGCCGAGCTGGAGCCGCATCTGTGCCGCTGCGGCACCCATATGCGGATTCTGCGCGCGGTGCATCGCGCCGCGAGGCTGATGGACACGGCTGAACTCTCCACGACAACCGAGGGGAGCGCTCAATGAACGGTCCAAACAACGCACCAGGTATTATTGACCGCCGTCAAGTGCTCGCGGGCGGCGGCGCATTGATCGTCAGCTTCTCGCTGACGGATGCCTTCGCGCAGGATCAAGCCGCGCCGGCGACGGCGCACCCCCCCAAGTGGATCGGCAGCCTCAAGGATACGCCATTTTTGGACTCCTGGGTTCGCATCGATGCCGATGGCAGCATTACCGTGTTCACCGGCAAGGCCGAACTCGGCCAGGGTTTCAAAACTGCGTTTCAGCAGATCGCGGCCGAAGAGCTCGACGTTCCCTTCAAGTCGCTGACAGTTATCACCGCCGATACAAGCCGCACCGCCAATGAGGGCTATACCGCGGGCAGCCATTCGATGCAGGACAGCGGCACCGCGATCCAGAATGCGGCCGCGCAGGCGCGCGCGCTTCTGGTGGCGGAGGCGGCGCGGCGTCTTGATGTGCCGGCCGAAAATCTTCGCACCGAAAATGGCGCCGTGATTGCGCCCGATGGCCAGCGCCTCAGCTATGGCGATCTGGTGGCAGGCGACATGTTGCACGTCCAGGCGCAGCCGGAATCGAAGCTGAAGGACCCGGCGAAATACACGGTGGTGGGCCAGCCGGTGCCACGCGTCGATATTCCGGCCAAGGTCACCGGAGGTGCTGCCTATGTGCAGGACATGCGGTTGCCCGGCATGGTGCATGCCCGTGTGGTGCGGCCGCCGAGCTATGGCGCCCAATTGACGGAGTGCGACACGGCATCGATCGAAGCCATGCCCGGTGTCGTCAAGGTGATTCGCAGCGGCAATTTTCTGGCGGTGGCCGCCAAAAAGGAATTCCGGGCGATCAAGGCGATGCGGGCGCTAACGGCGGCCGCGAAATGGCAGGAGACCGCCGGCCTGCCGAAGCAGGAGGATATTGCGCGCGTGCTGCTCGGCCTGCCGTCGCAGGATTCG
This sequence comes from Bradyrhizobium sp., assembly GCF_050014615.1. GTDB lineage: Bacteria > Pseudomonadota > Alphaproteobacteria > Rhizobiales > Xanthobacteraceae > Bradyrhizobium. The sequence continues at coordinate 29,241 of NZ_JBEKCZ010000064.1, read as the reverse complement.
ACCATCTTCCAGCGCAGCAATCCATCGGCTGTCGGGCAGAAGACCGTTGAGGCCAGCTATACGCGGCCCTATCAATCGCATGGCTCGATCGGGCCGTCCTGCGCGGTGGGGCATTACGTCGATGACCTCATGACGGTCTGGACCCACACCCAGGGGGTCTATCCCGATCGGCAGGGCATCGCGGAGATGTTGCGGGTGCCGCCGGCGAAGGTCCGCCTGATCCATGTCGAGGGCTCCGGCTGTTATGGCCATAACGGCGCCGATGACGCCGCGGCCGACGCCGCGCTGATCGCGCGCGAACTGCCGGGCGTGCCGGTTCGCGTGCAATGGATGCGCGAGCAGGAGCACAGCTGGGAGCCGTTCGGGCCGGCGATGGTGACCAAACTGAAGGCGTCGCTGGACGATAGCGGCGCGATCGCGGACTGGAATTTCGAGGTCTGGAGCAACACCCATTCGATGCGGCCGGGGGGCGCCGGCACGTTGTTGGCGGCCCAGCACATGGCGCAGCCTTTCGCGGTGCCGCCGGCCAAACCGCTGCCGCTGCCGGAAGGCGGCGGCGATCGCAACGCGATTCCGATCTATACGTTTCCCAACGCCCATGTGATGCACCATTTCATCCCGGCGATGCCGGTGCGGATTTCGGCGATGCGCGCGCTCGGCGCCTACCACAATGTGTTTTCGATCGAGAGTTTCATGGACGAGCTCGCGATCGCCGCCGGTGCCGATCCCGTCGAATTCAGGTTGAAGCATCTCGACGATCGGCGCGGACGCGAGGTCATCGAGAAGGCCGCGCAAGGTTTTGGGTGGCAGAAGGGCCAGCAAGCGCCGCAGGGTCGCGGCTTCGGCTTTGCCTTTGCGCGGTACAAGAATCTGGCGGCGTATTGCGCCATCGCCACCGAGGTGGAAATCAACCGCGAAACCGGGCGGGCGCGCCTGGTGCGCGCGGTGGCGGCGGTCGACAGCGGCCAGGTGGTCAATCCGGACGGGCTGATCAACCAGGTCGAGGGTGCGATCATGCAGTCGATGAGCTGGACGCTGTATGAGGCCGTCACCTTCAACGATACCCGAATCACCAGCATCGACTGGCAGACCTATCCGATCCTGCGGTTCGACGCCGTGCCTGACAGCATCGAGGTGCACATCATCAACCGTCCCGGGCTGCCTTTCCTCGGCAGCGGCGAAACCGGGCAGGGTCCGGCCGCCGCATCGATTGCGAATGCGATCGCCAATGCCGCCGGCAAGCGTCTGCGCGATCTGCCGCTGACGCGAAAGCGGATCAAGGACGCGATCGACGTCTGAAGCCTGCCGCGCGACGGTACGACGCCGATCGCAACGATCCATAGCTCAACTTGCGCCGCTTGTCGGTAACAAGGGAACACCGCCGGCGACATGCGCACCAATCGACAAAAATTATTCCTCGAGGGACCGATCGGTACCGCGCTGATCCGGCTCGCGGTCCCGATCATCCTCGGCAATATCCTGCAGACCGGCTACCAGCTGACCGACGCGTTCTGGGTCGGGCGCTTGGGCGCGGCCGCGGTGGCGGCGGTGTCGGTCAGTTTTCCGGTCTCGTTCCTGGTGATCGCGCTGGGTGCGGGTTTCGGGATCGCGGGAGCGACGCTGTCGGCGCAATACATGGGCGCCGGGCGCCAGGACATGGTCAACCATGTCGCCGCGCAGACCATGATGATGGTCACCCTCACGTCGGCGGTGCTGGGCGCGGCGGGCTATGCGCTGGCGCCCTATCTGCTCGATCTGCTGGAGGTCGCGCCCGATGTCTATGTCGGCGCGCTCGGTTTCATGCGGGTATCCTTTGTCGGCATTATCTTCGTATTCCTTTACGGCATGTTCCAGGCATTGATGCGCGGCGTCGGCGAAACCCGGACGCCGCTGCTGATCGTGCTCGGCACCGTGGTGCTGAATTTTCTGCTCGACCCGTTGTTCATCTTCGGGTGGGGGCCGTTGCCGCCGCAGGGCGTGATGGGCGCGGCACTCGCGACGCTGGCGACACAGGGGCTCGCGGCGCTGTTGGGGATCGCCATTTTCCTGCACGGCCGCCACGGCATCCAGCTGTCGTGGCGCGACTTTCGGCCCGATCCGGTCTACATCCAGCGCGCGTTTTTCCTAGGGCTGCCCGGATCGATCGAATTGTCGACGCGGGGCCTTGGACCGCTGCTGCTGTCGTTTCTGGTCGCGGGTTTCGGCACCGTGACACTGGCGAGCTACGGCGTCGGCACCAACATTCTCCAGTTCGTCACCATCCCCGCGATGGGCATGTCGATGGCCGTTTCAACCCTGGTGAGCCAGAACATGGGGGCGGGAAACACCCAGCGCGCGGCGCGCGTGACGATCCTGGGCGCCGGTTACAGCTTCGGCATGCTCTCGCTCGTGGGAATCCTGGCCTATGTTTTTGCGCCAGCCCTGGTGGCGTTCTTTGTGCCGGATGATCCCGATGTCATCGCCGATGGCGCGCAATTCATCCGGATCATGTGCCTGACATGGGGCGGCATCGGCGTGCAGCTGTGCATCGTCTCGGCGTTCCGTGGATCCGGAAATATGTTGTTTGCGATGGTGATCGCACTGCTCGGACAATTCGTGCTGCAGTTTCCGCTGGCTTACATTCTTTCCAAACATACCGCCCTGCAGACTTCCGGCCTATGGTGGTCGTTCCCGGTCACCACGATTGCCGTCGCGGTCGTCTCGGTGGGCTGGTTCGCGCAAGGCGGCTGGAAAACGACGGTGCTGACGGAAGAAAGCAGGCAGGTTGCCGAAGTAGCCGAGGAAACGGTCTCCGAAGACGGCATTCGCTGAGCGCGGTCGGTGCGGCCTTGACGCGTTGAAAAATTTCGTGGGTTCTCAGGTAACCGTGAGCACGGACTTGGGCTGGATACTTCGTCTGGATACTTGGTCTGGATTGAGAAAATCGAAATTCTTCGATCTCTGGGGAGTACAGTGAAATGAAGCACCTCGTCGCTGCCTGCATCGCCCTCGTGGCCTCGGCCGTGTTCGCAGCCGCCGAGTCCGCTAAAGAGCCTCCAGCCAAAGAGCCTTATGCTCCGGGTCTTGGCGAATTCATGACCGCGACGCAGCTTCGCCATGCCAAGCTGTGGTTCGCCGGCAAGGCGAATAACTGGGACCTCGCGGCCTATGAAATTGACGAGATCATGGAAGGCCTGGAGGACGCCGAGAAGCAGTTTCCGACCCTTGACGGCATTCCTGTCGCGGACATGATCAAGGCCAACATCGATCCGGCGGTCGAGGAACTGAGAAAGGCGGTCGGAGCCAGAAGCAGCGCCAAATTTGCCGCCGCCTTCGACAAACTCACCGGCGCCTGCAATACCTGCCATACAGGGGCGAACAAGCCGTTCATTCGCATCCAGCGTCCGACCTCGTCCCCATTGAGCAATCAAAATTTTGCGCCCTGATCGCCGCGCCGGTCCTCGGTCGCCCACAATCGGCCTGCGCCGCCCGGCTCCCCCGCACCGGGCATGGGGAGCGCGACCAGGGACAAGAGGAAAGCTGCCATGACAAGGCGCATCGACAAGTCATGGACCGTCTTTGTCAGCGTCGAAAATTCCGAGCACGACCGATGCGTGGATATTTTTTCCAGAGCGGATGGCAGCTACGGATTCGAGGAGTTCAGGCGGGACATCGAAGATGGTGGGCAATGGACGCCGGTGCAGTATTATTCGGGCGTTAGCTATGGCTCGTCAGCCCAGGCCCTGGACACAGCCGAGCGATGTGTACCGTGGCTGGCCGACGTCCTCGCCAGCAAGCCGGAACTGCGGCGGCGTATCGGTCTGGGGTAACCGCCCAGGGCCTTCGGGATCAAGGGCGATAGCGCCGTTCGAGTTCGTCGTATTTGGGTTTCGCGACGGTCTGCTGCCGGACCGCGAAGCCCGCGAGACGGTCGGCGACGGAGGCGAGTGAGCCGTCTCGCTTGAGCGCCGCCAGCACTTCATGCGAGGCCTTGAGCGCCGCCTGCAGGGCCGCGTTGGCATAGAGCACGCAGCCGAAGCCGAGCTCGGCAAATTTTTTCTGTCCCAGTTCCGGCGTCAGGCCGCCGAACACGATGTTGGCGACCTGCGGAACCGAAAGCGCACCGGCAATCTGCGCCAATTCCTCGGCCGAAGTCGGTGCCTCGACGAAGGTCACGTCCGCGCCGGCCTCGATCATGGCCCCGGCGCGGTCGATCGCCGCCTGCAGGCCGAGGATCGCCCGCGCATCGGTGCGCGCCACGATCTGCAGGTCGCCGTCGCGACGTGTATCGACGGCGGCCTTGATCTTCGCCAGCATCTCTTCCAGCGGCACGACCTCCTTGCCGTCGAAATGGCCGCATTTCTTCGGAAACACCTGATCCTCGATCTGCAGTCCGGCCGCGCCGGCCCGTTCCAGCACCTTCACGGTGCGCACCATGTTGACCGGATTTCCGAAGCCGGTATCGGCATCGACCAGCAGCGGCAGTTCGACGGCATCGGCGATCGCCGCGACGTGGCCTGCTATTTCCGTCAGCGTGGTCAACCCGATATCGGGCGCGCCGAGATACATGTTGGCGACGCCGGCTCCCGTGACATAGACCGCCTCGTAGCCAAGATCCTCGATGATCCGTGCGAACAGGCCGTTGGCGGCGCCCGCGAGGATCGTCGCCTGGCGCTTATTCAATATCGTCTTGAGGATCGTCGTCGGTCTTGCCATGCAGTCTCTCCTGTCGCGACCGATTCGCCGGCGGGTTAAGGGTTCGGGCGGCGCGCGGCCCGCCCGCCGACGCGCAACATCAGGGTATTGGCCGCGATCGCCACGGCGACGATCATGGTGACCACGGCGGTCGAGAGCGGCACGTTGTGCTGGGCCATACCGCTGACCAGCAGAAATCCGAGGCCGCGCTGCGATGAGAACATCTCGCCGATCAATACGCCAAGCAGGCTCAGCGAAAAGCTGATCCGCAGACCGTTGACGATATCCGGCAGGCAGGCGGGCACCAGAACCCAGAGCATGGTGCGGCCGGGCGAAAGCCGCAACACCTTGGCGGTCCGGATCAGCACGGGGGGCAGATTGCGCACCGCGCCCAGCGTGAACAGGGTCATCGGCACCAGTCCGTGCATGACGCCGAACGCGACCTTGGCCGATATGCCGAGGCCAAACATCAGCAGCACCACCGGATACAGCGTGACTTTCGGAATCGTATAGAAGCCCGCGAGGATCGGCTCCGCGACCTCTCCCGCGAAGCGTCGTATCCCGAAGATCAGGCCGAGCGCGAGACCAATCAGCGCCGACAGTGCGAAGGCCAGCAGGAACGCTTGCAGGGTCGCGGCGGCATGATCCCAGAACATCCAGGTGCGCAACAGACCGAACAGATAGACCAAAGTCTGCAGCGGCGGAGAAACCACCACGCCCTTGGTCCAACTGCCGATCGCCTGCCAGAGCGCTAGTATCAGCAGCGCCAGCACGACAGCGTCGAAGGCGCGGATGCGGCGGCGCGACGTGCTCCCGGCGAGCGCATTTTCGAGCGAGAGGTCACTCATCGCGCGGAACGGCGGCGCGCCAGCCGCCCCTCCCAGACGTAGAGAATCCCGTTGGCTGTGACCGCAACCAGCATCACGAACAGCATCACGCCGTACATCGCGCGATTGTCGAAGCTTTGATAGGCAAAGGAAATCGCATAGCCGAGCCCGGTGCCGGACAGGATGAACTCGCCGGCGATGACACCTATCAGGGCGTAGCTCAGCGCCAGCTTGAAACCGGTGAACAGGCGCGGCAGCGCGGCCGGCAACACGATCCACCATAGCGTCCGTGCCCGGTTCAGCCGGTGGACGCGCGCCATCTTGATCAGAACCGACGACACGCTGTCCAGGCCCGAGAGCGTGCTGATCATGACCGCGGGCGCGGCGGAGAGCACGCCCAGCACCACCAGCGGCGGCTTGCCGAGGCCGAGCAGCGCCACCAGCAGCGGGTAGAAGATGAAGGTCGGCACCGAGTAATACGATGCCAGCAAGGGGTCCGAGACATCGCGCAGCCGCGGTGAGCGGTGGATCAGCGCGCCGGCCAGGGTGCCAAGCCCGATCGCCAGCACGAAGGCGAGCGCGATGGTCGAAAAAGTGCTCGCGATACTCTCGTTCAGCTCGCCGGAGCCGATCAGATCGACCATCGAAGCGACCATGTCGCTCGGAGCAATGACGGTCAAGGGATCGATGATGCCGGTGCGGCAGCAGAGTTCGAGCAGGATCACCAGTGCCGCCAGAACGGCGACGCGGACGCAGAGAACGGCGCGTCGCCGCGTCATGCCGCCCGGCCCATGGTCTTGAGCGACTCTTCGCGGAGCGAAGACCACAACCGCGCGGTCAACGCGCCGAATTTCGGATCCGAGACGATCCGGCTGTCGCGGTCGCGCGGCCAGCCGGTCTCCACCATGTCGATGAAGCGGCCCGGCCGCGCACTCATGACGCCGACCCGGTCCGACAGCATCGCCGCTTCGTCCAGGGCATGGGTGATGAGCAGCACGGTGGCGCCGGTCTCGCGCCAGAGCCGCAGCAATTCGTCGCCCATCAATAGCCGCGTCTGCTGATCCAGCGCCCCGAATGGCTCGTCCAGCAAAATCAGCCGCGGCCGCAGCACCAGGGTGCGCGCGATGCAGACCCGCTGACGCATGCCGCCGGAGAGTTGCGCTGGATAATGATCGGCGAACTGGTTGAGCCCCATGAAGCTGACGGCATGATCGACCCGCTCGGTAATTTCCGCTTTCGCAAGGCCGGAGGTGCGCAGACCAAAGCCGACATTCTGGCGCACGCTGAGCCAGGGCATGCTCGAATCTTCCTGGAACACCACGCCGATGCCGTCGGGAACCTCGCCGTGCAATTCCTTGCCTTCGAACTGCACGCTGCCGCCGGTCGGGCGAACCAGACCGCTGAGCACGTCGAGCAGGGTCGACTTGCCGCACCCCGACGGTCCGACGATGGAAAAGAACTCGCCGCCGCGTATCACCAGGTTGATCGGGCCGAGGGCGTGGATGGCGGGCGGCCCTTCGTAATGACGGATCACCTCGTTCAGCGCGACATGCGACGGCTCGCTCACGGCCGGGGCGCTCATTGTGAGGAACGCAGATCGGGCGGCAGATAAGAGGTGTCGACGTATTTCGGCCAGTCGACGTCGCCCTTGACCTGCCCGGTGATCTGCAGGCCCTCGACCATGTGGTTCATGCTGGGATAATCGAGCTGACCGTCGCTCCAGTAGTTCAGCTTGATGAGTTGGTGGATGTGGGCCCGGAACAGGTCGAGGTTCGGATTGCTGTAGGCCCGGGCGGTGATGTCGGCGGACTCATCGGGATGTTCCAGCGTATAGGCCAGCCCCTCGCGGCGGGCGGCGATCAGGCCCGTGATGATATCGGGATGCGCTTTGGCATAGTCCGCGGATGTGATCATCACGGTCTGCATCATGCGCGGGTCCATCACGTCGCGCACCATGAAGAGGGGCTTCACCAGTTCCTTGTTCTGCGCGTAGAGCAATTCGTCGGAGAAGCCGGCATCGACCGCGCCGCTGCTGACGGCGGAGATGTTGGCGCCGAGATCGCCGGCCGGCACCAGCTTCACCTGCTGCTGGGTCATGCCGCTGGCCTTCAGCGCCATCAGGATCAGCATGTTGCTCACCGATCCGGGCGAGGTATAGGCAATTTGTTTGCCGACGAGATCCTTGATGCCGGTGAGGGCTGAATCCTTCTTCACGACCCACATCTGATCGGCCACGCTTTGAGTGCCGGCACCGATGATGATGAGCTTCTGGCCGGAATTGATGGCCTGGACCGCTGCCGCCAGCGAGACCTCGCCGAAAGGAATGCCGCCGGCCAGGGTGTTGCGGACCGCGGTGCCGCCTCCCGCTGCGGTCAGGATGCCCGTGACATCGACGCCGTTCTTCTTGAACAGGCCCTTCGCCATCGCGACCGCATAGGGCACGCCGTAGAACTGGCCGCCCCAATGGGTGACGGTGATGGTCTCGGCCACCGCGGCCGGCGCGCTCCAGGCGGCGATCGTCGCGGCCAGACCCAAGGCTAGTCTCAGGACCAAACCAACCCGGACAAATCTGTTTCGCTTGGCCATGTCGTGTTCCTGTTTCTGTTGCTCCGGCTGCAACCTTCCGGATCTAGCGGTCGGCCAGGCCATGGCGTTTTTCGAACGCATGCACGGCGGGGAAGCCCATCAAATTATTCATGTCGGCGAACGGCAACATCGGAGCGCCGCTGCCGGTGCCTATTCCGGCCGTTTTCAGGTGGCGGAAAACCAGTTGCAGCGCGCCAGCCGCGGTCAGGAAGCCGGAGCCGGGATAAAGCGCAATCTTGAAACCCATGGCCGCGAGCTCGCTCGTCGACAGATAGGGTGTGCGGCCGCCCTCGACCATGTTCGCCAGCAACGTCGCGCCCTTGAAGGTCTCGGCGATACGACGCAATTCCTCGAGGCTCTCGGGACTTTCGACAAACAGCACATCGGCGCCGGCATTGAGGAATCCCTCGGCCCGCCGCAGCGCCGCATCCATCCCCTCCGCATAGCGCGCGTCGGTCCGGGCCACGATCAGAAAGTCGCGGTCTGGCCGCGCATCGACCGCGACACGGATCTTGGCAATGGCGTCATCGGCCGGGATCACACGGCGAAATTCGGTGTGACCGCATTTCTTCGGGAATTCCTGATCTTCAAGCTGGATGCCGGAAGCGCCGGCGGCCGCATAGCCGCGCACGGTGCGATCGACATTCAGCAACCCGCCATAGCCGGTATCGCCGTCGGCAATAAAGGGAATGTTGATGGCGCCGGCGATGCAGCGCACCCGGTCAAGCATTTCCGTGAATGTCGCGGTCCCGGCGTCGGCGACGCCAAGCGCGGAGGCGACGACGCCATAGCCGGTCATGTAAAGCGCGTCGAAGCCGGTACTCGCCGCCACTCTCGCCGATATGCCATCGTAGACGCCGGGAAGCGTCAGACAGCCGTCCCTCTGCAGCAGCACACGCAGTGTCGTTGCCCCGGCCAAGCCGTCCTCCTGTCGTGTTCCCCAGATCGGCGACGCCTTGAAGGGCACCTGCCGCTATTTTTTTAACATCTGGAACGCTGGCGATGCGTTCCAGGCCTGAGCTTTATTTCCCTCAATTTCTAAGGGTTATCCGGCAAAAATCAATCCTGTCGCCCGTTGCCTTCGGCAGGCAGGCCAAACAATGCGGTTTGATCAGCTTTGGTGAGGCATGGCGCTGAAGCCGCGCGGCAGGTTTTTTAGGGACTATCAACTGGGGGAGGGGTCGTGAAATGAAGAGGCCGCCAGACTGAGGCGGCCATTCACTATTCCGATGTCGGGGATTACTTTTTGCCAAGCACGCCGTTAGGGGTGGTTCGTTCGCTCCCCGGCAGGCGCTCGTAAGTCAGAAAGCTCCCGTTGCTTGGCCTGTCCATCAGGGTACCGCATTTCTCACAAGTCACGTTATCCGTGGGGGCTCCGGTCACCGTGACTCCATATTCGGCTCCGCAGCCGCACCGATGCGTTCCGGTGAGCCATTCTACGAATTCAGTCATGCTCGGAACATGCGTTGCGGATGGCCAGTTTTCGGCTCGAACCAGGCTATCTTTCGGGTGCGCTGCCAAAGCTCGACATGATGGCCGTCGACCAATTGCTTGGCCTTCATCATGGCCACGTTGTCATCCGCGCAATCGAGCGGAACCGATTCTTGAAACTCACCATTCGAGCCAATGATATACGCGCGGTAGTCCGGCATGTTGCTGCTCCCTCTGATCAGGCGGGAGCGCAAAACTCTCTGTCACCGAACGATGCCGAGGGCGGGGCGGTGATATGCCTTATATGGTAAGCGGCCTCACTCATAACAGGCCATTGCGAAATTCAAATTGATCGCGCTAGCGCGCGGCTCCGGTTGTCGTGCCTGAGGGCCCGCTGGCTGGAGGCGGAACCTCATTGACTATGCTTGATTCCGGCATACCGCTCGGTCCAGGATTGCTTGCCACATGGGTTCCACTTCCGAATCCCCATACGAAAAGTGTGAATGCGAAGATGAATACCGCGCCAATTGCGACTAACGTTCGACCACCTGCCTTGCCTTCGCGATCATGGTTCGCCATCGGTTTTCCCTTCGAACTCTGCCGTATGGTCAGGCCGGCGATTAAGCCAGGTTGGCAGGCATCACAAATTCGGCGTCGCAAGACTTGATCTTACAATGACCATCAAGCACTTGAACTGATCCACCACCGCTCGGTACATTTTCAACTAACCCGGCATCGTTCGCGCAATCCCAGGCGTCTCCTTCGGTTTGAAAGGGGCGGCTTATTCGATCGCCATCCCTGAATACGGCGTAGCTCATGGTGCTCTCCTTCCAGAGGCAACGTGCCCCATCCGAATAGGTTCGCGGGGTGTTCCATCAGCCCAACACCAATCCGTGATTGCGCAGAGGTGACGGAGTCACGTTCGACATTGTCCCGAACAAACGCAGGGAATCGACGGAATCTGCGGGTGCAGTGAAGGCGGTGGCGGGTATGGGACAATGATGGAACCGGCATGCTCGCCAAGTTCCCGGGCGCGACGGTCAATACCGCGCGCTTTTCCAAAATATTGGGCGACGCGAGGGGGGTAGTCTACAACAACCCTGCTGGGCCTGCGGTTTTGGTTGTTTGAAGGCGACGGTACGGCTTGCCGCGTGATTTATCAGATGCGTTCAAACATGTTCCGCTACAATTGGCTTCTCTGGAGCTATGAGCGGACTTTCAGCCAATTTCACCGCTGGGTCGTCACAACTTATGCATTGAAGGTCGGTGCGGCCGGAGACAGTGACAACCGCGACCATTCGTTTTCCGCATTTCGGGCAGCGTGTTGTTTGATCCATGAGACAATCCTCCCGATTTTTCTTTCATAACCCGGAAGTGAAGCCTTTAGTTCCATTCGAGCGTTGGGCGGTGAACAGGTCCCTTTCGCCCCTCAATCCCCCAGGGGTTCCGCTGAGTGACTTCAAAACCTCGGACTAAGCTAGCACCGCTCGGCACGCTGCGGTGTGACAGCTGGAGATTGCCCGCCACGGGATCGATCCTCGCGCGGCGAATTCAAGCGCAAAGGCCTTTGTCCCGGTGGACAAACTCGCGATGGATCTCACGTCCCAGCGCATTGACCACGGATATCTCAAGGTCCTGATCGTCGGTAAGGCTCTCGTCGTAAAAGTGCTGAGCGATCACTCCACAATGCGCAATCGCCTCTGCGTTTGTGTTGAACTCAACTCCAACCCGGTCTCTCATTGGAACGCCGTCTTTCATGTCAAAGTAAAATTTCTGCATAGCCCTCAACCCTGGTTTGTGTTGTTTGTCAGCCAATTCCTGTTTCTGAGTAACGCGCGCAACGAGACGGCAATTTGGCGACGTTGATTGCGCTCGGCGCCCGGTGGGAAAGTGCGGGCATAGCGCAGCATGACGCGCCTTTTCTCGATCAGTTCAGCTAAACTGTAATGCGGGTGATCAGGGATCGGGAGAGTGGCGCTCGTCATGATGTTCCACCTGGATTTAGGCGGGAGCGTTATCGACTCTCAGTCACCGATAGCAGCCGAAAGACGGTGCGGTGATGCAGGACCAATACCCTCAGGCCATGTCCTGTTCCGCAAATTGGGATGCCGCGCAATGGAACGCGCCTGGCATGTTTCAAAAGTACCAACGCCGGAAGTGACGCGTCTCATGGAACCGAAACACTTCGTGGTGATCCCGGAACGATGGCGGGCTTGGCAGCTTGGACTCGCCTGTGCTTGGCGGTGTCAAGCGCAGAGAACACCCGGCTGGAACACGCCCCCCTCCATCGGGCGTTCTAATTAGCGGCCTCAGCTCCCCCCAGGCTGCGGCCGCTTCTTTGTTTTCGGCCTCGAATTCCCGGCGGTCTCCTAATTTGTTAAATTTTCGATAGTGGTCAATATTGACCAACCGCTCCGAAATCCGGAAGAGCATACTGGTTCCATCACCGTCCCTTATCGGCATCTACCGGTGACTGAGAGTTTTGCGCTCCCGCCTGATCCAGGGGTGGGCAGCATGCCCCGATTACAACCATCATTGACCGCTATCGAGCGTCCTCGCTGTTCTCGTTGCCAAACCCGAATGATGCTGGAGCGGGTTTCACCGGGGCCAATTGGTTTCGAACAGCGATTGTTCGAATGCCCCAAATGCGATCACGTCGAGATCAGCGTCATTGCATCGGACCCCTTCACATCGAAGGCGGTCGGATGGCTTTCCGGAGAACTCAGAGCGCCGAACTGAGGCAATGCCATGCTCGACAAACAAAACCAGGGCCCACAATGCACGGCCTGCGGTTCACCAATGAAACTCTCCGCGATTGAACCGAGCAGCACTGGCCAGGATTTGCGAACGTTTACTTGTCCAGAATGCAAAAGGGTTGAGCGCCACATTATCGAGAGTGCCGTGACCGAGGCCTGGCTTGCGCCGAGGCAATCAGTGACGTGATGTATCGGCGCGAAGAGTGCCTGGTCCAGGCTTCGATCTGTCGCGAGAAGGCCAAAGCCGATCCGGCGCTTTACGATTATTGGATCGACCGCGCGATCGTATGGCTTCAACGTGCCATCCAGGCCAGTCGCGGTAACGGGGTCACTCACGCTGTTCCCGAACATGATTCCGACGCCAGCGCTGAACAGCCCAGCCGAACCGCAGCTATCCCGGAGGTACCCGCCTGATCTTCCTCAAGGAGGGATCATCGGCTGGCGTGCGACACCCAGGCACCTTTGTTTTGGGAAAGTGAGCTGCCGCTGACGTTCGCCCACACGCCGCTGCCAAAAAGCAGCAGAGCGAGACTCAGTCCCAGTATTTGGCCAAGTATTTGGCTCAATTTCAAACTCCGTATTAGATTCAACAATCCCCACATAGCCAAAGTGTTCCCGGTGCCGGTAACGAACAGGCGGTGTTTTTTCCTTTGGCCGGGCGGACCTTGTTTTGTGGTCATGCTCAACGGCTTTCAGGCACGCAGGCGCGGCGTGGGCGATCGCGAGATGCCGTCTCTCGTCGAGCCTCACAGCCGCATATGTTCGTCGATCCGCGCGGCCGAACCGGCGTCGACCGGCCCGGTATCCACCACTTCGCCGCGCTTGAACACGGCAAAGCGATCTGCAAGTCCAAGAACGAAGGACAGATGCTGCTCGACCACCAGCATCGCGGTACCGCGGTCGCGCCGCGTTGCCGCGAGCACTTCGGCGAGCCGGTCCACGACGGAGGGCTGCAGCCCTTCCGTCACTTCGTCGAGAAGGAACAAGCGCGGTTCGGCGATCAGTCCGCGCGCCACGATCAGCATTTTCTGTTCGCCTCCCGACAGGGTGCCGGCGCGCTGGGAAAGCCGCGCGGTGAGCACGGGAAACCAGCCGCTGATATCGGCCAGCCTTGCCTCGAAGCCGCGATCGTCGCTCAGCCCAAGCCGGAGGTTGTCGCGCACGCTCAAGTCCTGGAACAGCGCCTGTTCCTGCGCGGCATAGGCAAGCCCGAGCGCGCGTTTGCGAAACGGAGCCAGCCGCGTGACATCGCGGCCGTTGATGTGTACCGCGCCGTCCCATGCCGGCAGAAACGAAAGAATCGTTTTCAGGAGCGACGACTTGCCCATGCCGTTCTTGCCGACAAGGGCGAAGATCTCGCCGGGAGCGATCGTGAGCGAAACGCCGTGAACGACAGCCGAGCTGCCATAGCCGCTGGTCAGGTTGATGAGTTCGAGGGCGGCGGTCATGACGTCACCTCGCCTCCGTCGGGCGAGTGTTCCCGGTATAAATCTCGCGTATCAACGGGGCATCGGCGACGGCCGCCACCGGGCCGTCCAGCGCTACGCGCCCCTGATGCAGCAGGATAATGCGCGACGAGATCTGGCGGACGAAGTCGAGATCGTGCTCGATGATCAGGACGCATAGCCGTTCGCGTGCCACCAGGCCGGTGAGGATAGCGGCGAACCCCTGGCGCTCGGCACGCGTCAGTCCCGCCGTCGGCTCGTCCAGCAGCAGCACCTGCGGTTCCAGCGCCAGAACCATGGCGAGTTCGAGAGCCTGTTTCAGGCCGTGACTGAGGAAGCGTGCCTCCTCGCCCAGCCGCTCGGCCAGACCCGAACTCTCCACCACCGCGCGCGCCGCGGCTGGCAAGGCCAACACCGGCGAGACGCCGATGAAGGACGGCCGCTCACTCCTGACCCGCGCGATCCGCAGGCAATCAGCCACGTTCAATGTCTCGAACACGGAGGCGGTCTGGAACTTGCGCCCGAGGCCGAGGCCCACGATACGGTCGGGCGCCAGACGATTGATCGGCTGCCCGGCAATGCGCACCGTCCCTTCCGAGCGCTCGCGCCCGTCGGCGAGACAGCGGATCAAGGTCGTCTTGCCTGCGCCGTTCGGCCCGACAATGCTGACGAGCTCACCCTGCCGCACCGTGAACGATACGCCTGACAGCACCGACAGACTGCCGAAACGCCTGGAGACGCTGTCGACCTCGACCACGACATCGTTGCGGTCGGGCGCCACGGCGGCGCGCTCCAGCGTAGCCAGAGTGACCGCCGAAGAAGTCCGGACCGGCACCCGCCCGAAGCGGCGATGGATCGCGATGCCGGCGCCGCGCAGACTGCCGAACAGGCCACCAGGCAGCACGACGATGACCACGACGAACGCGACGCCGACGATCAGTTCCCATACGAAGGGCAGGCTGCTCGAGAGGTAGGCGCTCGCGACTTCGATCACCAGGGCGCCGCCGACGGCGCCGACCAGCGAGCCGCGTCCGCCGAGCGCCACCATGACCACGAGCTGGGTGCCGAATACGAAACCCGCATTCTCCGGGGCGGCAACACCGCTGAAGCCGACATAGCCGAAGCCGGCCAGCGCCGCGACAACGCCCGCGACGACCATCAGACCGATGCGCACCCGCGCCGTGTCGATCCCCAGATAAGTGCAGCGCTCGTCGTTGTCGCGCATCGCGCCGAGCACGCGTCCGGCGTCGCTGGAGAGCGCTATCCGGGCCACGGCCAGCGTGGCGATGACGGCTGCTCCGGCCAACCGGAACCAGCTCTCAAGTGAAAGGTCGAAACTTTCGAAACCGACGAGCCCGCTGGAGGACCCGGTCAACGTTCCGCCGGAATAGAGAATCTGGACCAGGACGATGGGCAGGACCAGCGAGACCACGGAAGCATAGAGCGGCGTGGACCCCGGGTAGAATGACAGCCAGCCGACAAAGCCCGCCACGGCGGCGGTTAGTCCCACCGCCGCGCCGAGCGCCAGCAGCGCTTGCCACGGGCCAAAGCCGAATTGGGTGAAGCCGATCGCCAGAGCATAGGCGCCCATGCCGAAAAAGGCAGATTGCCCAAACGTAAGCGTGCCGCTGAAGCCCCACAGCACGTCGACGGTGAGCGCGGCGATCGCGACGAAAAAAGCGCGGACAAGAATGTTCAACGTATAGGTATCGAGTATCCAGGGGCCCGCGATGACCAGACCCGCCGCGACGAGGGAGGGAAACGCAACACGAACAAGCAAGTGCGACATATCCGACGACGAAAGCGATGCCGTGGACCTGAGGGCGGAGCCGAAATCAGCCACGGGCAAATCCCTCCGGGCGGAGCCGAAGCGACACGGCTGCAAGTACCGCGATGGTCAGTCCCCCGAGGATCGGGCTGATGAAGGTGGAGGCGAGCACCTGCAGCCCGCCGAGCACGAAGCAGGACAAGCCAAGCGTCAACAGTGAGCCACCGGATACCATGACCAGCATGAAGGCTCCGATCAGCCAGGACAGTCCCATATTCGGATCGACGCTCGCCAGTGGCGTGATCAGCGCGCCGGCGACGGCGGCCAGGCCGCAGCCGATGCCGAAGGTAATGAGGCGGACGCGCGTGCTGTCGATGCCCAGTCCCTGGGCCAACGTCTCGTTCATGATGACGGCGCGGGTGGAGAGACCGAGCCGCGTGCCGTTGAGGAGCCCGGTGAAAAGTCCGGCGATGACGAACGCCGCCGCCACCATCAGCAAGCGATAGCGCGAATAGTCCTCGCCGAAGATCGCCAGAGTGCCCGAGATCGGAGCCGGTACGAACTGCACCTCGCGCCCGAATGCAAGCGTCACCAATTGGCCGATCACGATACTGAGGCCCCAGGTCGCCAGGATCGCATCCAGCGGCCGGCCATAAAGCCGCCGTACCACGACGCGTTCGGCCGTGGCCCCGATCAGCCCGCCGGCGAGGAAAGCCAGCGCGGGGGCCAGCACCGGCGATAGACCGAGGCGGGAGGCGACCAGCGCGCTGTAGGCCCCGATGGTGATGAAGGAGGCATGGGCAAAATTGATGATCTTCATCACGCCGAACACGATCAGCAGGCCGGCGGAGACGATGAAGAGGATCGCGGCCGTGGTGATGATGTCGAGGACCAGCGTGATCATGAAAGCGAACCAGGTTGGGTCGAAGCGGAAGAAGGCAGTAGCCTCCTCCCGCCACCGGCCGTCAACGTCAGGACTTCAGGTTCGGGCACTGCGCGCCCGGATCGACGTTGGGAAAGCTCTTGATGACCTTAACCCCACCGTCGGCCTGCACCTGGCCGAGATACATCGTCAAAGGTGCATGATGCTGCTGCGACATCGCAATCTTGCCGCGCGGGCCTTCCACCGAGATCTCGGCGAGCGCCTTCAGAACCTGGGTGGCGTCGGTGCCGCCAGCCTTTTCCACGGCCGCCTTGTAGGCATAAACCGCTTCGTATTCCGGCACCGACAGGTCGTTCGGGGTCTTCAATTCGGCACCGAATTTCTTTTGCATGGCGGCCAGGAAGGTCTTGTTGGCGGGGCTGTCGATGCCGGTGACATAGGAAGCCGACAGATAGATGCCTTCGGCGTCGGTTCCCATGCCTTTGGCGGTGCCCTCGTCAACCGCGAGGTTGCCGTAAGGAAGAGTGACGCCGGCAGCGCGAAGCTGCTTGGTCAAGGTGACGTTCGGCGCCCCGCCGGCCGTCGAGGTGATCAGGGCGTCCGGCGCCGCGCTCTTCAGCTTCGAGATGACCGAGGTCCAGTCACTGCCATCCATCGGCAGATATTCCTCGCCGACCACCTTGCCGCCGGTCTTTTCGATATAGGCCTTGGTGAAGGCGAGCATGCCGCGGCCGAACGCATAATCCGAGCCGATCAGGAAGAATTTCTTGGCGCCCTTTTCCTTGGCGAAGTAGTCGACGATCGGCGGCACCTGCTGTTCGGGAATCCAGGCATTGACATACATGAACGGGCTGCAGGATTTGCCCTCGTAGAACGACGTGTAGATGTAGGGCACCTTGCCGCGCGCCACGATTGGCAATGCCGCGTTGCGCGCCGCGCTGGTCTCCATCGAGATCAGCACGTCGACCTTCTTCTGGAACACCAGGCTGTCGAACGCCTTCTGCGCGCCGGCCGCGCCGGATGCGTCATCGGCGACTTCCAGCGCCAGTTGACGGCCGAGCACGCCGCCCTTGGCGTTGATCTCCTCGATGGCGAGCTGGGCCGACTGCACCACCGAAGGCGCGACAACGCTGTTGGCGCCGGACAGGCCGACCGGCACACCAATCTTGATGGTATCTGCGGCAAGCGCCGCACCGGCGAGGAGCGGTATGGCTGCCGCGGCGGCAAGCAGCGTCGACAGGGAACGAGTGAATGTCATGGATCGGTACTCCTGAGGGCTTGATGAAACTTCCTGGGTGTGAGGCGAGGGTCAGTACCAACTGCGCTTCGCGCCGGAGCCGAGCATCTCGTCATAGACGTCGACGCGACGGTCGCGCAGAACCTGGTTGAAGGCATTCCAGTTACGTTTGCGCCGGGCCTCACCGAGATCGACCTCGGCGATGAGGATGTCTTCCGCGTCCCGGCTGGCCGGCCCGACCACAGGCCACCCGGTATAACTTACGATCAGGCTCTGGCCCTCGAAGGGCTGCCCCCGCTCGACGCCGACGCGGTCGGCGCAAGCGATGAAGATCGAATTGCTGTGGGCGGCGGCCATCGCGAGGATGTTCGCCATCGCCTCGCGCCCTTCGGCCTGACCCGGAATCGGAACCCAGTTGGTCGGCACGCAGACGATATCGGCGCCCTGCAGCGCGCAGAGCCGAAAGGTCTCCGGAAACCAGCCATCGTAGCAGATGGCAACGCCGATGCGGCCGATCGGCGTGTGAAACACCGGGAAGCCGAGATTGCCGGGCTCAAAGAAAAGATTCTCCTCGTTCCAGAGATGCACCTTCCTGAACGTACCGATGTAACCTTCGGGGCCGATCACCACGGCGCTGTTGTAGAGATCCGGCCCCGACCGTTCGGTTATTCCCGCGACGATATGCATGCGGTGCAGGGCCGCACGCTCCGCCCAGGCCGCGACCGACGGTCCGCCGGGAATTGGCTCGGCCAGGCCGAACGCTTCCTCGCGCGAGGCGAACATGTAACCGGTATTGGCCAACTCCGGCAGCACAACGAGGTTGGCACCTTGCGACGCCGCCCGATCGATCAGCTCCAGGCTGTGCGCCACATTGGCGGCGACGTTACCGAAAACCGGCTGCATCTGGATGCAGGCGACAACGATCGATCCGGCCGCCGTATCGCTGGAGGCGTGCGAATTCATCGCGAAAACTCCCTGGAGCGCGCAAAACAAAAAACCCCCGATAGCGCCGTCAGGCACCAATCGAGGGCTACATAGCCAGATGTGGAAGCGGCCGACCGGCCGCCGTGACAATCTCAACCGCGTGAGTTGAGCATCGCCAACGTTTGAATTACAGCAGCAATGCGATCGTATTGTCAATCATGTAACAGGATCGAATTATCGGCACCGATGATGATGGATTATGCAACCGGCCTGACCGACTGTCTCAAAGGTCATCGATCAGGCCTAACCCGGCCATCACATCCTGCGCGCCGATGATGGTCGCGGCGATCTGGGCCATCGACAATCGCTTCTGCGTCGCCTGCGAGCGGATCAATTCATAGGCCTCGGTCTCGCCGATCTTCTTTAGCGTCACCAGTATCTTCACCGCCTTGTCGACATCGCGACGCGCCTTCAATGTCTCTTCGAGCTTCTGCACCTTGCTCTCGAGGCGACGGGTGTAACCGTGCATCGAGCGGGCGAGCACAAGCGACGAGAGAATGCCGAAGGGCCGGATCGGCTTGTTGATGACGCCGTGGGCATTGCTGTCGAGAAGCCGCCGCAGCACCGTCGGATTCTCGTAGTCGACGATGGCGACGAAGGTCGGTCCGCCTTCCGATGCGGAGGCAACGAAGGCCGGCGTCTCGGAGGTCTCCACCAGATGAAATACCGTATCCACGTCGTTGGGCAGTTCCACCGGCGGCGGCCATATGCCGCGCACGTTGCAACCGATGCGCTTCAACTGATCGAGCAGCGCGTCACCCTCCGCGTCGCGCGGATGCACGACAAGAACGCGCGCGCCGCGCAGTTCCTCGATAAGGCGGCGGATGCCCGGCTTCATGCGACCGATACCTCCTCCCCGATCCAGCGCGCGCCCAGCGGCGACACCGCCAGATAAGGATCGGGCTTCACGGCAGCCTTGGCTTCCCAGACCACATCGAAGCTGCCGTCACGCCGGACCCGGCCGATGCGGGGGGTCAGCCAGGTATGGTTGTTGTCGGGATCGATCTGGATCGCACCTTCCGGGGCTTCGAATGACAGGCCGAGCGCCGCCTCGACCAGCCGCTGCGTATCGAGTGTTCCGGCGCGCTCCAGGGCAAGGGCAAAGAGGTGCACCTGGGCATAGGCCCCGGCACTCCACATGCTGATCGGTGTGTCCGGGCCAAAAGCGCGATGGAAGTTTTCCGCGAAGCGGCGGTTGCTTGGCCCCTGCAGCGACCCGAAATAGGTCGCCGCCGTGATGTGTCCCTCGCACAGCGCCGCGCCGATCTCGCGCACCTCGCCTTCCGCCATGGTCAGGCTGGCGATGGGCATCGATGCCGGATCGAGGCCGGCCTCGCGATAGAGCCGATAGAAGGCCTGCGCCGAACGTCCGACGACCGTGGAAAACACCACATCCGGCGCCAGATCCTTCACCCGCGCCACGATTTCGCGCAGCCGCGACTCTGGCGCAGCCATGGGAACATAGACTTCGTCGACGATCTTGCCGCCGTAGGACTCGACGAGATCGCGCATGATGCGGTTTGATTCGCGCGGATAGATGTAGTCGGAGCCGACCAGAAACACCCGGCGCCCGTGGTTACGGACCAGATATTCGGCGAGCGGAAAGCTGGTCTGGTTCGGCGAGGCCCCCGTATAGATGACGTTGGGCGAGTATTCGAAGCCCTCGTAGAGCGACGGGTACCACAGCAACCCGTTGCGGCGTTCTATCGCCGGCAGAACGGCCTTGCGTTGTGCCGACGAACTGCCGCCGAAGATCACGGAAATACCGTCATCGGTCAAAAGCCGGTCGGCCAAACGGCGATAGATCGCCGGGTCCGATTCCGGATCGTAGGCGACCACTTCGATTTCGCGCCCGAGGATTCCCCCGGCTTGATTGATCTCCTGGATCGCCAGCGCCGTGCCCAGGAAGTGCTCGGTCTCGGTGACGGCCGTCAGCCCGGTGCGTGAGAACAGGACACCGACCCTCCATGTGTCCGACAGAGATGCAGTGCCGCTGACCATCGTTACGCCCTTCACTGAAAACCCCAGAACAGCTCATCGTTAACAACGTCCGTTCGATTAGTCACTATTGAGAAGTCGGTGCGCCACCTATCGCAGCGCGGCAGGTTTTGCGCGCGCAGCATCCTTCGACCAAATGTCCCCTTCGGGGGCAATCGCGTCGTTTCACGGCTCTGCGCGTCATGTTCCTTGTTCCGCCGGTCGCGGCGCCGATTGAGGCAAGCGGCGAGCCGCGCCAGCGGCGTCGATTTTTATTTCGGAATTTCAGAAATTTCGCTTTGCGCCAGACCCAAATCAGTTTTATATCCACCCCCGTCCCGTCCCATCTGAGGGGCGGCTCGCGATCGTCACGGACGCGGGGCGGGATGCGGTGGACGCGGGTGGCGCTTCTGACGAGGGCGCTTGTCCGCGGACGGCGAAGTCGTGTGGTCCTGACGCCCCGACGCTGGCGTCAAGTTTTGCGGGTGGCGATGTCAGCCCTAGCGGGCTGGCACGCCGAGATCCGCGAGGCGATGGTGACAACAAAGCCCGGTCACCAGGGAGAGCGCGAAGGAAACCGTTAAAACCATTGCGTGCGGGAATGCCGGGTGAACCGGTGTACCTGTGGCTTCTACCCCTGTGCTTTTTTGTTGCACAGGGGGCTGCGGGTGCAGCGGGCACCCGGCATTCCCCACGCCCTCTGTTGGGCGGAAAATTCACCTGCAACTCGGGCGCATCGCGCCGCGAGAATGCGGACTCATGTTCCTCGATCGTCATGCCCCGCTTCAAGCGGGGCATCCAGTACGCCGTGATGTCTCGTGTAAACGCCACCGTCTCTGGAATGCTGGATCGCCCGGTCAAGCCGGGCGACGACGCCGGAGATCAGCTGATTTCCTTGCGAACGATCGCGGCCGCGTCGCACATCGCCTTGAGCTTGCCGAAGGCGATGTGGCGCGGCATGTATTTCATGCCGCAGTCCGGCGCCGCGATCAGCCGGTCGGCGGCGACATATTTGAGGCCATGGCGAATGCGATCGGCGATCACGGCTGCGGTCTCAACGGTGGGATCGCCGAGGTCGATCACGCCAAGCATGATCTTTTTCGACGACAGATCGGCCAGCACGCCGAGATCGAGCCGGGGTTGCGCCGCCTCGATCGAGATCTGCTCGGCGCGGGTGTCGGCGAGTTCGGCCAGGAACGAATAGCCGGTCGGCTTGCTCGCGCCGGGCACGACGGCGGCGTAGCCGAAGCAGACATGGAGCACGGTCGGCACCGTGATCCCCTGCAAGGCGCGGTTGATCGCCTTGACCGCATAGCGCCGCGCCGCCGCGGGATCCTGACGGACCCACGGCTCGTCGAACTGGATCACATCGGCGCCGGCGTTCTGCAGTTCCAGCGCCTCGGCGTTGACGGCGGCGGCAAACGCCATCGCGAGTTCTTCGTCGTCCTTGTTCGCTGCATGGTCGGTGTTGCGGCGAAGGAATTCCATGTCGCGCAACTCGACCGGGCCCTTGCGGCTGATTTTCCCGACCACGCGGGGCACCGGGGTTTTCAGGCCCGAACGCGAGACGGTGATGGCAGGGTTTTCGCCATCGACCCCATCGAGCGCCGTCGCAAACCGATTGGAGTAGCTCTCACGCCTGATTTCGCCGTCGGTCACGATATCGATGCCCGCGCGCTCGAGGTCGCGGATCGCGACAATCGTCGCGTCGTCCTGGGCCTCTTCGAGATGCGCCGGGGGGATACGCCAGATTTCAGTCATGCGGGTGCGCGGCACGGATTTGGACAGCATTTCGCGGTCCACCAGCCAGTCCGGCTGCGGGTAGCTTCCAACGACGGTCGTCGGCAATGCGTGTGTGGGTAGTGGCAAGGCTTCAACTCCCCGGCGGCACGCGCGGCAGTTCTGGCGCGGCTCATTTGGCTATGGAACAGGTATTGGACAAAGCGCCGTCAGTCCAGAACCGGTTCGGCTTCAAATCACGCGCCGAACGCGAGGACCCCGGCCAGCGCTTAGCGCAGCGACATCCCGGTCGCGGCTTCCAGCTCGGCGAGGGCTTGCGGGGCGTTGAGGACCTTGATCGTGGTCATGCCCATGTCGCGTGCCGGCTTCAGGTTGACGCCGAGATCGTCGAGATAGACGCAGCGTTTGGGGTCGACGCCGAGCGCCTCGACCATCATCTGATAGATGCGCGGGTCGGGTTTTCGGAGACCGATTTTGGCCGACTCGATGATGTGGTCGAACAACGCCATCACCTCGGCAATATAGAGCGAGCGGCCGGCCTTGCTTCCGATGGCGTTGGCGGGAAGGTTGTTGGTGATGCATCCGGTCTTGAGGCTGGTCCCGACACGTCGGAGGGCTTCGATCATCTCAGGCCGCAGATCTCCCGACAGCAGCGGCAAGACATCCTTGCCCCGGACTTCCGCGCCCAGCGCCAGCGATTCCGCCGCAAACAATTGATCGAACGCCTCAATGTCGATTTCGGCGCGCTCGAATTTCGCCCAGGCATTTTCCCAATGATTTTGCGCATTGGTGCGCCTGATAATATCGGCAGGCAGGCCGCGTTCGGTCTCGAAACGCGCAAAGGCCTCGAACGGCGAGGTGGTGAGCACGCCGCCGAAATCCCAGATCACTGCCTGCAACATCCATTCCCCGCGATGCGAATGCCAATCAGAACGCGGCTAGCACGACGGGCCGGCCTGCGCCAGCCTCTACGAATTGCGCCGGCCCGTGCTGGTCGCGATGGCCGCGGCCGCGGTGCGGTTCTCGACGCCGAGCTTGGCGTAGATCTGCTCGAGATGCTTGTCCACGGTCCTCGGGCTGAGGCCGAGAATCTGGGCGATGTCGCGGTTGGTCTTTCCCTTGCTCAGCCACGACAGCACTTCTCCCTCGCGGGTGGTCAATCCAAGTTCGCTGCTGAATTCCGCCGGCGTATCGCCGCCTGCGTCTTTGGCCAGCCGCAGCAGGAATTCATTTGGCGCGAGTTTTCCCATGTATTGCAGCCGAAGCTGCTCATTTTCCGGAAACGACGCCATCGCCTGGGCTCTCGACCCGGCTTTGCCTTTTTGCGCCTGTTCGAGCCATTGCAGCATGGGATCCGGCAGCACGAACTCATCGTCGGTGCCGGGCGCGAGATTTTCCGACAACAGTTTCTGCGCCTGCGGTGTCGCCCACACGATCTTGCCCTGCCTGCTGACGGCGAGCAAAAACCGGCCGGACACGTCAAGCGCGGCGCGGGCACTCTGGGTCAACCGCGCATTGGCCAGATGGACACGAATCCGCGCCAGCATTTCCTCGATGACGATCGGCTTGGTGACGTAATCGACGCCACCTGCTTCGAGGCCGCTGACGATGTGTTCGGTCTCGGCGAGGCCAGTCATGAAGATCACCGGCACGTTGCTCAAGCCGGCGTCGCGCTTGAGACGCCGGCAGGTCTCAAAGCCGTCCATGCCAGGCATGACGGCGTCGAGCAGAATAATATCGGGCGTGATCTGGTCGACGATTCGCATCGCCGCCGCCCCGTCCATCGCGACCATGACAGTCATGCCGGCGCCGTCGAGCGCATCGGTCAGGAGGCGCAGCGTTTCCGGCGAGTCGTCGACGACGAGCGCGACGTCGCGTTTTTTGGCTTCAGTGATCATAGCTGTGCAGGGTTTTCAGGGTTGCCATGTACTGATCAAGATCGAAGCGGTCGATCAGCGACCGCATTTGCATAACGAAGTCGGCATGTTCGGGATAGTCGGTTCCTATTTCATCCAGCTTGAGCTGGATCGCGCGAATGTAGCCCAGTTGCCCAAGACCGATCAGCTCCTCGACATGCTTCACCGGCGGACGCGAGCCGCCCTCCGGTTTCCAGTGCGGGACCACGATCTGGTAGGTTTCATACTGCCATTCGATCTTGAGGAGCTGACGGATCAGTTCCAGCAGCCTCGGAATATCGATCGGCTTCATCAGATAGCCGTCGTGGAACGGCTGCGCCAGCGGCGTACCATGCGCCTCCAGGGCGCTCGCCGAAACCATCAGGATACGGGCCTGATGATGACCGGTCGAGCGCAGCGTTTCCGCGACCGTCCATCCATCCATGCCGGCCATCGAGATGTCGAGCAGGAACAGGTCGGGCCGGCAATGCTGTGCGAGGGAAAGGCAGGCAGGTCCATCCGGCGCGCTGAGCAGGATGAAGCCGAGCGGCGTCAGCACCTCGCGCAACAGGTCGAGCTGGACCGGATCGTCGTCGGTAATCAGGATCGTCTTGCGCGGACCGTGATAGCCAAACACCGGCGCGTCGACCGGCGCAATTCGCGTCGGGTTGGTGACTTCCGACAGCAGGATCTTGACCCGGAAGGTGCTGCCGGTTCCGACCGTACTGCCGACCTGGATGTCGCCGCCCATCACGCCGGCGAGCAGCCGGCTGATGGTCAGCCCGAGGCCGGTCCCGGTTTGCGGTTGCGAGACGCCGAGCGCACCGCGTTCGAACGGTGCGAAGATGCGTTCGAGGTCACCAGATTGAATTCCGGGACCGGTGTCGGTCACCTCGAATTCGGCGACCGGGCTGCGGTAATGCACGATGAAATGCACGCTGCCGCGCTGGGTGAATTTGATGGCGTTCGACAGCAGATTGATCAGGATCTGGCGCAGGCGTTTTTCGTCGGCGTATACCACGACGGGCAGCACCGCCGGACGTTTGAAAATGAAATCGATGCCTTTGGCGGCGGCTTGCAGGCGGAACATGCCGACGAGCTGATCGAGAAATTCGCTGACGCGTACCTCGTCCCGCGACAAATAGAGCCGGCCTGCTTCAATCTTGGAGATGTCGAGAATGCCATCGATCAATCCGGACAGGTGATCGGCACTGCGGCGCACCACGCGCACCTGATCGCGCGGCTTGGTGTTCAGGCTGGTATCCTGTTCCAAGAGTTGCGCGTAGCCGGAGATCGCATTCAGCGGCGAGCGCAATTCGTGACTCAGCCCGACGACATATCGGCTCTTGGCCAGATTGGCCGATTCGGCGACCTCCTTGGCGCGCTGCAACTCGGCGTCGGTGCGCTTGTGGGCGTCGATTTCCTGAATCAACAGCGTGGTCTGCCGCCTGGTTTCCGCTTCGGCCGCGCGCCGGCTCTGCTGTGCCAGCACGAACAGCCATGCCACCACCCCGATGATGATGGTCAGCGCGAAGAAGACTTTCCACAGCACGTCGGACAGCTGCAGATGATCGACCTGAACCGTTGCCGATGTCTGCAGATAGATCAGGCCGAGTGTCAGCCCGACCAGTCCCGCGGAAAGCGCGAACACGCCGAGATAGTGCCCGAGCTGCGAATTGATCCGTGCGTAAATCGGCTGCGGCAGGATTTTTCCGAGGGTTTCGGCGACCTGCGCCTGAATCCGCGCATGCGGCTTGCAGAGATCATGGCAGCGCGCGTCAAGCGAACAGCACAGCGAGCAGATCGGTCCGGCATAGGCCGGGCACGACGCCATGTCCTCGGGCTCGAACGAATGCTCGCAAATGCAGCACTGGATCGCCTCGATGTTCTGCCAGCTGCGCTTCGGCTTGCGCGCGATGTAGTATTTCCCGTCGGTGGCGTAGGCGATCAGGGGAGCCGTGACGAACGCCACCAGCAGCGCGACGAACGGCGCCAGCGCCTTCGCCGTCGGTCCGAACAGGCCATAGAATGCGCTGATCGAGACGACGGTGGCGATGGTCATCGCGCCGACGCCGACCGGGTTGATGTCGTAGAGATGCGCGCGCTTGAACTCCATGTGCTGCGGGCGCAGGCCGAGCGGCTTGTTGATGACGAGATCCGAGACCAGGGCGCCGACCCAGGCGATGGCGACGTTCGAGTAAAGCGCGAGCGTCTGCTCCAGCGCCTTGTAGACGCCGATCTCCATCAGCAGCAACGCGACCAGCACGTTGAACACCAGCCAGACGACGCGGCCGGGATGGCTGTGGGTGAGACGGGAAAAGAAATTCGACCATGCGATCGATCCGGCATAGGCGTTGGTGACGTTGATCTTCAGCTGCGACAGGATCACGAAGGTGCCGGTCAACGCCAATGCGAGATCCGGTTCCGACAGCACGTAGCGAAAGGCCTCGAGATACATGTGCGCGGGCTCGGCGGCATGCTCGGTGGATACACCGTGGCTCAGCGCAAAGAATGCCAGGAACGATCCAGCCAGCAGCTTCAGCGCGCCGAGAATGATCCAGCCGGGGCCAGCGCTGAGCAGCGCGACCCACCACGCGGTCTTCGAGGTTCGCCGGTCGCGCGGCAGGAACCGCAGAAAATCGACCTGCTCGCCGATCTGCGCGACCAGCGCAAATACGACGGAGGCGGCGGTGCCGAACAACAACAGGTCGAGATGGCCTGCGGGATTGCCGTGTTCGCCGGCAAATTTCGTCCACTCCGCAAAGGAGTGCGGATTGGCATAAGCGATCGCCGCGAATGGCATGATGTGAAGAATGATCCACAGCGGCTGCGTCCACAACTGGAAGCGGCTGATCAGCGTGATGCCGTGGGTGACCAGCGGAATGATGACGACGGCGCTGATCAGATAGCCGACCGGGCGTGGAATTCCGAAGCACATCTCAAGCGCGGTCGCGAGAATGACCGCTTCGATCGCAAAGAAGATGAACGTGAAAGATGCGTAGATCAGCGAGGTGATGGTCGAGCCGATATAGCCGAAGCCGGCGCCGCGCGTGAGAAGATCAATGTCGATGCCGCATTTGGCGGCATGATAGGCGATCGGAAGGCCGCAAAAGAAGATAATGACGCTGACGACCAGGATGGCGGCGGTGGCATTGGTGACGCCGTAATTGAGGGTGATGGTGCCGCCGATCGCCTCCAGCGCCAGGAACGAGATCGCGCCCAGGGCGGTATTGGCAACCCGGGCCGCAGACCAGCGCCGCGCGCTTTTGGCGGTAAAGCGCAGCGCATAGTCTTCCAGCGTTTGGTTCGCAACCCACTGATTATATTGGCGTCTGACGCGGTCTATCCGCTGCCGCCCTGCCACTTTAAGCTCCTGACTCCCAAGCGATCCGCCTACGAAACCCCGTTCCAAAAACCTACGTCGCTATTTTGCGGTGCAATATACGCGATCTTGCGTATCTGTGCACTGCACAATTTCAGCAATCCTAATCTGACCAATAGCGCGTCCTCGAACAAAAATGGGGTACTCATGTCAGATGAAATCAAACGGGGCCTGCAGTCCCCGCTTCGGCGCAAACTGCTCATGGGAATGGCCGCATTACCGGCCATAACAATGCTGCCGCGCCCATCCTTCGCCGATGTTCCGGCCACTTCCGCGATCAACACCACCGGTCTTGCGGTAACCGACACCGAAGTGACCTGCGGCATCCTGCATTCGGCCACCGGCACGATGGCGATTTCGGAGACCGGTTCGATCGAAGCCGAAAAGCTCGCTATTTCGCAGATCAACGAAGCCGGCGGCATCCTCGGCCGCAAGATCAAGTTCATCCAGGAAGACGGCGCCAGCGATTGGCCGACCTTCGCTGAGAAGGCCAAGAAGCTTCTCGTCAACGACAAGGTCGCGGCGATCATGGGCTGCTGGACCTCGGCATCCCGCAAGGCGGTGCTCCCGGTCGTCGAGCAATACAACGGCATGCTCTATTACCCGACCTTCTACGAAGGTCTCGAGCAGTCCAAGAACGTCATCTATACCGGCCAGGAAGCGACCCAGCAGATCCTCGCTGGCCTGAACTGGATTGCCAAGGAAAAGGGCGCCAAATCGTTTTTCTTTATCGGTTCGGACTACATCTGGCCGCGCACGTCGAACAAGATCGCGCGCAAGCACGTCGAGAACGTGCTCAAGGGCAAGGTCGTCGGCGAAGAATATTATCCGCTCGGCAACACCCAGTTCAACTCGGTGATCAACAAGATCAAGCTGACCAAACCCGACGTCATCTTCACCGACGTCGTCGGTGGATCGAACGTTGCTTTCTACAAGCAGCTCAAGGCGGCCGGTATCGACCTGTCGAAACAGGCGCTGCTCACGATCTCGGTGACCGAAGACGAAATCGACGGCATCGGCGGCGAGAACATTGCGGGCGCCTATGCCTGCATGAAGTACTTCCAGTCGCTCGATAATCCGAACAACAAGCTGTTCGTGCCCGCGTTCAAGAAGATGTGGGGCGAGAAGACCGTGATCGGGGACGTGACGCAGGCCGCTTATCTCGGCCCGTGGCTGTGGAAGTTAACGGCGGAGAAGGCCGGCAGCTTCGACGTTGACAAGATCGCGGCAGCCTCGCCGGGTGTCGAATTCAAGGGTGCGCCGGAAGGCTACGTCCGCATCCATGAAAATCACCATCTCTGGTCGAAGACCCGCGTCGGTCGGGCCAAGCTCGATGGCCAATTCGAGCTAATCTATGAAACCGCCGACCTGGTCGAACCGGATCCGTTCCCCAAGGGCTACCAGTAAACGCCACCGGTACGCGCGCGACGTTTGCCGCGCGCCGCCAAGCGCAAGCCGCTCCCTGGCGTGAGTTTGTGACTCACGCTTAAGACCCCCGCGTCGCGAACCTGCTCGCGACGCGGGACTTCCCTGAAGGAGGAGATCGATGTTCGGCGAGTATTCGATTGGTGATCTTGGTTCGATCTTTGTCATGCAGGGCTTCGCGGGCCTGATCCTGTTCTCAGTCTACGTACTGATGGCACTCGGCCTTGCGAT
>NZ_JBEKCZ010000063.1:0-24904 GCF_050014615.1 Bradyrhizobium sp. | reverse complement strand
GCGTCACGCTCCGATTCTCGCGCGAACACCGCGTCGACGACGACGGAATGACCCTGGAGCAGAATCCGCCGGACGTGTTGCAAGAGCAGGTCATAGATTTTCTCGGTCATCCGCGGCTGGTAGGCACTCTCGGGCAGCCGATCGGTTTCAAGGACCCCGAATTGTTGCTTTCGCATCACGTCGGTGCGCAAGACGATGGCTCCCGGCTGTGGCATCACGCCAGGCGCGAGGGCGCGCGCCAGAACCGATTTTCCGGTTCCGGACAGCCCGCCGACAGCGACCAGCGTTGGCGCCGCCGGATGAATCAACTGCTGCGCCAGCCTGAAATAGGCCTGCGCCGACTGCATGATATCTGCGTGGTCGCGGGACGTCTTGCCGGGGCGGGCCAGCAGCACGTTGGCACGGATCGCGGCGCGCAGCGACATGAACAGCGGAAGCGCGGCAAGCGCATCGAGATTTTCGCTCGATGTCGTCTTCAGATATCCGTTGAGGAGGGCGTTCGCGGCCGCGTGCCGGCCATAGCGGATGAAATCCATCATCGGGAAAGCAAGATCATAGAGCACGTCAACGGATGCGATCGCCGGGTCGAATTCGATGGCGTCGAACAGGACGGGCTTGCGGTCGATCAGCACGATGTTCGCCAGATGCAGGTCGCCATGGCAGCGCCGCACATATCCCTGTCTGCCGCGCTGCCCCAGCAGCTCGCTAAGCTTAAGAAACGCGGATCGAGATGCGGCGTCGAGATCGTCGATACAGCTTTGCGGAAAACAGCCGGCGGTTCGAAACGCCCTGGTATTTCCCTCGATGAACAGCGGGATCGATCTGATCCAGGGTTCGGCCGGCGCCAGTGGCGCAACGGCATGGGAGGCCGCGATCGCGTCGGCAATGGCCTCGACGAGATCGCGATCCGGCTCGCCCGCTTCTGCCAGATGATCGATGGTCTGACGCTCGTCGAAGCGGTTCATTTCGACGGCAAATTCGACCGGTGTACCGTCTCCGTCGATACTCAGCGCTCCGTTGCTGCCTTGCGTAATCGCAACGACGCGACGGTAGATTTGCGGTGCGAATTGACGGTTGATTCTTATCTCCTCATCGCAGGCGGCCTTGCGTTTCGCCAGCGTCGAGTAATCCAGGTATGGAAACCGGATGGCACGCTTGATCTTCAGCACGCGGTCACCTTCGAGAAAAACCGATGCCCCATGCGTATCGATACGATGGACCAGCGGATGCGCTGCGGGATCCGTCAGAAATGCAAAGACGCTCTCTTGTGCGCCGGAGCCGGCTGTTGTTGAAGCTGTCATGCGCCGCTGGACCTAGGGTTGGAGCACTGCGGCACCCAGTATTTGTCCTGTGCGCAGCTTTTGCAGGACCTCGTTGGCCTCAGCGAGCGGGAACGCCGTGGTCTGGGTCCGGATTCCGGTCCGGGGCACGATCTTGAGGAAATCCAATCCGTCCTGCCGCGTCAGATTGGCAACCGATACCAGTTGCCGTTCTTCCCAGAGAATATCGTAAGGAAAGCTCGGAATATCACTCATGTGGATTCCGGCACACACCACCCTGCCGCCCTTGCGCACCGCGCGTAGTGCGGCCGGCACCAATTCGCCGGCGGGGGCGTAGATGATGGCGGCATCGAGCGGGGTGTCCGGCCGCTGGTCCGACGCGCCGGCCCATGCCGCGCCGAGCCGGAGGGCAAACTCCTGCGCCGCGGTGTCATCACGTCGCGTGAAGGCATGGACGGACCGGCCCTGCCAGCGCGCGATCTGGGCGACGATGTGCCCGGCCGCGCCGAAACCGTAGATGCCGAGCCGCTCGGCATCGCCCGCCATCACCAGCGATCGCCAGCCGATCAGGCCCGCGCACAACAGCGGCGCAATCGAAACATCGTCGCCGTCCTCGCCAAGCGGAAAAGCATAACGCGCATCGGCGATGGTATGGGTGGCGAAGCCGCCGTCACGCGTATAGCCGGTGAACAGGGGATGATCGCAGAGATTTTCCATGCCTTCCGTGCAGAACCGGCAGACACCGCAGGTGTATCCAAGCCAGGGGATTCCGACACGATCACCGGCCTGATGGGCGGTGACGTTGCCGCCGACGAGATCGACGCGGCCGACGATTTCATGCCCGGGAATGATTGGATATTTGATGCCGGGAAGCTCCGCATCGACGACATGAAGGTCGGTCCGGCAGACGCCACAGGCGCTCACCTTGACGCGAATTTGCCCGTCGCCGGGAATGGGGTCCGCGCGCTCCTGCAGCTGGAGAGGCGTCCCCGGGGCCGATAACACCATTGCACGCATCGGTTTCTCCGGAAGCAGCTGACTGGCGGACAGCATAACGCATACGGCCTGAAACCGGCGAGCCCTTGACCTCGATCAACGGCAACGCCTGGGGATCGTTCCTGAATCGATCGTCTTGATGAAGATCAAAAGCGGACGCGGGCGAACGCCTATGGTGATGATGAAAGGAGAATGGCGATGGCGATCAAGGATATCTTCTTGCCGCTGGTCGGCGAGCCCGATGCCGCGGCAGTTGCGGCGATCGACAAGTGCGTGGCGGTAGCCGGCGATTTCGGCGCCCGGATTACGGCGATGGCCGTTGAAGAGGATGTTCTGGTTCGGCCGCAGGTCGTGATTTCGGACGATCTGGACAATACGGCGGCGGTCGAGGCCGTGCGCAGCGTAACGGACGCGCGGGGCTTGCTGAAGGCGTTCGACGCCGCGGCGACCCGGTTCGGCCTTCGCAACGAGCAAAAGCTCAGCCGGCTCGCCGCATCGGATATTCCCAGGAATCTTGCAGTGGCCGCGCGGCTCTACGACCTATCGTTGGTGCCGGTCAAGACCGACGATGACCGGTCGGAAAGGATCGTCGAGCGGCTGATTTTCGAATCGGGCAGGCCGATCCTGATGTGCCCGGAGGAATTGGCCGGCGAATTGCCGGTGGCCTTCGACGAGGTCGTGATAGCCTGGGATCATACGGCGCCGGCCGCACGGGCCGTTGCCGATGCGCGGCCGATACTTCAGTCGGCGGCCAGCGTTCGCATTATCACTGTGACCGACAACAAGACAGCGGCGCAACTGGAATCCGGGGCCGCGCTTGCAGGCCATCTCGCTGAACACGGAATCAAGGCCAGGTTTGAAACCGTAGGGATCGACGGGAGCTCGGTCGGAAAGGTATTCGAGGCGTATGTAAAGGCCAATACCATCGACCTGTTGATCATGGGGGCCTATCGTCACTCCCGGCTGAATGAAATGGTATGGGGTGGTGCGACCAAGACCGTCATCACACGGCCGCCGTGCTGGGTTATGATGTCGCGTTAGCGACCCGAACGATTGATCTGATGTCGACCTATCGTTTGAAAGATCTGCTGTCACCCCGATCGGTTGCGCTGGTCGGGGCCAGTCCGCGTCCGGGCTCCGTCGGGCGGGCCATTCTCCGGAATATGCGCGACGCGAAGTTCAAAGGCGAATTTGGACTTGTGAATCGGCATTATGCCGAGATCGACGGCGTCGCCACGGTGGGTGATTTAAGTAAACTGGCTTTTGCTCCCGAACTCGTGGTGATTACGGCGCCGGCTACGGCCGTCGCAGGCCTTATCGACGAAGCGGGCAAGGCCGGCGCCGCGGGCGCTCTTATTGTCTCGGCCGGACTCGGCCACGGTACGGGATCGCTGGCGCAAGCCGCCGAGCGCGCCGCGCGCAAATACGGAATGCGGCTGATTGGACCAAACTGTCTTGGCATCATGATGCCCGGCGCTGCCCTCAATGCCAGTTTCTCCGCGCATATGCCGGGTCCGGGGAGTCTGGCGCTGATTTCCCAATCCGGCGCCATTGCCGCGGGCATGGTTGATTGGGCGGCGCAGCGCGGGGTGGGGTTTTCGGGAATCGTTTCCATCGGCGACCAGCTCGATGTCGATATCGCCGATCTGCTCGATTACTTCGCGCTGGACGGCAAGACCCACGCGATCCTGCTCTATATCGAAGCGATCAAGGACGCCCGCAAGTTCATGTCCGCGGCGCGCGCCGCGGCGCGGATCAAGCCGGTCGTGGTCGTCAAATCCGGGCGCATGGCGCAGGGAGCAAAGGCGGCTGCGACCCACACCGGCGCGCTGGCCGGTTCGGACGCGGTCTATGACGCCGCATTCCGCCGCGCCGGCATCCTGCGGGTATCGGATCTTCGCGAATTGTTCGACTGCGCCGAGACGCTGGGGCGCGTCGAGCAGCCTGCGGGCAAGCGGCTCGCGATCCTGACCAATGGCGGCGGCATCGGGGTCCTTGCGATCGATCGGCTGGTCGAACTCGGCGGCATTCCTGCGGCCATCGGAGCCGCCGCGCGCGAGAAACTCGACGCGGTCCTGCCGCCAACCTGGTCCGGATCGAACCCCGTGGATATCGTTGGCGACGCCGACGCCGCGCGCTATGCGGCAGCGCTCGAGGTGCTGCTGGCCGACGGGGACAATGACGCGGTCCTGGTCATGAACGTTCAGACCGCCATCGCGCCGGCCGATGAGATCGCGGCGACGGTGACCGGCGTTGTCGGCAAGTACCGCCAGCGCTGCCTCGGTGCGGCCAAACCGGTGCTCGCGGTCTGGGTCGGCGCCGACCAGAAAATCATCGACATGCTAAGCGGCGCCGGGATTCCGAATTACCCGACCGAGGACGATGCGGTGCGCGGTTTCATGCATCTGGTCAGGCATCGCGAGGTCGTGGCGGCACTGGCGCAGGTGCCGCCGGCGATGCCCGGCGAGTTTGTGCCCGATTGCGATACGGCCCGGCAAATCGTGGCGGCGGCGCTCGCCGAGGGCCGCCACTGGCTCGACCCGGTTGAGATCGCGCGGTTGCTCGAGGCCTATCAAATCCCGATGGTGCCGACGTTTGCAGCCGCGGATGCCGAGCAGGCCGCCGCTCACGCCTCCGCGCTGTTCGCTCAGGGTGCGACCGTCGTGCTCAAGATTATGTCGCGCGACATCGTTCACAAATCCGATGTCGGTGGCGTTGTTCTCAATCTGACCAATGTCGATGCGGTGCGCGCGGCAACGGCCGATATCCTCGCGCGGGCGAAAGCACTGCGCCCGGAGGCGCGGATTGCCGGCGTTATCGTGCAGGCGATGGTGCTTCAGCCGAAGGCGCGTGAGCTTATTCTCGGCATCGCCGACGATCCGACCTTTGGCACCGTCATCGTGTTCGGTCGCGGCGGCACCGCGGTCGAGATCATCAACGACAAGGCGCTGGCGCTTCCACCGCTCGATCTGCAACTGGCCCGCGACCTGATCGAGCGCACCCGCGTCTCGCGGCTGCTGCGTGCCTACCGCGACGTGCCCGCGGTCAGGCAGGACGCCGTCGCGATGGTTCTGGTCAAGCTGGCGCAGATGGCGGCGGACATTCCCGAGATACGCGAGCTCGACATCAATCCGCTGCTGGCGGATCAAGCCGGCGTGCTGGCCGTCGATGCGCGCGTCGCGGTCGGGCAGGTGGCACGGAAATTCGCAGGGGCCGGTCCCGCCAATTTCGCGGTGCGGCCATATCCATCGCAATGGCAGCGGCATCTCGAGGTCAAGGATGGCTGGCGGATATTGGTGCGCCCGATCCGCCCGGAGGACGAGCCGCTGATTCATGAATTGCTGCGGCACGTCACTAGTCAGGATCTGCGGCTGCGGTTTTTCGCGCCGATGAAGCAGTTTACCCATGAGTTCATCGCCCGGTTGACCCAGCTCGACTACGCCCGCGCGATGGCCTTTGTCGCATTCGACGAAGCCAGCAACGAACTGGTCGGCGTGGTTCGGATTCACTCGGATTCGATCTACGAGAACGGCGAATACGCGATCCTGCTCAGATCCGATCTCAAGGGCAGGGGGCTGGGCTGGGCACTGATGCAGCTGATCATCGAATACGCGAAGTCGGAAGGCCTGAAACGGATATCGGGTGAGGTGCTTCAGGAAAATTCGGTGATGCTGAAAATGTGCCGGGATCTCGGTTTCGCGGTCAAGTCCGATGTGGCCGAACCCACCCTTTGCGATGTGACGCTGGAGCTTGGGAGCATTTGAAGACTGTGCAGGGCTGCCGTTGACCGCATCAGCGGCGTCTATCGTGCGAGCAGGCTTCTGAACCGGTTCAACAGTGCCAATATCATGACAAGGGCCATTCCGAACAGCCCGATATTCTGCACCGACGTCAACAGGAAGGCGACCTGAACTTGCCAGCCTGATTGCTCGCCGTCCGCGATCGGCACGACCTGGGGCACAGTCAGGATGCGAACGATATAGGCGGCCGCGAAGGTCAGGGCGAACAGCAGGAAGGATTTGAGAAAAATGCGCATTCGACCCTCCGTGACTCAGGTGATGGACCTGCTATTTTTGTTCCGCAGCGGCCGCCGCGGCGGCGGCCGGGTGTGCTGCTGATTTTTTCAGGCTTTTGATGATGATCGTGATCAGCGGCACGATCAGCAGCGGCAGAACTCCATTCAGCGGATGGTGAATCGCGCCGGACACCTGCGACTGCAGGGCTCGCGCCTCAAGCTGCAGCGCATCGATCGAAGAACTGTGGATTTCGGTCGCGAGTTCGAGCTCACGCCCCGCCGGCGGTTTCGCCGCGATCGCGAACAGAATTCCAGCGATCACGAAGTTGACCACGCCGAGTATAGCGGCGGCGGAAATGGCGTTCCAGTACTGAACCAGCGCGAAATAGGCCGCCAGCTCCAGCATCAACAGGCCGAATGCGGCAATCAATGCGGCGAACGCCCGCAGGCCCAGGCCCACGAGCAGATGCCGCATTCTTAAATCGGCGATGATCCTGTCGGTGCGCCAGAGCACCCGCAGGTGTTTGACGACGTTCTCCGTGTTCACCCTAATGTCTCCTCAACATGAAGCCGACAACCACGCCGAGCGCGAAGGCCGAAGCGAGCGAGGTGATCGGCCGATCCGATATGATATTCGCGACATGGCCTTCCTGCTCGCTCAAGGTCTCGCCGAGCTCATCCAGCGCCGCCTTGATCTGATCGGCGAGCGCATCGGCGCGGTTCTTCGAGGCATCGAAAATGCCCTCGCTTGTCGTGTTCAGCAGCCGCGCGACGTCGCTTTTGAGCGCCTGCAGCTCATCTGTCATCTCGCTTCCGTCGAACATCGGTCTTGTCTCTGTTGCGCCATCCAATGACCGAAATCCTACGCCAGGCCGCGACAGCGCAATTGATTTGCGTCAACCGCCGGCCCGATCGCGACGGTGCTTGAGGCAGGTCAATTTGAGTGCGGAACCGAAGTCTAGAAGGGACGTATTCTATTGAAGAGGAATACGGATCTTGGCGACGACCCCTCAGCTAACGGCTACGGCATCAGGCGATGTCCTTGAATTGCGTCCCGCCGGGTCCTGGACCGCGGCCAATGTGACGACGCTGGAGGCCCTCTCCGGCACCGTGGCGGCACAGCTCGATCGGTCGAAGGCCCTGAGGCTGGATATGGCCGGGGTACGCGAGCTCGACACGCTCGGGGCCTGGCTGATCGAAAAGATGTCGCGGCGTGCGACCTCAGCCGGGCGTCGGGCCGAAATCGTCGGCGTTGCCGATAATTATGCCGGCCTGATCCAAGAAGTTCATCACGTCAACCGTCACAATCCCGCGCCGGTGCCGGCTCTGAATCCGGTCGTGGCCAACTTGAACGAAATCGGCCGGGCCGCGGTCGGCGCCAGGGAAGACGTCGCCGCGTTCCTGGAGATGCTGGGCTCGCTTTTTCTGGCCCTCGTCGGCGTGCTGCGCCGGCCAAGGTCGCTGCGGCTGACATCGCTGGTCTATCAGCTCTACAGGGTCGGCTGGCAGGCAATCCCGATCATGGCGCTGATCACCTTTCTGATCGGCGCCATCATCGCGCAGCAGGGCTTCTTCCATTTCCGCAAATTCGGTGCTGATTCCTACGTCGTCGACATGGTCGGCATTCTGGTGTTGCGCGAACTCGGCGTGCTGATCGTCGCGATCATGGTCGCCGGCCGCTCCGGCAGCGCCTATACCGCCGAGCTCGGTTCGATGAAAATGCGCGAGGAGATCGACGCGCTGTCGACCATGGGCCTCGACCCCATCGAAGTCCTGATCCTGCCCCGCATCATCGCGCTGGTTGTCGCATTGCCGATCCTGAGCTTCATCGGATCGATGGCCGCGCTCTATGGCGGCGGCCTGGTAGCGCAGCTATACGGCGGCATGGGCCCGGCGATTTACATCGCGCGCCTGCACGATGCCGTATCCGTGACCAGCTTTGAGGTCGGCATCATCAAGGCGCCGTTCATGGCACTGGCAATCGGAATCGTCGCGTGTAGCGAAGGCTTGCGTGTGAAGGGAAGCGCCGAGTCGCTCGGCAAGCAGACGACCACCTCGGTGGTGAAATCGATATTTCTGGTGATCGTGCTCGACGGGCTGTTTGCGATATTTTTTGCATCGATCGGAATGTGATGATGCAGCAAGCGGCTCCAGAGTTCGCCATCCGCGTCAAGGACCTGGTGGTCGGCTTCGGCCGGCAGGTCGTGATCGACCATCTGTCGCTCGATGTCCGCCGCGGCGAGATCCTCGGCCTGGTCGGCGCCTCCGGCGGCGGCAAGACCGTTTTGATGCGAACCATCATCGGGCTCATCCCGCGGCAAAGCGGGGAGATCGAGGTGATGGGCGCTGCGATCGGGCGGAGCGAGGATCGCAGCACCCAACGCGCCGCCGGACGATGGGGCATCCTGTTCCAGCAGGGCGCTCTGTTTTCATCGCTCTCGGTACGGCAGAATATCCAGTTCCCTTTGCGCGAAAATCTGACGCTGTCGCAAACGCTGATGGACGAGATCGCTGTTGCCAAGCTCGAAATGGTCGGGCTGAAGCCGGAAGATGGCGACAAGTTTCCTTCCGAATTGTCGGGAGGCATGACCAAGCGCGTCGCGCTGGCCCGCGCGCTGGCGCTCGATCCGGCAATCGTGTTCCTGGACGAGCCAACCTCGGGCCTCGATCCGATCGCGGCCGGCGAGTTCGACGCGCTGATCAAGACATTGCAGGAGACGCTGGGGCTGACGGTGTTCATGGTGACCCATGATCTGGCCAGCATGTATACCGAGTGCGATCGCGTTGCGGCGCTGGCGGACGGCAAGATCGTCGCCATCGGACCGATGCATGAACTTCTTCAATCCGAGCATCCCTGGGTGCGGGCCTACTTCCACGGCAAGCGCTCCCAGATGCTGCAACCCAAAGCGAGCTGAAAAGATGGAAACCCGCGCTCCCTTCGTCGTCATCGGCGCCTTTGTTCTGGCCGCTATCGTCGCCGTATTCGGCTTCGTCTACTGGCTTAATAACACTGGAGGCCTCGGTCCGCGCGCCGTCTATCACGTCCAGTTCGATGGCTCGGTGCCCGGGCTGCTGATCGGCGCCGGCGTGCTGTTTAATGGGATCCGCGTCGGCGAGGTGACGGATCTCGCGCTGGCGCCGGACAGCCCCCGACGCGTCAATGCGACGATCTCAGTCGCCTCCAACACGCCCGTACGTGCCGACACCAAGGTCGGGTTGGATTTCCAGGGATTGACCGGGGTGCCCGTCATTGCGCTGGAAGGCGGCAAGTTGCTGACGAATTCAGGGGTCGTGCCGACACTGATCGCCGAGCAGGGTGCAGGGCAGAGCATGACCCAGGCCGCCCGCGATGCGTTAAGCAAAGTCGATTCCGTGCTGAGCGAGAATTCCGAGCCGTTAAAGAAGACGATTGCCAATCTGCAGACCTTCACGGACGGCTTGGCGCGCAACACCGGAAAACTCGATAGCATCATCGCCGGCGTTGAAAAAATGACGGGTGGAGGTACGCCGGCGCAAAAGATCACCTACGATCTGGAGGCCCTGCGAAATCAGGGGCCGCCGGCCAAGACGATCAAAGGCCAATTTTCTATCCCCGAGCCGACCGCGGTTGCGATGCTCGAGACACAGCGAATGCTGTTCTCGCCAACGAGCGAGGTTCCCGGTTTTGCGGAATTTCTCTGGGCCGACGCGATACCGAAGCTGATCCAGGCGAGATTGATCGAGAGCTTCGAGAACTACGATATCGCTCACGCGCCGTTGCGCTCGGCGGATGTCGGACAGGCGGACTTTCAGCTTCTGATCGACGTCAGGCATTTCCGGGTGATGATGGATTCCGGGCCGCAGGCTCAGATCGGATTGTCGGCGCGCATTGTCGACAAGGATGGAAAGGTCATCGCGTCGCGCCTGTTCGAACAAAGCGAGAAATTTGACAAGCTCGAGCCTCAGATCGCCGTCACGGCTTTTGACGCCGCATTCGGCCGAATTGCGAAGGATATGATCGCCTGGACCGTGCAGGCGCTGCCGTGACGGCAGAACAGAATTCCATTCTGTCGTCTTCAGCAGGTCATTGATCTCGATCAAGTAGCGGGCCCGATATCCGCTAAAATAGAATTGACCTGTCGGCTATGCGTAGCGGCATCGTCCTGGGGTGGCGCATGAAGATTCCCTTCGCTGCAAGTGAGCCAAATCAGCCGCATTGCGATGATTGCGCGGTGCGCCCGCTTGGCATTTGCGCGGCGCTCGATCGGGGCGAGTTGCGGGAACTCGATCATCTCGGTCGCCACGTCCATTTCACGTCGCATGAGACGGTGTTCGCGCAGGAAGAATTGACGACCTCATTCTACAATTTGCTTGAGGGCGTCATGCGCCTCTACAAGTTGTTGCCCGACGGCCGCCGGCAGATCGTCGGATTTGCCTTGCCCGGCGACTTCCTGGGAATAGCGATTTCCGCACGCAACAACTTCTCCGCCGATGCGGTCGGAGCGGTTGCCGTATGCCGCTTTTCCAGAACTGCCTTCATGCAGTTTATCGCGGATAAACCGCACCTGCTGCGCCGCATCAATGAATTGGTGATTCGCGAACTTGGTCAGGCGCAGGACCACATGGTTTTGCTCGGACGCCGTTCGGCGGAGGAAAAAGTCGCGAGTTTCCTGATCGGCTGGCGCGTTCGACTGGCTCGGCTCGGGGACGCGACAAATACGTTGCCGTTGCCGATGGGCCGTCAGGACATTGCGGATTTCCTCGGCCTCACCATTGAAACGGTCAGCCGTACCTTCACCAAGCTTGAACGCGACGGAGTGATCGAAATCGTGCCGGGAGGCGTCCGTTTGGTGGACCTGGAACGCGTCGAGGTCCTGGCCGCCGCCTAGATGACGCCGGCAAGCCTGAAACGCCGTTTTCGAGATTTGATCCGTATCAATGACTGCGGGCGTTCGCCGGGGATAATGGTTCCAGTTCAACGGAGATCGTCATCATGCCTGTCGATGCAATGCTGGTAAGTGCGGCCGTGATATCCATGTTCGTGGTGTTTGCGTGCGCGCTCGCTTGGGGTGATTTTCAAACGCGGACGGCCGGACAAAAAGCCGCTGCACCCTCTCAACAACGCCGCGGCAACCAGCCGGAGAGCGGCGTGGCGTTGCGTTCCCTGGAACCCGCCAGGAAATACGGTTAGATCGTGAGATCGCCCCGCCCGTGGTTGCCCGATGCGAAGCGGCGAGGTGATCCTGCGCGCGTGGTCCTGCGGAATGCTTCGGCAAGCCTGTGGTCTGGCGGCGGCTTGCGCCGATCTGTTCGTTCCCCGCCGAGATCCGGGATCTCCGGGTTTTATCGTTTCACCCGCCGCCGCGTCCTCCGATTCCTGGGGGCGGTCGTTGCCCG
Source organism: Bradyrhizobium sp. (assembly GCF_050014615.1). Classification (GTDB taxonomy): domain Bacteria; phylum Pseudomonadota; class Alphaproteobacteria; order Rhizobiales; family Xanthobacteraceae; genus Bradyrhizobium. Next base: position 13,237 of record NZ_JBEKCZ010000063.1, on the reverse strand, counting down.
CATCGACCTCGAGCATTTCCCGGGCTCATGCTGCGGATGATCGCCTCTCCACGGTAATGCCGGCAGACATGGCTGCGGATAAACGCCGTCTGCGTGCGAATACTGTTGCATTGGCCAGCGGGATTTAAGCGAACACGACTTCCTCGTGGATCGGCTTGTCGCCTGCACCGATGACCTGAATGGACAGGCTCGGCCTGGCATCGGACTCCAGGCAACGCAGGTCGGCGGCCAGGTATTTTGCGTACACAACCGCCTCCGAGACGGAGTTCAGGTCGCGACCGACTTCGTCATGGATGACCAGCTTGTCGCGTATCTCGAAATAGAATCGCATCCGGCGTCTCCTTCTTTCACCAATGATACGACGGGCCCGACTTTCATCATTGATATTCATCAAGGCTGGTGATCGACAGCGAAATTGGTCACGCCAGGCTTCAAATTGGTGAAGATTGATTTCGATCAAATCGCCGAAAGCGAAATCAGGGTTGATGGGGCAGGCACCGCCCCGAAGAGAATCAGCCCATGAACCAGTCTCAATCGACGAAATGGATGACGCACGGCGAAGCAGGCTTGTCCGTGTTTTTTACGATCAGCGCTTTTCTCTGCGTGATCGGCGCCGCGAAAGCCGTCGATGCGCCATTCGCCTTTCATGCCTCGCTGGGCGCCGTCGCCAGCCTCGCGGCGGTTTTCGTCATCTTCAATCGGTATTTTGACCGACCGGCGTCTCCGCCGGCGCAGGAGATCAACGGCAAGCCCAACTACAATTTTGGCCCGATCAAGTTCGCGTCGTTCATGGCGGTGTTCTGGGGCATCGCCGGATTCACCGTTGGGCTGTTGATTGCATGCCAGCTCGCATGGCCGATCCTCAACTTTGATCTGCCGTGGACCAGTTTCGGCCGGCTGCGGCCGCTGCACACCTCCGCGGTGGTGTTCGCATTCGGCGGTAACGTGTTGATCGCGACGTCATTCTATGTCGTTCAAAAGACCTCCCGGGTGCGTCTCGCCGGCGATCTGGCGCCCTGGTTCGTTGTGCTCGGCTATAATTTCTTCATCCTGATCGCCGGCACCGGCTATCTGCTCGGGGTGACGCAATCGAAGGAATATGCCGAGCCCGAATGGTACGCCGATTTGTGGCTGACGATCGTCTGGGTCACTTATCTGCTGGTATTTCTGATGACCCTGATCAAGCGCAAGGAACCGCACATCTACGTGGCCAACTGGTTCTACCTTGCCTTCATCATCACGATCGCGGTGCTTCACCTCGGAAACAATCCGGCGATTCCGGTGTCGATGTTCGGATCGAAGTCTTACATACTCTGGGGCGGCGTGCAGGATGCGATGTTCCAGTGGTGGTACGGGCACAATGCGGTCGGTTTCTTCCTGACCGCCGGCTTCCTCGCCATCATGTACTACTTCATTCCCAAGCGCGCCGAGCGGCCGGTCTATTCCTATCGGCTGTCGATCATCCACTTCTGGGCGATCATCTTCCTCTACATCTGGGCCGGTCCGCATCATCTGCACTATACCGCGCTGCCGGACTGGGCGCAGACGCTGGGCATGACCTTCTCGATCATGCTGTGGATGCCGTCCTGGGGCGGCATGATCAACGGCCTGATGACCCTGTCCGGCGCCTGGGACAAGCTGCGCACCGACCCGGTGCTTCGAATGCTGGTCGTATCCGTCGCGTTCTACGGCATGGCGACCTTCGAAGGCCCGCTGATGTCGATCAAGGTGGTGAATTCGCTCAGCCACTACACCGACTGGACCATCGGCCACGTTCATTCCGGTGCATTGGGATGGGTCGGATTTGTCTCATTCGGCGCACTGTATTGCCTGGTGCCCTGGATATGGAATCGCAAGGGCCTTTACAGTCTCAAGCTGGTGAACTGGCATTTCTGGATCGCGACCATCGGCATTGTTCTCTACATCTCGGCAATGTGGGTGTCCGGCATTTTGCAGGGCCTGATGTGGCGCGCCTACACCTCGCTCGGCTTTCTCGAATACTCCTTCATTGAATCGGTCGAAGCGATGCATCCATTCTACATCATCCGCGCCGCGGGCGGCGCCCTGTTCCTGATCGGCGCGCTGATCATGGCCTATAATCTCTGGATGACGGTGCGGGTCGGCGAGGCGGAAGAACTCGCGCCGATGTCACCGTCACTCACGCTTCAGCCGGCGGAATGAGGGGTCGAAAATGTCATTCTGGACCAGGCATCACATCTTCGAAAAGAATTCGATCGTTCTTGTGGTCGGGATTCTTGCAGTCATCGCGATCGGCGGCCTCGTCGAGATCACGCCGCTGTTTTATCTCAAGAGCACCATCGAGGTGGTCGACGGCATCAGGCCTTACACGCCGCTCGAACTGACCGGACGCAACATCTACGTCCGTGAAGGCTGCTATCTCTGCCACTCGCAGATGATCCGGCCGCTGCGCGATGAAGTTGAACGCTATGGCCACTACTCGCTTGCGGCCGAGAGCATGTACGATCACCCGTTTCAGTGGGGCTCCAAGCGCACCGGGCCCGACCTGGCGCGCGTCGGCGCCAAATATTCGGACGATTGGCATGTTACGCATCTGACCAATCCGCGCGCGATCGTTCCGCAATCGGTGATGCCGGGATATCCATTTCTTGCCAACACGGAAGTCGATGTTGCGATGATCGCCGATCATCTGCGCACCAGCCGCGCCGTGGGCGTGCCGTATTCGGACGACCAGATCGCCAATGCGGTTGCCGATCTGAAGGCCCAGGCCGATCCGGACAATGACGGGGTCGATGCGTTTACCAAGCGCTATCCAAAAGCGGTGGTGCGCAATTTCGATGGCAACAAGACCGGCATACCGACCGAAATGGACGCGCTGATCGCCTATCTGCAGATGCTCGGTACCCTCGTCGACTTCAAACTCTACAACGAAAAAGCAAATCTTCGCTGAGAGGGCATGAAGATGAAAGCGATCCTGACGGTTCAGAATTTTGTGTCGGATTTCGTCGTGACGGCATGGACGCCGATCTTCGTCGGAATATTTCTTGCGATTGTAGCTTATGCGCTCTGGCCTCGCAATCAGGCGGCTTTCGACGAAGCGTCGAGACTGCCGCTGCGGGAGGAATGACGAAATCATGACCGATCACAGCGAAATCGATAAAGTCACGGGCACCGCGACGACCGGCCATGAGTGGGACGGCATCAAGGAATTGAATACGCCGCTGCCGCGCTGGTGGATCCTGACCTTCTACGCCTGCATCGTCTGGGCGGTCGGGTACTGGATCGTCTATCCGGCCTGGCCGCTGGTCTCGGGATATACGACCGGCGTCCTGCATTATTCCTCGCGCGCGGATGTTGCCGTCGAGCTGGCCAATCTCGAGAAAATTCGCGGAGAGAAGATGGTTACGCTGGGCGCGGCCTCGCTGGTGGATATCGAGAAGGATCCTGGATTGCTGGCGCTGGCGCGCGCGCGCGGCAAAGCCGTGTTCGGTGACAATTGCGCGCCGTGCCATGGCAGCGGCGCCGCTGGCGCCAAAGGCTATCCCAACCTGAACGATGACGACTGGCTCTGGGGTGGCACGCTCGATCAGATCATGCAGACGATCCAGTTCGGGGCACGCTCGGGACACCCGAAGACCCACGAAAGCGCGATGCTGGCTTTCGGCCGGGACGGGATGCTCAAGAGCGACGAAATCGTCACGGTCGCGAATTACGTCAGGTCCCTGTCAGGACTGTCGACCCGGCAAGGCTACGATCCCGTCGCCGGCCGCAAGATCTTCGCCGATAATTGCGTGTCCTGTCACGGCGATGCCGGCAAGGGCAATCAGGAGATGGGCGCCCCCAACCTCACCGACAAGATCTGGCTGTATGGTTCGGACGAAGCGACGATCATCGAAACCATTACCAATGGCCGCTCCGGCGTGATGCCGGCCTGGATCGGTCGTCTCGACCCTTCCACCATCAAGGCAATGGCGGTTTACGTGCATTCGCTTGGCGGCGGGCAGTAATTCCCGGCAAGGCAAACCGCGGCCAAACCACAGCCTCCCGTGACGTGATGTTGAGGTGGATCAATGGCGCGTCAGGGATTGGGCCTACGCTCAATCGAGGATGCGAGTTGAAACCCGCCCATGAACCCGAACATACGTCCGATCGAGCTGGAACTGGATGATGGGCCGCTTTATGTCGCCCATCAGAAAGTCTATCCGCAGAGCGTCCACGGAACATTTCGGCGCATCAAATGGGGCCTGATGGCGTTTTGCCTCGGCGTCTATTATCTGTTGCCATTCGTGCGCTGGAACCGCGGCCTGGGTGCGCCGAGCCAGGCCGTCCTGGTCGATATCCCCAATAGCCGTTTCTACTTCTTCTTCATCGAGCTGTGGCCGCAGGAAGTTTATTACTTCACCGGTCTCCTGATCCTGGCTGCCATCACGCTCTTTCTGATGAATTCGGTCGGCGGGCGAATCTGGTGTGGCTATCTCTGCCCGCAAACCGTATGGACCGATCTGTTTTATGCCGTCGAGCGGCTGGTCGAAGGCGATCGCCGCGAGCGCATGAAAAAGGACGCGGCGCGCGGCACCATGAAGCTGCAGCGTTTTGCCGAAATCACGCTGAAGCATTCGATCTGGCTGTTGATCGCGTGGTGGACCGGCGGCGCCTGGGTTCTGTATTTCAACGACGCGCCGACGCTGGTGAAGCAGCTTGTGACGTTCCAGGCGCCGATGCTGGCCTATATCTGGATCATGATATTGACGGCCACGACCTATCTGCTCGCCGGTTTCATGCGCGAGCAGGTCTGCGTCTATATGTGCCCGTGGCCGCGTATCCAGGCTGCCCTCACCGACGAATGGGCGCTCAATGTCACCTACAAATACGACCGCGGTGAACAGCGTACCTCGCTGAAGAAGGCCAACGATTTGCGCGCGCTGGGCGAACACGTCGGCGACTGCATCGATTGCTACCAATGTGTCGCGGTCTGTCCGACCGGTATAGATATCCGCGACGGCGCGCAGCTCGGCTGCATCCAGTGCGGTCTGTGCATCGATGCCTGCGATACGGTGATGAAGAAGGTCGGCAGGGAAACCCGGCTGATCGGATATGACAACGACATCAATATCCAGCGTCGTCAGGCCGGAAAGCCGGAAATCTATCGCCTGGTGCGGCCACGCACCGTCGTCTATTGCGTCATGATCGCAGCCGTCGGCGCGATGATGCTGTACGCCCTGCTGACGCGGACGCTGCTCGATATCAACGTCTTGCACGATCGCAACCCGGTCGCGGTGAAACTGAGCGACGGCTCGATTCGCAACGCCTATACGATTCGTCTGTTGAACAAGCGAGGCTTCGATCGCGTCGTGGCGATCGATATCGATGGCCCGATCAACGCGACGGTCCACGTCGTCGGCGCCGATTCCGTGACGCCGGATCGGCCGATGATCGTCCTCGGACGGGATCAGACCACCGAATTGAGGGTTCTCGTCACGGCGCCCTCCGAGAACAATCCCGAGAAATCGACCCCGGTTAAGTTCAGGGTGACCGATATCGGGCTCGGCGAAGTGACGTCGGCGATTGATAATTTTGTGACTCCGTAGGATTGCAGGGGAATTTGGTATGAGCAGACCGTTGGCTTCGCCGAGGCCGTTGACCGGGCGCAAGGTGCTTTTCATGCTGCTTGGGTTTTTCGGGGTCGTGATTGCGGTCAACGCGCTCATGGCGAAGCTCGCGATCCAGACCTTGCCGGGTACCGAGGTCGATAGCGCCTACGGCGCCAGCCTGGCCTATGAGAGCGAGATCGCAGCCGCTCACGATCAGAACGCGCGAAACTGGAAGGTCGACGCGCATATTCAGCGCGCGCCGGATGGCGGTGCAACGCTTGAGGTCGAGGCGCGCGATAACAGCGGTTTACCGATGTCCGGGCTGAATTTCCAGGGCCGCTTCGAACGGCCTGCCGACAGGCGCGACGATCAGGCGGTTGCGCTGGCTGAAGTGGCGAGCGGCATCTATCGCGGCAGTGCGCCGCTGATCGGGCCCGGACAATGGGATCTGGTGCTCGAAGGCGACGCCAGGGGACAGCGGATGTTCCTGTCCAGGAATCGCGTGCTGTTGAATTAGGAAGGCCATATCATGCAGGCGACGCGCGACTTTTCGCATTATGTGAAGGACCTGGGTTCGGGCCTTTCCCACATCGATCTTGCCGTTGAAGGCGTCAGTTGCGCCGGATGCATGTCGAAGATCGAGCGCGGGCTTTCGGCGATACCCGACGTCACGCTTGCGCGCGTCAATTTGACCGACCGCCGCGTGGCGCTGGAATGGAAGCAGGGCGCGCTCGATCCCGGGCGCTTCATCGATCGGCTCGCCGAACTGGGATACAAGGCTTATCCGTTCGAAACCGTCCGCGCCGAGGCGGTGGAAGCGGACAATTCGCGCTTTCTGCTGCGTTGTCTCGGTGTCGCGGCGTTCGCCACCATGAACGTGATGATGCTGTCGATTCCGGTCTGGTCCGGCAGTGCCGGCGACATGATGCCCGAACAGCGTGACTTCTTTCATTGGCTGTCGGCACTGATTGCGCTGCCGGCCGCCGCCTATGCGGGTCAGCCATTCTTCCGCTCCGCGTTCCGGGCATTGCGCACGCGCAACGTCAATATGGATGTTCCGATCAGCATCGGCGTTACGTTGGCGCTCGCGATGTCGGTGGTCGAAACCTTGCGCCATGCCGAGCATACCTATTTCGATGCCGCCATCATGCTGCTGACGTTCCTGCTGGTGGGGCGCTACCTTGACCAAAGCATGCGTTTGAAAACGCGCGCCTTTGCCGGAAACCTGGCGGCGCTCAAGGCCGAGACCGCGACCAGGCTGGTCGGCGCCGGCGAGATTTCCGTGGTGCCGGTCGCCGCCATCCAGCCTGGCGATATCGTTCTGCTGCGGCCGGGCGAACGCTGTGCGGTCGATGGCACGGTGATCGAAGGACGATCGGAGATCGACCAAAGCCTGATCACGGGGGAGACCCTGTATGTGACCGCCGAGCACGGCACCGCTGTCTATGCCGGCTCGCTCAACATCTCCGGAGCGCTGCGCGTCCGGGTTTCCGCGGCGTCGGAAGGCACGCTGCTGGCAGAGATCACGCGATTGCTCGACAACGCGTTGCAGGCACGCTCCCGCTATGTGCAACTCGCGGATCGGGCATCCAGGCTCTATGCGCCGGTGGTGCACGCGACCGCGTTGCTGACGATATTCGGCTGGGTTCTGATCGGCGCGAGCTGGCATGACGCCATCGTCACCGGTATTGCGGTTCTGATCATCACGTGCCCCTGCGCGCTCGGCCTCGCCATTCCCACCGTGCAGACCGTCGCGTCCGGTGCGATGTTCCGGGCCGGAGTGCTGCTGAATTCGGGCGATTCGATCGAGCGGCTCGCCGAGGTTGATCACGTCATCTTCGACAAGACCGGCACGCTGACTCTGCCTGAACTCGATGTCGTCAATTCGGCCAGTATCCCCAGAGAGGTGTTCGATCTCGCCGGACGGCTGGCGCTGGCAAGTCATCATCCGGTCGCCGCGGCGGTGGCGCGCGCCGCGAATGCCAAATCGCCGCTTGCCGGAATCGTGGAGCAACCGGGGCAGGGCGTTTGTGGCGTCGTCGACGGCGAAGAAGTGAGGCTCGGCCGGCCGTCGTTTTGCGAAGCGGACGGGCTGGCTAACGAGATTTTGAGTCTCGATCCGGAAGTATCGGTCGTTGCCTTCATGCGGGGCGGGGAGCGTCATGTGTTCGCGGTTCGCCAGCGCCTGCGCCCGGATGCGCAGGCCGTGGTTTCGGCGCTGCAGGCGCGTGGCATCGCGGTCGAGATTGTCTCGGGCGATCGGGAGTCCGCCGTGCGAGCTGCGGCGCACACACTTGGGATCAGCGAGTGGCGCGCCGGCGTGACGCCGGCCGACAAGATTGCCCGGATTGAAGATCTGAAACGCCGGGGCGTCAAGGTGATGATGGTCGGCGACGGGTTGAATGACGCGCCGTCGCTGGCTGCGGCGCACGTCTCGATGTCGCCGATCAGTGCCGCGCATCTCAGTCAGGCCACGGCCGATCTGGTTTTCCTGGGCAAGCCGCTCGCCCCGGTGATCGCGGCGATCGACTTTTCGCGCCAGGCGCTGCATTTGATGCGGCAGAACCTCTGGCTTGCGGTCGGGTACAACCTGCTGGCGGTGCCGATCGCGATCAGCGGAGTCGTAACGCCGCTGATCGCTGCGGCGGCAATGTCCGGTTCCTCCTTGCTGGTGATGCTGAACGCGCTTCGCGCGCGTCGTGTCGCGCATGGGAGGTCGTGATGGAAGTGCTCGTGATTCTCGTGCCCTTGGCGCTTGGCCTCGGGCTTGTCGGCCTGCTCGGGTTTCTCTGGTCGCTCAAAAGCGGGCAGTATGACGATCTCGAAGGCGCGGCCTGGCGCGCCATCGCGGACGACGAACCGTCTCATGAGACCCCGCCTGACTGAAGGGGCGGGCTTTGGCATAGCGCGCTATCCACCGCCTATTTCAGCTGGCCGTCAGGACCGAACTGTCGGAGATAGGCCCACAGGTTGCTGGCATCACGGCTCTCCTTGAGGCCGGCAAACGATTTCTTGGTACCGGGGATTTTGGCTTTCGGGTCCTTGATGTAGTCCAGAAAGGTCGCCTCGTTCCAGCTGAAGCCGCAATTCCTGTTCGCTTCGGAATAGCTGTATCCGCCCGCGGTTCCGCATTTGCGTCCCTCGATCCCGTTGAGCTGCGGTCCGATCTTGTTGCCGGCGCCGGCGCCGATCGCATGGCACGGCTGGCATCTTCTGAACGTCGTTTCCCCGGCCGCCATATCCTGCGCCAGTGCCGACGATGCCGACAAAACGAATATCATGGCGGCGATCCCTGATTCATTCACCATCATCTTCTCCATCTTCCAAGTACTCATCGGGTACCTGACCGAACCAGCGAAGCACATGCCGGTGATTGAATTTCCCCCTTTCGAAATCGCTGGTGCGGCTGAACGCAACGGCACCGGCATGACCAAGGAATTTCCATTGTCCTTGCGCGGTTTGGATCGCGGCCGCGGGATTGGCGCAGACGACAGGTTCCGTGGAGACGAGACCGCCATCGATGAGATCAAAAGCCAAGGCCACGAAACGGGTGATTTCGGTCATCGATGCCTGCCTTGCAATTTCGGTCTGACATTGATTTTTTATAGCGAACCAGCCTGATACAAGGCGTAGGTCGCTGAATTGACCAAGATCAAGTCTTGTGGGGGCGGGTTCTGATCAACGGCGGGCACGCCAGCAGCAGCCGACCGGCCTATTTCCCGATCGGACCGCCGCGGGAGCTGCGCAACAGCAATTCAGCGAGAAGAAAGTCATCTTCGTCGTCGATGTCATGGCATTCCAGTCCCTGCATCGGAAAAAAGGCAAGGGATGACGCGTAGAGACAGCGTCCTTTTCGCTCATATTCCGCGATCACCTTGGCACGGGAAATCACAAAAACGATGAAGTTGATGTAATCGAACGGCTGTAGATCCTGCGTTCGCGGTGACTTTCCCTCGATCGCGAAGTTGCCTGGCTGGCCGTCGATGATGAGGTGCCTGCGCAACCGCGTGGTGGTGAACAGTGTCGCGTCGGGCGGACCGGAAAAATACGCCCTCAGCACACCATCGATCGTCTCCGGCTTGAGAAAGGGCGCGGTCGGATTGATCACGACAATGGTTTCGCAGGCAATATTCAGGGCGAAATCATATAATATCTCGTCGGTCGTCACATGGGACGCGGCAAGGGCCGGGGATCGCAGATAGGTTTCGACCCCGGTCGGGATCGATGCTTGCGCAATCTCCGGGCTCTCGGTGTTGACGTAGACCCGGTCAAGCAGCGATGACTGGCGGGCGGTCCTGGCGACGTGCGCGACCAGCGGCACACCGCCGAGGGGGCGCAGGTTTTTTCGAGGCACGCGCTCGCTTCCAAGCCGCGCCGGTATATAGGCGACGGTGCCTCTGTCGGTCTGGCCGCTATTCGTCAAGCGGTCTCCTCGAACAGGTCCTCGATTTCACGGGTTACAACTTTGGCGTGGCCGGTTTTCCAGGCTGCGGCCATGGCCCGCAATCCCTGATCCGTTTCAAGGCAGGTCGAACGGACACCTTCGGCAACGACTTTCCACAAATTGAGGTCGTTGGCTCGCCGGTTGCCAAATGCCGGCACGAGACCCGTTATCGGCGGGGACCAATGCCTGTCGAAGGCTGAAAACAGCCGCGCCCGCCGAGCCTGCTCGGCGATATCGATCGGGAACGGGCCGCCGCGTTCGAGCAGTGAAAAATATTCCGACTGCGTTTTGGGGGCCATGCAAAAGCCGGCGTCGCTATAGGCGCCACGCCCCGCCAGGATCATGGGCAGGCCGCGCGCGGTCATCTCGATGCCTGGCGTTCCGCGCACGGTGATGCCCAGAACGCACCGCTGCAGGATCGTCTCCGGCGCGATCTGGTTGCGGGAAAAATGAATGTTTGGCGCATCGACATAGGCCTCGGCCACGTGATCAACCGCATTCGAGCCATCATAAGCGCGATCGAGCGGGTGAATTTTGACGAGCAGATTATAGGACTGGCATTCGGCCGCGTGCTGGCAGGTTTGCTCTAGCCAGTCCAGATAGTCGATAAACAGACTTTCGTCGGCGTTCGGCTGATCGGTCATGGTATGGGTAAACAGACAATAGGTCGGCCGTTCCCCGGCCAGCGGGATTGGTTCATCGTGAACGTCGGCGGCGGGATCGACCCAGCGGTAGTTGCGGCCGACACCGCGGCTCACGGAATCAAAATGCGCCTGCGCGGCGGAGTCGGCGCGCTTGCGGCGCTCCGGGCGGGCAGCCATCTTCGACTCAAAGGACTTGAACGAATCGCTTTCCAACTGGCGCACCATTCCGTTGAGGGTGCGGCCTTGCTCAATTCGATCCAGAACATGCATGCTGAGGCGGCTGTCGTTTCTGTACCAGACCACCCGGCCGCCGCGCCTGACCAGAGCCTCCGCCAGGTGGCCCCACGGGCAATAGTCGATGTGTCCAGTCACGAACGCGCCCGGACGAAGCGTCGATAGCGTCTGTTCCGTGAAGGAATGGAAACCGAATACCTTTCCGGTCCAGTGCATCAACCGCCTGCCGGCGCGCACCGTCGCCTCGCGATCGCCGCGCATAAAGGTTTCCTGAACCACCTTTCCGATCGGAAACCCGCCCAGCGTTCGAACGTTTCGCAACTCGGCGATTGCCTTGGGCGGCAGCGCGTCGCCTTCCGGCGCCTGCAGCGCGATGCGCTCGATCGCGGAGCGTCCGTCGCGTTCATAATTGTCGTCGGCATCCGTGTTCGGCGCCTCGATGACGTTGTAAATCTCGAATGAATTCGCCATGCGGACGTTGTCCGACGGACTGTAGCTCGATCGTATGATCGGATAGAGCATTCCCGGAATGCCCAGAATGCCAATCAACGGGGCGCCGGAAATCAGCTGACAGAATTTTGCGATCACCAGCGAGCGCAAGAGGTATTCGGGATCGTTGTGCATGAGATCGACCAGGATCGGAGGCCGATTCGGCTCGACATGGCCGGGGTAGGCGCGCCAGAAGTCAGATACGGCACTCAGCGCGGCCTGCTTTTCCTGTTCGATACCGAGCTGCTCTGCTCTTTCAAGACTGAACTGCTCGATCTTTGCGAGTCGGCTCTCCAACGCGGCAATACGGCCGTTCATGCCGACTATGTGGTTTCGAAGTTCGCCGACAAACGGAAGCCGCAGCAAGGTGTCCTTCAGCAGCTTTTTGCCTTGAACTGTCATGTCGCGATAAAGCCGGGGCAGATAAGCTCAAGACCGTCCGATCCACCGTCGTCGAACTGACCAAAGAGTTAGAGGCTGCCTGCGGGATCACAAGTTAAAGATCGTTCATGCGCGATTGAAGTTGTCGGGAGCCGGCGGATTGCTCGTGCGAAATCGGAGTCGGGCGATCACGTTGTTGCGCAGGCGTTTCAAAATTTTTCGAAATGTTTCTGTGACGAAAAAAAGCCAATTTTTCGAGACGATCGCAAACGCTTACGTCCTTGCGGGCGTTAAGCCAAAGTCTCTATTTGCGGGACTCGGTCGCGAAAGAGATCAGCGCTATGACGGGCAATGCGAAGCCGATGCCGGAGGCGAGCGCCCAGCCGCCCCGTGCATAAGCCCATGCCCCGACACCGGAGCCGATCGCACCGGCCATGAAAAACGTCGCCATATAGAGGCCGTTGAGACGGCTGCGATACTCGGCCCCGAGCACGAACAAGGCGCGGTAGCCAAGAACCAGATTCCCCTGCACGCCGAAATCAAGAAGGATCGCGGCGGTAACCAGTAAAGCCAACGACGTCGTCGAACCGGCATGTGCGATGTGGGTCAGCACAAAAGCCAGTGCCGAGATCAGCATCGCCGCGCCGGTGGCGGCGCGGCTCCAGCCACGGTCGGCGACCCGGCCCGCGACGGGTGCGGCGACGGCGCCGGCCACGCCCGCCAGCGCAAACCACGCGATGCCGCGCTGGGACAAGTGAAATTCGGGACCGGCCAGCAATAATGGTGTCGTGGTCCAGAACAGACTGAATGCGCCGAACAGAAAGGCCTGGTAGAGCGCGCGCCTGCGCAGCACTGACGTGGTCGCTATCAGGTGGCCCAGCGATGCCAGCAACGCGCGGTAGCCGACGTCAGTGGTTGGGAGCCGCCGCGGAAGGGTCCAGCCCAGCACGAGCGCCAGCACGATCATGGCGGTTCCGGAAACGAGGTAGACGACATGCCACGACGAGACCGAGGTAATGAAGCTGGCGGCGGGGCGCGCCAGCATGATGCCGATCATCAAACCTGTGGTGACGTTTCCGACCACGCGTCCCCGTGTGGCTTCGGGCGCCAGATGGGCCGCGTAAGGGATCAGGATCTGCACCGTGACCGAGCCAAGCCCGATCAATAACGCCGCGACCAGAAATTGCGAAGGCCGGGTGGAAAGTGCTGCGCCGAACAGCGCCAGCGCGCCAAGGCCGATCACGCAAAGCACCAGTTTGCGGTTTTCGACGAGATCGCCGAGCGGCACGATCAACAGCAGGCCCGCGACGTAACCGACCTGTGCCATCGTCACCACCAGCCCCGCGGCTTCGGGGGAGAGGCCGAGTGCTGCGCTGATCGGCCCTACCAGCGGCTGGGCATAATACAGATTGGCCACGATCAACCCGCAGGCCGTCGCCAGCAGCCATGTGATCCATGACGAGATAGCTTGCTGG
>NZ_JBEKCZ010000062.1:0-25088 GCF_050014615.1 Bradyrhizobium sp. | reverse complement strand
CTGGCGCGCTCGACAGCGTCAAGATTTCCGCTGACGGGCTATTGACGGATATTCACGGATCATCGACCTATCGCGCCAACCTGATCAAGGTGATGGCACAGCGCGCCGTTGCCGAGGCCGGCTGATCGCGTTTTCGTCACACTTGTCGGATCAACGGAAAAACCCACGTGCTCGATAAATCCGCCCCGCAATCCTCCACCCGCGCCTGCGGCCCGCTCGCGGGTTTCCGCGTGGTGGAATTCGCCGGCATCGGCCCCGGACCCTTTGCCTGCATGATGCTGGCGGATATGGGCGCGGAGGTGGTGACGCTCGATCGCGTCGGCGCCAGGAAGAATCTCACATCGGCGGCCGGGCGCGGACGAAAGGTGGTCGAACTCGACCTCAAGGACAAGGCGGCGATCGCGAAGGTGCTTGAGCTCCTGGCCAATGCCGATGCGCTGGTCGAGGGCTTTCGTCCGGGCGTGATGGAGCGGCTGGGACTGGGTCCGGATGTCGTGCTGGCGCACAACCCGCGCCTGGTCTACGGCCGCATGACCGGATGGGGCCAGGAAGGCCCGCTGGCGCAGGCGGCCGGCCATGACATCAACTATATCTCGGTCACCGGCGCGTTGGCCGCGATCGGCACGGCGGAAACGCCGGTGCCGCCGCTTAATCTGGTGGGCGATTTCGGCGGCGGCGCGCTCTACCTTGTGGTCGGCGTGCTCGCCGCGCTGTTGGAATCAAGGCAATCCGGCAAGGGACAGGTGGTGGACGCGGCGATGTGCGATGGCGCGGCATCGCTGATGTCGATGTTCTTCGACCTCACCGCCGCCGGCCGATGGACCGAAGCGCGCGCGAGCAATTTCCTCGACGGCGGCGCGCACTTCTATGGCGTCTATCAATGCGCCTGCAGGAGCTTCATTTCGATCGGCTCGATCGAACCGCAGTTCTACGCGCTGCTGCGCGATCTGGCCGGCCTTTCCGATACCGACTTCGACGCCCAGATGGATCGCGAGGCCTGGCCCGTGCTGAAGCAAAAGCTGGTCGATGTCTTCAAGACCAAGACCCGGGACGAGTGGTGCAAGATCATGGAAGGCACCGACATCTGTTTCGCGCCGGTTCTGACCATGAAAGAGGCGCCCGAGCATCCGCACATGGCGGCCCGAAACACCTTTGTCACCCGTCACGGCGTCACCCAGCCCGCGCCGGCGCCGCGGTTTTCGCGCACGCCATCGACGATCCGCGACGCCGTGGCGGCGGATATTGCCGATATCACGCGGGAGTGGCAGGGCGGGAGATAGCTACGCCGCGTTCTCCACCTTCAGCACGCCCCTGCGAATCTGGTCTTCCTCGATCGATTCGAACAGCGCCTTGAAATTGCCTTCGCCGAAGCCATCGTCGCCCTTGCGCTGGATGAACTCGAAGAAGATCGGCCCGATCGCGTTGGCGGAGAAAATCTGCAGCAGCACCTTGGTGTGACCGCCTTCGACCACGCCTTCGCCGTCGATCAGGATGCCATCGCGCTTGAGACGCGCGACGTCTTCGCCATGCTCGGGCAGACGCGCATCGATCTTCTCGAAGTAGGTTGCGGGCGGCGGCGGCATAAATGGCAGGCCATCGGCGCGCAGGGTCTCAACGGTGCGGTAAATATCTGTCGCGCCGCAGGCGATGTGCTGGATGCCCTCGCCGCGATACAGGTTCAGATATTCCTCGATCTGGCCGGAGCAGCCGGCGTCCTCGTTGATCGGAATCCGGATCTTGCCGTCGGGACTGGTCAGCGCCCGCGAGAACAGGCCGGAAGCGCGGCCTTCAATATCGAAAAAACGGATCTGCCGGAAGTTGAACAGCTTTTGGTAGAAACCGGTCCAGACATCCATGCGCCCGCGATGGACGTTGTGGGTGAGGTGATCCAGGTAAAACAGTCCCCCACCTTCCGGCCGCGGATTTTTCGCGCCCAGCCACTCGAACTCGGCGTCGTAAGCCGAGCCCTTGGGACCGTAGCGATCGACGAAATACAACAGGCTGCCCCCGATGCCCTTGATCGCGGGGACATCGAGCGTCTTCTGCGCGGACGGCATGTCGGCGGGTTCAGCACCCAGCGACAGCGCGCGTTGATAGGCCTGCTTCGCATCGACCACACGAAACGCCATCGACGGCGCGCACGGCCCGTGCGCGGCAACGAAGGCATAGCCATGGGTGTCCGGTTGTTCGTTGACGAGATAGTTGATGTCGCCCTGGCGATAGACCGTGATCTTTTTGGTCTTGTGGCGGGCGACCGGCACATAGCCCATCAGCTTGAACAGGGCATGCAGCTGTTCGGGTTCGGGATGCGCGTATTCAACGAACTCAAAGCCGTCGGTGCCCATTGGATTTTCGGCTGAAATCTCGGCCGCCGGCGCGTCGTGCGGAAATGGGCCCATGGCTGATCTCCTGGATTGGCTTGGCTTGGATATTCAGCCATCCGGTGCGCGAAGTGCATGCATATCGACAGGCTTTCGGCTATAAATATGCATACTCCGTGCATAGAATCGGCATTTCACGCATGATCTCCGTAGACGGCTTCGATCTCAAAATATTGGCGGCGCTGCAGGATGATGGCCGCCTGACCAACCAGCAACTGGCCGACATCGCCGGCCTGTCGGCGTCGCAATGCTCGCGACGACGGATGCGGCTCGAGCAAGACCGGGTGATATCGGGCTATCACGCCGACCTTGCCAGCGAGGCGCTCGGCTTCAACGTCATCGCCTTCATTCACATCACACTGGCGACCCATTCGCCCGACAACGCCAAACGCTTTCGCGCGCTGGTCAATCGCGTCGACGATATCCAGGAAGCCTATTCGCTGACCGGCGACGCCGATTATCTGCTGAAGGCGGTACTGCGCGATCTCAAGAGCCTGTCGGATATCGTCAACAACGTATTGATGCCGCACCAGAGCGTGGCGCATGTGCGCTCGTCGATCGTGCTCGACCGGCTCAAGGAAACCCAGAAGCTGCCGCTGACATCGCGGCGTTGAGGCGGATGACCGGAATCGAGGGATATTCGTCATTCAAGCTGCGTCGCTGATTTGCGATGATTGCCCCCTTCAAGAAGGCGAGAGATCATGGCGCTGCAACTCCGGCCCAATTGCGAATATTGCGACCGGGATCTTCCGCCGAATTCCACGCAAGCGCGCATCTGCAGCTATGAGTGCACGTTTTGTGCCGATTGCGTCGAGAGCAAACTCGGCAATGTCTGCCCGAACTGCGGCGGTGGATTTGCCCCGCGGCCGATCCGGCCGGCGCGGGAATGGCGGCCCGGCGCATCGGTTGACAGAACCCCGCCATCGGACAAGCGCGTGCATCTCCAATATGGTCTCGACGATCTCGCCGCGCATTGCGCGCGTATCCGGCATATCGCGCCCGAGGAGCGTTGACTCTCCTCGTCATTCCGGGGCGATGCGGAGCAACGAACCTCAGATGTGCAATTGCACATCGGGGAATCTCGAGATTCCGGGTCTGGTCCTTCGGACCATCCCGGAATGACAAAATCATTCTGCGGGAACGATCGTCCCCTCGACCTCGCCAAAACCGACCCGGTAGCCGTCGCCCTGGCACCAGCCATGGAAGCTGAGCGAATCGTCGTCTTCGAGAAACGTGCGCTTGATATCGCCGGGCAGTTCGATCGGCTCGGTCCCGTTCCACGAGATTTCCAGCAGGCTGCCGCGCTGGTCTTTCTCCGGGCCGCTGATGGTGCCGCTCCCTAAGAGATCGCCGATGTTCATGGCGCAGCCCGATGACGCATGATGCACAAGTTGCTGCACCGACGACCAGTACATGTATTTGAAATTGGTGCGGCAGATGCGCGTCGACTGCTTCATTTGCGCCGCACGCAAGCCGACGTCGAGCTGCAGATCGTAATTGTTCGGCTGCATTTGCCGCAGATACGGCAATGGTACCGGATCCTGTTCGGGACCATGCACGCGAAACGGCTCCAGCGCCTCGCGGGTCACGATCCACGGGCTGATCGAGGTCGCGAACGCCTTGGCCTGGAACGGCCCGAGCGGCACATATTCCCATTGCTGGATATCGCGCGCGCTCCAGTCGTTCAACAGCACAAAGCCGAAGATCATCTGCTCGGCTTGCGCCTCGGTAAGCATTTCGCCCATCGGCGAGCGTTGCCCGACCACCGCGCCCATTTCGAGCTCAAAATCGAGCCGCTTGCATGGTCCGAAACTCGGAAGCTCCGCGGACGGCGGCTTTAATTGACCGCGCGGACGCCGCACCTTGGTGCCGCTGACCACCACCGTCGATGCGCGGCCGTTGTAGCCGATCGGCATATGCAGCCAGTTCGGCTGCAACGCATTGTCCTTGCCGCGGAACATGACGCCGACATTGGTGGCGTGCTCCTTCGACGAATAGAAATCGGTGTAGCCGGCCACCGCGATCGGCAGATGCAGCTTGGCCTGCGTCATCGGCACCAGCGCGAGCCGGCGCAATTCGGCATTATCGCGCAGTTCCGGATTGTCGTGGCGCAACAACTCGCTGATCCGGGCCCGGGTGCGTGACCACAGCTTCGGCCCCAGCGCCATGAACGGATTGAGCGTCGGCCCCGCAAACACGCCCAAATCGCCAACATCGAGCCGCCCGTCCTGCTCGAGCTTCCAGAGATCGAGCACGTGGTCGCCGATCGCGACGCCGACGCGAGGGGTGAGGCCATCCTTGGCCGAGAACACGCCATAAGGAAGATTCTGGATCGGAAAGTCGGAGGCGGGATCGACCGGAACGAAGGAGCGGAGCGAGGGATCGTTGGGGTGGGGCAAGGGAATTCGGTCCTGTTTCTGTTTTCACTGTCATTCCGGGATGCGCCGGAGGCGCAGACCCGGAATCTCGAGATTCCGGGTTCGCTCGCTACGCTCGCGCCCCGGAATGACCAGGAAGATGGATCGCCGGGTCAAGCCCGGCGATGACGGACAGTACGAATCTCACGGCCGGTTCGGATCGAATCGCTTTTCCAGGCCCTTCCAGCAATCGGCGTAATCGTCCTGCAGCGTCGCGCTGTCGGCCGCGTGCGCGGTGATCCGCTGGGGAAAGCGGGTTTCGAACATGAAGGCCATGGTGCCGGTCAGCTTGACCGGCTTCAATTCGCTGTTGCTGGCGTGGTCGAAGGCTTCGCGGTCGGGGCCGTGCGGCAGCATCATGTTGTGCAGGCTGATGCCGCCGGGTGTAAAGCCCTGCGGCTTGGCGTCGTAGACGCCGTAGATCAGCCCCATGAATTCCGACATGATGTTCATGTGATACCAGGGCGGGCGGAAAGTGTTTTCCGCCACCATCCAGCGCTCCGGGAAAATGACAAAGTCGATGTTGGCGGTGCCGGCGGTTTCCGACGGCGCCGTCAGCACCGTGAAGATCGACGGATCGGGATGGTCGAAACCGATCGCGCCGACCGGCGAGAAAGCGCGCAGATCGTATTTGTACGGCGCGTAATTGCCGTGCCAGGCCACGACGTCGATCGGCGAATGCGGCAGTTTGGTCACGAACAACTGCCCGCCCCATTTCACAAACAGCTCGGTCGGCGTGTCCTGGTCTTCATAGGCCGCGACGGGGGTGAGGAAATCGCGCGCATTGGCGAGACAATTGGCGCCGATCGGGCCGCGCTCCGGCAGCGTGAAGGCTCCGCCGTAATTCTCGCAGAGATAGCCGCGCGCCGGTCCGGCCGTGATCTCGACGCGGAATTTCACGCCGCGCGGGATCACCACGATTTCGCCGGGCTCGGCATCGATTCTGCCGAATTCGGTGACGAAACGCAGATGGCCCTGCTGCGGCACGAACAGCATTTCACCATCGGCATTATAGAAATGCTGATCGACCATCGACTTGGTGATAAGGAAAACGTGAGCGGCCATGCCGGCTTGCGTATTGGCGTCGCCCGCCGTGGTCATGGTCTGCACGCCCTGCAGGAAGGTCATGTCTGCTTTCGGGATCGGCGCCGGATCCCAGCGTAACTGCTCGATCGCGATCTCGTGCTCGTGGCATGGCGCGGTGCGCCACAGACCGGCATCGACCTTGGCAAAGCGGCCGGAATGCCGCACCGACGGCCTGATGCGATAGAGCCAGGAGCGCTCGTTACTGCCGCGCGGCGCGGTGAACGGCGAGCCGGACAGTTGCTCGGCATAAAGCCCGTAGGCACAGCGTTGCGGCGAATTGCGCCCGACCGGCAGCGCGCCGGGCAGCGCCTCGGTCTCGAAACTATTGCCGAAGCCGGACATGTAGCCAGGGGTGATGCCGACGGTGCTGCGGCTGATCAGATCAGGCGAGGTATTGATATTCATGGTCATCCTCCTTGCAGACTGGCCCACATTTCCCGGTCGCGCGTGTCGGTCCAGATCACGGGATCGTCTACGCCCGAGGCCTCGTCGAACGCCCGCGAGACGTTGAACGGCAGACAATGCTCGTAGATCGCGAAGCTCGAAAATTTCGGATCCATCACCTCGCGGGCCGCCGCCATCGTCTCCTTGAGATTGCGCCCCCTGGCGACCGCGGTTTCCGCCGCGCCGTAGAGCGAGGTGACGAAGTCGCGCGTCATCGCGATGGCGTCGCGCCCGGTCGCGAGCCCCTTGAGCGCATCGCCGCGCCCCGGCGCGATGGCCTTGGGATTGAAGGCGCGAATTTCGTTCAGCGTCGACGGCCATTCGCGCAAATGTGCGTCGCCACAATAACAGGCCGAATGATATTCGATCAGGTCGCCGGAAAACATCACCTCCGCATCGGGCACCCACGCCACGATGTCGCCCGAAGTATGTCCGGCGCCCAGCTGCATCAGCCGCACCTCGCGCTTGCCGAGATAAATCGACATCTCGCCTTCAAATGTCAGGGTCGGCCAGGTCAGGCCCGGAATGCTTTGCGCATCCTGAAACAGCCGCGGAAAGCGGCCATATTCGGAATCCCAGTCCTGCTGACCGCGCTCCGCGACCAGCCGATGGGTCTCCGCCGAGGCAATCACCGCCTGCGCCTTGTAGGCCGACGCGCCCAGTACCCGCACCGCATGGTAATGCGACAGCACCACATATTTGATCGGCTTGTCGGTGACGCTGCGCACCCGCTCGATCACCTTATTGGCCATTGCCGGCGTCGCCTGTGCGTCGAACACGATGCAGCCGTCATCGCCGACGATGACAGCGGAATTGGGATCGCCCTCGGCGGTGAAGGCGTAGAGATCCGTACCAATCTCCGAGAAGGTGATCTTCTTCTCCGCCATGTCTGTAGTGGACGCGAAACCCTTGGCCATCAATTCAATTCCTTTGCGACATTTCCTCGAGAATTCTTATTGCTGCTGCTGTTGCTGCTGACTGGCGTCGACCATCCGACGCCTGGCGAGTGCGAGCGCCTCGCGCAGCACATCGAGGTCGCCGATATGATTGGCCAGGATCAGCACCAGCGCCGCATCGAGATCGGCACTTTGCTCATCGCTCAGGCCGCGATGCGCCTCGACCACGGCGCGAAAGGCGTCATCCGGCCTGGCGAAATTCGAGCTCGTCAACAATGCCATCGTGAACCTCAGCGTAAAACCTCAATTGTGGCCGGTCGCACGCGCCAGCGCCGCGTCGAGCGCTGCGCGGGTCGGATGCCGGAACCGCGCGGCGACGTAACCGTCCGGTCGTAACAGATAGGCCGTGCCGGGCTCCGCATCATAGCGCGCGCCGACCAGCCCCGCGGGATCGGAAAAGCCGTCATCGCCGCCGATCCGGATCACCCCGACATCGTCGGGCGGATCAACCGCTGCGCCATTGCTGAACTCAAGCAGGGTGAACCGCGTTCCGGCCTGGATGAAGGCGTCGGTCAGATAGGCGGCATCGCCTGACGGAGCGGCAAGCGGCGCATCACACATCGAGGCGCCGGGCCGCGGGCCGCCGCGCCAGGTTTCGCCATCGGCGGTGGAGAGGCCTGAGTCATAGACCGAGGGAACCGAAAGCCTGCCGGCATTGACCATGCGCTTGCCGAACTCGGTTTCCTTGGCGAGCGACAGCACCGCCTTGCGCAGCCTCGACTCCTGGTGAGAATTGGGCGCCATGAAATCGGTCGAGCGGGTCGATTCCCGGATGTTCTCGTCGGCCGCAGCGCTGCGCTCGACGTGATAGCTTTCGAGCAAGGCTTCCGGCGACCGTTTCCTCAGCACGCGGTCCAGTTTCCAGGCCAGGTTCTCCGCATCCTCCAGACCGGAATTGGCGCCCCGCGCGCCGAACGGCGAGACCTGATGCGCGGCGTCGCCGGCAAAGAACACCCGGCCATGCGAAAACCGCTCCATCCGGCGGCATTGGAATTTGTAAAGCGAGATCCATTCGAAATCGAACTTGTCATGCCCGAGCATGCGCGCGATCCGCGGCCGCACATTTTCGGGCTGTTTTTCGACGGCAGGGTCGGCAAACCGATTGAGCTGCAGATCGATCCGCCAGATGTCTTCCGGCTGCTTGTGCAACAGCGCCGAGCGCCCGGCATGAAACGGCGGGTCGAACCAGAACCAGCGCTCGGTCGGGAATTCCGCGCTCATCCTGACGTCGGCGATCAGGAATTGATCCTCGAACACCTGACCTGCGAATTCCGCGCCCACCATTTGCCGCAGCGACGAGCGGGCGCCGTCGCAGGCGACAACGTAATTCGCGCGTATCCGATAAGGTCCGTCCGGCGTATCGACCGTCAGCACCGCGTGGTCGTTGCGCTGCTCCAGCCCGATCACCTTGTTGCGCCAGCGCAGGTCGATCGCGCCAAGCTCCCCGACGCGATCCACCAGATAGGCTTCGGCATAGAATTGCTGCAGGTTGATGAAGGCGGGCCGCTTGTGACCCTGTTCCGGTAGCAGATTGAATTGATAGAGCTGCGATGCGCCGTGAAAAATCTTGCCGACGCTCCAGACCACACCCTTGTCGACCATGCGCTGGCCGATGCCGAGCCGGTCCCAGAACTCCAGCGAACGTTTCGAGAAGCAGATCGCGCGCGAGCCTTCGCCGATCCGGTCGGCGTCGTCGAGCAGCACGACGCCCTGGCCGCGCTGCGCCAGATCGATCGCAAGCGACAGCCCGACCGGCCCGGCACCGACCACCACAACCGGATACGCCGCCATATCGCCATCGATCCGATCCTGATCGGCGTGGCGGCGATAGCCGAACTGGGCTTTGGAATGCGCCATGCTCAGGTTGCTCTGGCCAAGGTTCCGGTCATGGGACTGGTCATGGGAATCGATCCCCGCTATGATAGTCTCATCTGCAACTATCTAAACCCCCCGCGCGTTCCGCCGTCAACTCAAATTGGAGCGAATTGTTGGCAAAAGCGTCTTCGGGCGAAACCGCCCCCGGTTCGCGCCAGGCAAAGGCGTCCGGCCAAGCAACCGCATCCGATAAGGGCTCCCGGCTGGACCTGTTCAGGTTTGTGCCGTTCCGTCTGAACCGGCTGGCGGCCGAGGTCTCCGCCGCGCTGTCGGGCGAATACCAGGCGCGTTACGGGCTGGATATTCCGGAATGGCGCGTGCTGGCGACGCTCGGCTTCCGCAACGACGCGTGCAGTGCGCAATACATCGCCTATTGCACCCGCACCCATAAATCCACCATCAGCCGCGCCGTCACGGCGCTGATGACGCGCCTGCTGGTGGAACGGGTCGAGAATGAAGACGACCGCCGCGAGTTTCGGCTCCGCCTGACGCGGAAGGGAAAGACGCTGTACGAGCAGCTGATTCCGCGCCTGCTGCGCAAGGAGCGCGAGATCCTGTGCTGTCTCTCGCTGCAGGAACAAAGGGATTTCGCGCGCCTGCTGGGCAAGATCGAAA
The DNA here is from genome assembly GCF_050014615.1 of Bradyrhizobium sp. GTDB lineage: Bacteria > Pseudomonadota > Alphaproteobacteria > Rhizobiales > Xanthobacteraceae > Bradyrhizobium. Next base: position 15,314 of record NZ_JBEKCZ010000062.1, on the reverse strand, counting down.
ACAGTCTCGACCTCGTGCAGACCAGCCGGGAAGCCGACAAGAAGGAAGCGTATTGAGAGGACCCGTCATTCCGGGATGCGCCGTCGGTCGGCGATAGCCGACCTGAGGCGCAGACCTCAGATGTGCCATTGCACATCGGGGAATCTCGAGATTCCGGGTTCGCGCTAGCGCGCGCCCCGGAATGACAAAGGTATTTTCACTTCGCCGCCGTCACCACGATCTCCACCATATGCGGCGGTTCGAGTTCGACACCGATGCAGGCGCGCATCGGCGGGTTTGACCTGTCGACCCATTCGTCCCAGGCGCGGTTCATCTCGCCTTTTCGCTTTATGTCGGCGATGTAGACGATGGCCGAGAGGATCTTGCTCTTGTCCGAACCGCACAATGCAAGACTCTCATCGATGCGGGCGAGCGCTTTGGCGCTCTGCTCATACATCGAGGCGCTGACCGGATCGGGCGCGACCGCCACCGTAAGCACGAGATTATCGTGAACCACGGCGCGGCTGCGGGTTGGCGTGAGGCCCGGAAATCGAATGATCATGACTGGCTCCGATGGATGGTGCTTTAACCCAGATGCTTCTCAACCCAGGTATTTGGCGATGACAGGAAAATAGGCGCCGCCCGAACCGGCATCGATGGCTTCCTGCAGGATCTGACCGATCAGTTCGGCGCCGCGGATTTTGATCCCCGCATCCGAAGCCAGTTCCAGCGCATAGGACAGATCCTTCAGCGCATATTCGGTCGAGAACGCGCGCTCGGGGAAATTGCCGGGCACGATCGCCTTGAGACCGTGATTGCGCAACGCGAAGCTGTCGGCCGAGCCTTTCGACAGGGTGTCGAGCAATAGCGCGGGATCGACGCCATTGCGTTTGGCGATCGCGACCGCCTCGGCCAGCGCGTTGACCGTTTCGAACAGCACCATGTTATTGAGAATCTTTGTCACCTGCCCGGCGCCGGTGCCGCCGCAATTGGTGACGTCGGTGGCAAAGCAGCGGATCAACGGCTCGATCGCGGCGTATAGTTCCGGCGTCGCGCCGACCATGACGCTCAGCGTTCCGTCCTGCGCGGCCTGACGCGTGCGCGCGATCGGCGCATCCGCCCAGGACGCGCCCCGGGCCTGCAACTGCCTTGCGAAATCGCGGGTCTGGCTGACCGAGGAGGTTCCGAGGTCGACCACGATCTGGCCCTGGCGGATATTTTCCAGGATACCGTCGCCTTCGAACACCGCGCGCACATGTCTGGCGCTGGGAAGGCACAGGAACAGGATTTCGCTGCTGCCGACGACATCTGCCACCGACGCCGCCGCAGCGGCCCCATCAGACTTCAGCCGCGCCAGCGGTTCCGGCGCGAGGTCGAAAGCGATCACGCGAGCGCCGCTCTTGTTGACGAGGTTGCGGCAGATCGGCTCGCCCATGACGCCGAGACCGATAAAACCGATGGTTTTGTGCTGTGACATCTGTGTGCTCGCGTGAATCTATCTGACGAAAGAGCGCGAGGGCGGCAGGTGCAGGGCAAAAGCATCGACCTTGTCGCTGGCGCGCGGGTAGATCGCGGCGACCAGCGGATCATGCCCGGGGATGATGCGATCGGGATGGCCCGCAAGCCGCTCGACGGTTTCCCAGCCCTGGCACATGTCGCCGATATTGTAGACGATCGGGAACGGACTGCGGCGATGCAGATTGCCGTAGAAATGCGCGGCATCCGACGCCAGCACCACCGGACCACGCGCGGTCTCGACCCTGACCACCTGCAGGCCATCGGAATGGCCGCCGACGCGATGCAACGTCACGCCGGGCGCGACCTCGCCATCATCCGAATGAAACGTCACGCGTTCGCTGAAGACGTGGCGGACCATCATCGTCACATGCTCCACCGAAAACGGATGACGCAAGCCTCCAAAACACATGCAGCGCCCGGTGGCGTAGCTCATCTCGCGATCCTGCAGATGAAATCGCGCATTCGGAAACAGATCGAGATTGCCGGCGTGGTCGTAATGCAGATGGGTAATGACGACATCGCGGATCGCATCGGCACCAAGGCCGAAGCGCGCCAGCGCATCCACCGGATTGAGCGTGAGTTTGCGGTTTCGCAAGCTAGCCTCCGCCGCATTGAACCCGGTGTCGACCAGAATATCGCGGCCGTGACCTCGGATCAGCCAGACGAAATAGTCGAGATCCGAAGCCGTGGTCTCGTGGGGATCCGGCGAGAGGTAGTTCATATGCGGCGTGCGCGCCGACATCGTCGCGTAGCGCAGCGCGTAGATTTCGTAGGCGTTTTCCATGGTCATATTTTTCTTGGGTTATATTTTCTTGATTGCGATGGGCCTCGTCGCACCAAGCCATTGTCGTCCGCAAAGGTCAAACCCGCGCCGTTCATGCCGGCTATTTGGAAATGCCGGCCATCTGTCCACGCTTTACCAGTGTGAGATCGATCACACAGCATCCCTGGACCCGCGACGTGGCGTCACCCGGACGGGAGATTTTATGCAAAGCTCGTCAAGCCCGGGCAGAAGCGCCAACGGATCTGCGCCAAGCGCGGCCCTAACGACAAGCTCCGCGCGGCTTCGCGCCAGGCGTGCAAGCCGTGACGGAAACATGATGGAAGGAGCGAAATGGTGCGCTTGATTTCGAGTACGGCTTGGATGATTGACGCGCGCTTGCAGCGGTTAATGGTCGCGTCACCAGCGGTTTTGCCGGCGGCGGACGGCACTTGCCGGCCCGGTTTGATAATGCGATTTTCGTGGGGTAAGGTCGCCGAGGCGCGTGCTGGGATCGGCGCCTTGATGGTTGGGCTGAACGTCGTATGAGAATCCGCCTTACATTGCTTGCCACCCTGATCCTGTCGATCGCGTCGATTGTTCCGTCGGCCGCCGCGGATCGTTTCGCCCTTGTCATCGGCAACGCGAAATATCCGGATGCCGACGCCCCCCTGAAAGAGCCCATCAATGATGCCCGGGACATCGCCGACGAACTCAAGCGCGACGGCTTCACGGTCGACATCGGAGAAAACCTGACCGGCGAAGCGATGCGCCGCGCCTTCGATCGGCTTTACGGACACATGAAGCCCGGCACCGTGGCGCTGATTTTCTTCAGCGGCTTCGGCATCCAGTCCAACCGTCAAAGTTTCATGATACCGGTCGATGCGCAGATCTGGACCGAGCCGGACGTCCGCCGCGACGGCTTCAGCCTGGAAACGGTGCTCGGCGAAATCAACAACCGCGGTGCCGGCGTCAAGATCGCGCTCGTCGATGCCTCCAGGCGCAACCCGTTTGAACGCCGGTTCCGAAGTTTCTCCGCCGGCCTCGCGCCCGTGATCGCGCCAAACGGCACGCTGGTGATGTACTCGGCGGCGCTGAGCTCCGTGATCTCGGACAATGGCAGCGATCACAGCCTGTTCGTACAGGAGTTGCTCAAGGAAATCCGCGTCCCCGACCTGATGGCGGAAGAGACGCTCAACCGTACCCGCGTCGGCGTGACCCGCGCGTCGCGCAGCGAGCAGGTGCCATGGATTTCATCCTCCCTGGCTGAGGATTTTTCGTTCATTCCGGGCTCGGGCGCGCGACCGCCCGGTCAACCGCCGGCACCGCCGCCCGCTGCTCCGCCCGGGCCGGTAGCGGCGCTACCCCCACCGGCAGCCCCCGTCCCGCCACCGCTGCCGCACTACGACCCGCCGCCGCCGGCTGAAATACCCCCCACCCCTCCGGTGGCCAAACTGCCGCAACCCAATGAGGGTCTGCCCCCCAACATCGGAGATGACCCGACCATCAAGATGTTGACCGACAAACTCATCGAAAATCCCGACGACGCCGGCGCGCATTACCGGCGCGGACAGGTTTATGCCAGCAAGGGAGCCTACAGCCTCGCGGTCAAGGACTTCGACGATTCGCTGCGGCTCAATCCGAAGGACGTGGAAGCCCTCAACAACCGCTGCTGGGCCCGCACCGTGATCGGTGACCTGCAGGCGGCATTGCGGGATTGCAACGAGGCGCTTCGGCTGCGGCCCAATTTTGTCGATGCCCTCGACAGCCGCGGCCTGGTCAATCTCAAGAGCGGGCAGGCCAAGAACGCGATTGCCGACTTTGACGCCGCCCTCAAGATCAATCCGCGACTGACCTCGTCGCTCTACGGGCGCGGGCTCGCCAAGAAGAACAACGGCTCGATTTCCGAGGGCGAATTGGATATATCCAACGCGAAAGCGATGGACCCGAATATTGTCAAGGAATTCGCGAGTTACGGGGTCCGTTGACGACATCTTTAATTGAGCGGCCGGGCCCCTCTTTTCGAACCTCCGGGCCGCTGTCGAAGACACAAGAAGAAGACCCGCAAGTATTCGCGATCAATTTGGGCCCGTGGCTTATTGGCAAATTCGTTGCAACCGCGCACGGGTGCGCAGGAGGACTGGCAATGTCGAAAATGTCTGGAAGGAGAAATCTGACCGCGATCCTTTCGCTTTTGACGGTTGGCGCCGCACTCTGCATCGGCGGCATGGCAAGGGCCGATGACGTCACCGAGGATCAGATCGTGCGGGCGCTCGCGCCGGCCAAGAAGCCGATAACCCGAGGCCTGTCGGCAGGTCCGCAGACCCAGACCGATCCGGCCGCCGCCGCGGCCGAAGGGAGCTTTGTGCAGACCATCCGCAACCGGCCCACGCGTTCGCTCTCGGCCGCCGAGCGCGAAGAAATTGCCACCATCGTCAAGGACAAGCCGAAGATCGATCTGGAGATCAACTTCGATTACAATTCGGCCAATATCAGCGCCAAATCGCTGCCGTCGGTTCAGGCTTTGGGGCGGGCGCTGTCCAACCCCGATCTAAAGGGCTCGACCTTCGTCGTCGCAGGCCATACCGACGCCGCTGGCGGTGATGCCTATAACCAGGACCTGTCGGAGCGTCGCGCCGACTCGATCAAGCGTTATCTGGTCGATAAATTCCACATTACCGGCACCGACCTTGTGACCGTCGGATACGGCAAGACCAAGCTCAAGGATCCGGCCAACCCGCTGGCGGACGTAAACCGCCGCGTGCAGGTCGCGAATATGGACAACAAGGCGACCGCGTCCAAGTGAAGCCGCAGTGGGCCTGAGTAAAGTTTTGCAATCTAACTGCGTCCCGCGCCCCTGCGGGATGCTTTTGTCTGTCATACTCCCCGTCATTCCGGGATGGTGCGTTAGCACCAGACCCGGAATCTCGAGATTCCGGGTTCGATGCTTTGCATCGCCGGGAAATGACGGTCTCAAGAATTTAGGTCTGGATTGATCCGGCGATGACGCTCTCCGAATACCTCAAGCCTGCTTTAGCGGTGGTCTTCGTCGCAGTTCTCGGCGGCGGCTGGTACTGGTTTGAACACCGTTCGCACCCCGAAGAGAAGGAAACGCCAAGCAATGCGATGGTCATTGTCACGAAATCGACCAACGCCTGCTTCTCCGACCTGGTACGGGTCACCGGATTTGTCGTGCCGCGCCGCGAAGCGGTGGTCGGGGTCGATCAGGAAGGGTCCAAGGTTTCCGACCTGATGGTCCGCGAAGGCGAGACCGTCACCGACAATCAGGAACTGGCCCGGCTGACCCCGCCACCGGCACAGCCCGGAGCGCCCGGCGGCGGCTCACGCCCCGCACCGCCGACGTCGCTGCGCGCACCGGCCGCCGGCCTTGTCACCCAGGTCAACACCATCGTCGGGGCGCCAGCCTCGCCCCAGGCCGGACCGATGTTCCGGATCGCCGTCAACAATGAAATCGACATGGATGCCGAAGTCCCTGCGGTCCACATGCTGAAGCTCAATCCAGGGGCGACGGTGCGGATCAGCCGGGACAATGGGCCGGATATCGTCGGCCGCGTGCGACTGGTGTCGCCGCAAATCGATCGCAGCAGCCAACTCGGCCATATCAGGATCACGCTGACCGGCAATCCCTCGCTCAAGATCGGCATGTTCGCGCAGGCCAGCATCGACGCCAAGCGCAGCTGCGGGGTCGCGATACCGCGCACCGCCATTGACCATCTGACCGTCCAGGTGGTCAAAGGGAATACGGTTGAGATGCGAAAAGTCCGGGTTGGACTGGTGTCCGATACCTCGACGGAAATTCTTGAGGGCCTCGACGTCGGCGAAATCGTCGTGGCCGACGCTGGCTCCTCGCTGCATGACGGCGACAAGATCAAGACCATGTTCGCCGAGGAACTCGATCGAACGCGGGTACGCTGATGGCTCTCAATATCTCGGCATGGTCGATCCGCAATCCGCTTCCCTCCATCGTGTTTTCGATCATCCTGCTGGTGCTCGGCTGGGTCAGTTTTACCAAGCTCGCGGTAACGCGACTGCCCAGCGCCGACATCCCCGTGATCTCGGTCGCGGTATCGCAATTCGGCGCCGCTCCGGCGGAACTGGAATCGCAAGTCACCAAAACCATCGAAGACGGCGTATCGGGCGTCGAGGGCGTGCGGCATATTTCATCGTCGATCACCGACGGGCTGTCGCTGACCACGATCCAGTTCGCGCTTGAAACCAACACCGACCGGGCGCTCAACGACGTCAAGGACGCCGTTACCCGGGTTCGCGCCAATCTGCCGCAAAACGTCAACGAGCCCCTGATCCAGCGCGTCGATGTGATCGGGCTGCCGATCGTGACCTATGCCGCGATCTCGCCCGGCAAGACGCCCGAGCAACTGTCCTATTTCGTCGACGATGTGGTCAAACGCGCGCTGCAGGGCGTGCGCAACGTCGCCCAGGTCGAGCGTATCGGCGGTGTCGAGCGCGAAATCCTGGTGTCGCTCGATCCCGACCGGCTGCAGGCCGCCGGACTGACCGCGGTCGATGTCAGCCACCGCCTGCGCGGCACCAATGTCGATCTCGCCGGCGGCCGGGCCGAAATCGGAAAGAACGACCAGGCCATCCGCACCCTTGCCGGCGCCAAGACCCTCAACGATCTGGCCGGAACCATGATCAGCCTGCCGACCGGCGGCGAAGTGCGCCTCGACGATCTCGGCACCGTCACCGACACCATCGCTGACCGCCGCACCTTTGCCCGCTTCAACGGCGAACCGGTCGTGGCGCTCGGCATCAAGCGCTCGAAGGGCGCCAGCGACGTGGTGGTCGCCGCCGCCGTGCAGAAGCGCATCGACGCGCTCAAGATTGCCTATCCCGATGTCGACCTCAAGCTGATCGACACCTCGGTCGAATTCACCAAAGGCAATTACGAGGCCGCGATCTCGACCCTCTTCGAGGGCGCCATCCTTGCCGTCATCATCGTGCTGCTGTTTTTGCGCGACATCCGGGCGACCATTATCGCGGCGATCTCGCTGCCGCTGTCGATCTTCCCGGCATTCTGGGCGATGGACATTCTGGGATTTTCGCTGAATCTCGTCAGCTTCCTCGCCATCACGCTCTCGACCGGCATTCTGGTCGACGACGCCATCGTCGAGATCGAGAACATCGTGCGCCATATGCGGATGGGCAAATCGCCCTATCGCGCCGCGCTTGAGGCCGCCGACGAAATCGGCCTCGCCGTCATCGCGATCTCGCTGACCATCATCGCGATCTTCGCGCCCGCAAGCTTCATGTCCGGGATCGCCGGCCAGTTCTTCAAGCAATTCGGCATCACCGTGTCGGTGCAGGTGTTCTTCTCGCTCTTGGCCGCGCGCTTCGTCACGCCGGTGCTGGCCGCCTATTTCCTCAAGGACCATGCGCATGACGATCCGCCGCCGGGACGGGTGCTGCAGGCCTATACGCGGCTCGTGACCTGGTCGGTGCGGCATTACTTCATCACCGTGCTGATCGGCTTTGGCATTTTCGCGGCCTCGATCTGGAGCATCACGCTGCTGCCGCAGGGCTTCCTGCCGGCGCAGGACACCGCGCGCTCGCTGCTGGCGATGGAGCTGCCGCCCGGCTCGCAGCTCGCTTTCACCGAGAAGGTCACCGAGGAAATCGTCACCCGCCTGCGCAAACGGCCGGAGGTCAAGAGCGTGTTCGTCGATGGCGGCCGGGTGCCGCCTGGGACGTTCGAGGTGCGCCGCGCGGCGCTGATCATCAACTATACCCCGAAGACCGAACGCAAGATCACGCAGCGCGAGCTCGAGCTTGAGATCAGCCAGGAACTCGAAAACGTTCCCGACATCCGGTTCTGGTTTCTCGACGAAAACGGCCTGCGCGCGATCTCGCTGGTCGTCACCGGCGCGGACAGCAACATCGTCAGCAATGTCGCCAGCGAGCTGGCGAACCAGATGAAGCGGATTCCGCTGATCGCCAATGTGATTTCCGAAACCTCGCTCGACCGGCCCGAGCTTCGGATTCAGCCGCGGGCCGATCTCGCCGCACGGCTCGGCGTCTCCACCGAGAGCCTGTCGGAAACCATTCGCGTCGCCACCATCGGCGACGTCGGCCCGGCGCTCGCCAAGTTCGACGCCGGCGACCGGCAGGTGCCGATCCGGGTTCAGCTTGAGGACGGCGCGCGCGGCGACCTGCAGATTCTCGACCAGTTGCGGGTACCGCTCGGCGGCGGACGCGGCGGCGTGCCGCTATCGGTGGTGGCCGACATCAAGCTCGATCAGGGCCCGACCAGCATCAACCGCTACGACAGGGAACGTCAGGCCACCGTGGCCGCCGACCTCGTCGGTACCGCGGCGCTCGGCGACGCCACCAAGAAAATCTATGACCTGCCGGTCATGAAGAGCCTGCCGAAGGGGGTCACCGTGAACCCCTCGGGCGATGCCGAGAGCCTGAACGAATTGTCGGCGGGCTTTGCCACCGCCATCACCGCCGGCCTGATGATGGTCTATGCGGTGCTGGTGCTGCTGTTCGGAACCTTCCTGCAGCCGATCACCATCCTGTTCTCGCTGCCGCTTTCGATCGGCGGCGCGATCGTGGCACTGCTGGTGACCGGCAAGCAGCTCACCACGCCGGTGTGGATCGGAATCCTGATGCTGATGGGTATCGTGACCAAGAACGCCATCATGCTGGTGGAATTCGCGGTCGAATCGATCCGCGAAGGCGTGGCCCGGGACGCGGCGATCATCGACGCCGGCATGAAACGCGCGCGCCCGATCGTGATGACCACCATCGCCATGGCCGCCGGCATGATGCCATCCGCGCTCGCGTTCGGCGCCGGCGGCGAATTCCGCTCGCCGATGGCGCTGGCCGTGATCGGCGGTCTGGTGTTCTCCACCGTGCTGTCGCTGGTGTTCGTGCCGGCGATGTTCATGATGATGGACGACATCGGCGCCTTGTTCTGGCGTTTTGGCAAGAAACTGCTGGCGTCCAGCGGCGACGGCGAGCACATGCCCACTGATCATGCCGCCGATCACAAACCGCCGGCGATCGTGCATTCGCCCGCGGCCGAGTGAGCCCAGCCGACGCGCTTACTCGTTCCGCGCCACCGCCGTCAGCTTGGTCATGTTCTGCAACAAAATCCGTCCGCGCTGCAGATCCAGAATGCCGTCCTTGCGCCAGAGCTGCAGCTGACGGTTGACGCTCTCGCGCGCGGCGCCGACGAAGACGCCGAGCTGCTCCTGCGAGATGTGCACCTCGGAGCCGAAATCGGAGGCCAGGGCACAAAGCCGTCGCGCCAGGCGCACCGGCAGCGGCTGCAACACCGATTCCTCCATCCGCTCGCTCATCCAGCGGATGCGCTGGCACAGCAGCATGATCAGCTTGACCGCGACCCGCGGCTCGCGTTCGAGATGGCCGAGAAAATCCTCGCGCCGCAACACGAACAACTCGGTCGGCTCGCCGGCGGCGGCATCGGCGGTGCGGCTCTGGCCATCGAGCACCGCGACCTCGCCGAAGAGATCGCCGGGCCCGAGAAAATTCAGGGTCAGCCGGCTGCCGTCGGAGACGCCGGTTTCAATCCGGATCTGGCCGCGGCGGACCCCGAACAGGGCGTCGCCGGGATCGCCCTTCTGGAACAGCATCTCACCGGTGTTGAGGTGCTGGGTGTGGCACAGCGCGGAAATCCGCTGCAACTCGTCGGCACCGAGATCCGCAAACATCGGATTCATCTTCAGAATAACCGCAAATTCGGCTTGTTTGCTCATGGCAATGCCTTCCGGCGCGAGTTCAAAAATCGTCAAAACGGGCTGAACGGTAATGTCGGGGGTTCGGCCGGTTTGAAGTGTGTCATAAGTCACATACCTTTGCAGCACCCCCGGATTATTTTTGGCGGCTTTGAGCGGTTTCCCCTTTCCGGGATAAGCTCGGAGAAAAGGCCACGCCGGGGTGCGGGCTGGCCCAACCAACTGCCGTTTGCCGGGTCTGGAAATTTGCCATGAGAGCCCTGAAAATCGCGGGCAGCGCCGTCGCTGCCGTCATCGTCATCGTGGCCCTGCTGCTGGTCATCGGAATCCCCTCGGGCTTTCTGACCTCGGCCATCCAGGAGCGCGTCGAGCGCGACACCGGATACCGGCTGACGATCGCGGGCTCGACCAAGATCGGGCTGTGGCCGTCCCTCAACGTCACGCTGAATGACGTCACGCTGGAGGGACCGAAGGACCGCGACGGCAATCGGCTGACCGTCGGCAGCATCCAGGCCGACATGACGCTGGCAAGCCTGTGGTCGGGTCACCCCGAGATCACCGAATTGTCGATCGCCCACCCGGTTCTGAGCGTGCCCTTGCTGCGCGAACGCAGCACCGCGCCGGCGCCATCTTCGTCCAAATCGGCGACGACCACCCACGAAGCCGATTCCAGCGCGCCCACCATCAAACGCATCAAGGTGACCGACGCCGCCATCGTGTTTTCCAATCTGCGCGACCGGGTCGAGAACCGCGTCGACGGGCTCAACGCCGATGCCAGCATCGGCGCCGACCGCAAGATCAGGATCACCGGCAGCGCCCGCGCCGGCGAGCATCCGCTCAAATTCGACATCAAGGCGACCGCGCCCGCCCCGCCGCTGGAACGGCAGAACGTTCCGGTCGACCTCACGCTCGAAGCGCCCGATATGCTGCAGGCCCCGCTGTCGGGCCGGGCGGAAGTGAGGCTCAACGGTTCGGTGGTGATGATCAACGGCCTCACCGGCACGCTCGGCGACGGCGCCTTCAACGGATGGGCCTCGGTCGATCTCGCCAGCAAGCCGCTGCTGAAGCTCGATCTCGATTTCCAGCGGCTCGATATCGCGGTCGCCCCGGCCGCGGCGGCTGGCGCCCAAAGCGCGCAGCCCTCGCAACCGTCCCAGACTCCCTGGAGCAACGCCGCGCTCGACGTCAACGGCCTGAACTATGTCGACACCCAGATCAGGGTTTCCGCCGCCGCGCTCAACATCGGCGAGGGACATTTCGCGCCGGTCGAGATCGACGCCACGCTCAATGCCGGGGTGCTCAAATGCGGCATCCCCAATCTCGGGGCCTATGGCGGCCAGGCCAATGGCGAACTCGACATCGATGCCTCCGGCCCCAATCCGGCCTACACGCTGCGCAGCGATCTCGTCGGCGTGCGCGCGCTGCCGCTGCTGCGCGCCGCCGCCGGCTTCGACAAGCTCGACGGCAAGCTGCAGGCCAAGATCGCGGTGCGGTCCACCGGGGCGAGCCAGCGCGCCATCATGTCGAACCTGGGCGGCACCGTGTTCGCGGTGTTCCAGGACGGCGCCATCAAGGGCCTCAACGTCGCGCAGATGATCCGCTCGCTGACCTCCAATACGCTGTCGGGTTGGCAGGAGAACCGCGAACAGACCACCGATCTCTCCCAGCTTTCGGCCTCGTTCCGGATCGAGCAGGGGCAGGCCACCTCCAGCGATCTCAATCTGGTCGGGCCTCTCGTGAAGATGACCGGAACCGGCACCATCGACCTCGGCCGGCAATCGCTGGCGTTCCGGGTCGAGCCGAAGCTGGTGATGACCACCGAAGGCCAGGGCCGCGCCGCCGATCCGGTCGGGTTCGGCATTCCCGTGGTGATCGACGGCCCGTGGGCGGAGCCGCGCATCTATCCCGATATGGCCGGCATGCTGGACAATCCCGACGCGGCCTATGCCAAGCTCAAGGACATGGGCAAGGGCCTGTTCGGTCCCGGTGGATTGGGCAATGGACTTGGCGGCGGTAGCCTTGGCAGCGGGCTTGGCGGATTGCTCGGCGGCAGTTCCGACGGATCCGGCAACAGCGGATCCGATCCGCTTGGCGGCAAGCTCGGCGAGACCCTGGGCAATCTGCTGCAGCAGGGGCTGGGCCAGAACCGTACCCCGGGCCGCAACCGCGGCATGCCGGCGACCGCGCCGGCTCCGGCCCCGGCTCCCTCCCCGGCCGCGGCCGCCCCGGCGCCAATCGATCCGCCGCCGCAGCAGGACAGCCAGCCCATGAACGACGTGCTGAAGCAGCTGTTCAACCGGTGAGTACGTGCCTGACACGCACACCAACCTTGCTGCACCCCCCACCCCAACCCTCCCCCGCAAGGGGGGAGGGAGAAGAAGATCACGCTCCGCTTTTGGGTTCGGGCCGCTTATCTGTAGGTAGCCGTTCATCTGAGTGACCATTCATCTCAAGTAGCCGCTTCATCTCGCATAGAAGCGGGGCGCTCTTCTTCCCCTTCGCTCCGCTCTCTCGCTCCCTCCCCCCTTGCGGGGGAGGGTCGGGGTGGGGGGTAGCGACAAGCGGCAATTTCGCCGGCAGTCCTCGGCTAACCACGCCGCCATCCGCCCGGCCGGAGCCCCCTGAATTGTGCTAGACAGGCCTCCGTGATGGCAGCGGATGCGTGCACCCCGGCGGGTGGCGCGCACGAGGGTCGGAATGATCGGGGTCAAGGGCAACAGCTGGTTTCTGCGCGGGGGCCTGTTCGCCAAATACGTGATCTCGCTGGTCGGCCTCGTGGTGTTCGTGCTCGCGGTCAACGGCGCGATCGAGACCTGGATCAGCTACCGCGGCATCAAGTCCACCCTCACCGACGCCATGGGCGAGAAGGCCGAGGCGACCGCGCGGCGGATCGAGCAATCGGTGCTCGACCTCGAACGCCAGATCAGCTGGGTGACCCGCGCCAGCTCGGACTCCACCGACAAGCACCGCGCCGATTATGCCCAGCTTCTCAACCAGGTCCCGGCGGTCTACCAGCTCTCGCTGATCGGCGGCGATGGCCGCGAGCAGTTGCGGCTGTCGCGGACCTCGATCGCGATCGGCAGCCAGGCCGACTTCTCCCGCGACATGAGGTTTACCGACACCCTGACCCGCAACGTCAATTTCGCGCCGGCGTTTTTCCGGGGCTCGAACCCGTATATGTCGATCGCGGTGGCGCATTCCGGTTTCAATGCCGGCGTCACCGTCGCCGATATCGACCTGCGCGTCCTCTCTGATTTTCTCGGCGACGCCCAGGTCGGCAAGGGCACGTTTGCCTATGTGGTCGACCTGCGCGGCCAGGTGCTGGCGAGTTCGGCCAAGGGGCCTGATGTGGGCAAGGACCTCTCCGAGCTGCCGCAGGTCGCCACCGCCCTGAAGATGCTGGACGACCGGGCGCTGGCGTCGGGCACCGACGTCGAGGGCCATGACGTCCTGAGCGCGGCCTATACCGTGCCGAAGCTCGGCTGGGTGGTGTTCTTCGAGCAGCCGACCGCGCAGGCGCTGACCCCGATCCGCGATCAGCTGCTGCGGATCGCGCTTCTGATCGCGCTCGGCCTCGCGGTCGCGATCCTGGCCGGCACGCTGCTGGCGCGCCGCATGCTGATCCCGATCACGGCGCTGCGCCGGGGCGCGCGGCGGCTCGGCGACGGCGATTTCAGCCATCGCATCGACGTCCACACCAGGGACGAGCTGGAGGAACTCGCCGACCAGTTCAACAGCATGGCCGGCCAGCTGCACGAAACTTACGCCGGCCTCGAATCCAAGGTCGAGGAGCGCACCCGCGATCTGGCGCAGTCGGTCAACGAGCTCAAGGTGCTCGAGGAAGTCGGCCGCGCGGTGTCGTCCTCGCTCGATCTCAACGCCGTGCTGCCCACCGTCGCGGCCCGCGCGCTCGAAATCACCCATGCCGACGCGGTGCTGATCTATGGCTATGACCTCGCCAAGCGCCAGTTCCAGCTCACCGAGGCGATCGGCATCGACAAATCAGCCGAAGGCGCGCATCTGGCGATCGACGCCGACACTTCGGTGCTCGGCCGCGCCGCCGCGAAGGGCGAGCCGATCGCGATAGCGGATCTGACCGATGCCGCCGAGCATCTGCTGCGCGACATCGCGGTGACGGCCGGATTTCATTCGGTGCTGGTGGTACCGCTGGTCGACCAGACCGGCATCCTGGGATCGCTGGTGGTGCTGCGCCGCGCCACCGGCGAATTCACCGCCAATCTGATCGGCCTGATGCGGACCTTCGCGCATCAATCGGTGCTGGCGATGCGCAATGCGCGGCTGTTCACTGAGGTGGATCACAAAGGCCGCGAACTGGCCGCGGCGCATTCCACCGTGCAGCAGCAGGCCGACAAGCTGCAGGAGCAGACCGCGCAGCTCAAGGATTGGAACAAGTCGCTGGAGGAGCGGGTCGAGAAGCAGCTCGCCGAAATCGAGCGCATCCGCAAGCTCGAGCGCTTCCTGGCGCCGCAGGTCGCGCAACTGATCGCGTCGTCCGACGGCCATGATGCGCTGCTCGACAGCCACCGCCGCGAAGTCACGGTCGTATTCTGCGATTTGCGCGGTTTTACCGCGTTCACCGAGAGCACCGAGCCCGAAGAGGCGATGAACGTGCTGCGCGAATATCACGCCGCGTTGGGCGAGCTGATTTTCCGCTACGAAGGCACGCTCGACCGCTATGCCGGCGACGGCGTGATGATCCTGTTCAACGCGCCGATACAGTTTCCCGATCACGTCAAGCGCGCGGTCAAGATGGCGGTCGAGATGCGCGACACCATCGGCGCGCTGACGGAGAAATGGCGCAACCGCGGCCACAGCCTCGGTTTCGGCGTCGGCATCGCGCTCGGCTATGCGACCTTGGGCCAGATCGGCTTCGAACAGCGGCTCGAATACGCCGCGATCGGCAGCGTCACCAATCTGGCGTCGCGGCTGTGCGACGAAGCCAAGGCCAACCAGATCGTGGTGTCCAGGCGCGTGTTCGGCATGGTCGAACAATGGGCCGACGGCAAGGCGCTGGATGATCTCGTGCTCAAGGGGTTCAATCATCCGGTGCTGGCGGTGGAGATCTTGGGCTGGCGCGAGGAGAGCGAGGCCGCGGAGGTTGCGACGCCGGCACCGGCAGCACCGGCCGAGCCGCGAAGATTGAAGAAGTAGCGGCGAGTTAGTTAGCGCACTGTCGCAGCGATGACGGTGAGCTCCCTCCCCCCTTGTGGGGGAGGGTTGGGGAGAGGGGTACACACGGGCAGTCCCGATGCCGCCACCCCCCTCCCTGCCCCTCCCCCGCAAGGGGGAGGGAACGG
>NZ_JBEKCZ010000061.1:0-25340 GCF_050014615.1 Bradyrhizobium sp. | reverse complement strand
CGAGGCGGGCTTTCAGGCCGGAGCGGTCGCCGGACAGAGCGGCGATGAAGTCGCTGACGCTGATGCTGCCGTCGACGCGCTCGCCGCGCCAGTCGAATTGCCCGGTGGCGGCAAAGGAGCGCGAGATCGACGGCCAGGCCAGCGACAGGTCGATATTGTCGAGCGTCTCGCTGGCCTGATGCCCGGTATCCTCATAGGCCAGCGTGCCGTCCTGGATCCGGATTTCCGAGAACGAGAGCTGGTTTTCGGCGCCGGGCTTCATGGTGCGCGCGATGGTGTCGATGAACGGCGTCCAGTTGCTGGCGCCCGCGGCGTCGCGCACCACATTGATGTGGGGGCGCAGCATCATGACATCGGCGATCTCGAAGCGCTGCAGCAAGAGCGGCACCAGGCGCAAATTCGCGGTCAGGACGTCGACCGCGAGCGCGGGGTCGGCGGTCGCGGCACCCTTGAGCCCGACATCGTGAAACGAGACGTAGCTGGCGGGGAACACCGAGATTTCGGTGTCGCCCTTTATTACGAGATCAAGCCCGGTGACGGCGCGGATCTGGGCCTCGACCGCCTGGCGCAGGGCGTCCCGGTTGATCAGCCAGGACGTCGCGACCAGGCCGATCAGCGCCACGCCGAGAAACGCCGCAATCGGCATCCCCAGGCGCTTTATTCCTTGGGCCATGGTCAATGACGTATCCTGGTCTGGGTCGGGTCAAAACCGCGGGCTTGGTGCTGCCATCCGGTCGCTGCTGAAAAGCCGGGCAGGGGAAGGGAACCCCCGCGCCAACCCGCGCAACTTGATCGGTTTTCTTGACGCTTTCAAGGCCGGGGGGTGGGGTCTTCCCACCGCTGCGGCGGGGCCACTTGAGGATGAAGCGGTTTTCCGTCATGGCCGGGCTTGTCCCGGCCATCTACGTCTTTCTTACTTACCATCCACGTCGTTCTTGCTAATTGGCACAAAGGACGTGGATGCCCGGGACAAGCCCGGGCATGACGACCTTTTGCGATAACGCCCCCGTCATTGACGCACTGCGAAGATTTCGCCTAATAATCCCAAGAATGCATAATGCCGGCGCTGGCCCGCGCCTCCCTCCATCAGGTCGAGATGTCATGAACAAGGTCTACCCCGACGCCAAATCGGCCCTCGACGGCGTCCTGAAGGACGGCATGATGATCATGTCCGGCGGCTTCGGGCTGTGCGGCATCGCCGAGACCCTGTCGGATGCGATCCGCGACTCCGGGGTCAAGAACCTCACGGTGGTTTCCAACAATGCCGGCGTCGACGGCATCGGATTGAGCCGGCTGCTCGAAACCCGCCAGATCAAGAAGATGATCTCGTCCTACGTCGGCGAGAACAAGCTGTTCGCCCAGCAGTTCCTGGCCGGGGAACTGGAACTCGAATTCAACCCGCAGGGCACGCTGGCGGAACGCATCCGCGCCGGCGGCGCCGGCATCCCCGCTTTCTACACCAAGACCGGGGTCGGCACTTTGATCGCCGAAGGCAAGGAAGTGAAGGAATTCGACGGCGAGAAATATCTGATGGAGCGCGGGCTGTTCGCTGATTTGGCGATCGTGCACGCCTGGATGGGCGATACCGCCGGCAATCTCATCTACCGCAAGACCGCGCGCAACTTCAATCCGATGATGGCGACCGCGGCCAAGGTAACGGTCGCGGAGGTCGAGCATCTGGTGCCGGCCGGCGAACTCAATCCCGACCACATCCATACGCCGGGGATTTTCGTCAAGCGCATCATCGAGGTCGGCTCCGCCAAGAAGCGGATCGAATTCCGCAATACAAGGCCACGCCCCGCGGCGTCGGCAACGGGAGAAGAAGTCTGATGGCCTGGACCCGGGAACAGATGGCGGCCCGCGCCGCCAAGGAATTGCGCGACGGCTATTACGTCAATCTCGGCATCGGCATTCCGACGCTGGTGTCGAACTACATTCCCGACGGCATCGATGTCAATCTGCAGAGCGAGAACGGCATGCTCGGGATGGGCCCGTTCCCCTATGAGGGTGAGGAAGACCCCGATTTGATCAATGCCGGCAAGCAGACCGTCAGCGAGTTGCCGTCCACCAGCTATTTCTCGTCGGCGGAATCCTTCGGCATGGTCCGCGGCGGCCACATCGACCTCTCGATATTGGGCGCGATGCAGGTGGCGCAGAATGGCGATCTCGCCAACTGGATGATCCCCGGCAAGATGGTCAAGGGCATGGGCGGCGCGATGGATCTGGTCGCCGGCGTCAAGCGCGTGGTGGTGGTGATGGAGCATTCCGCCAAGGACGGCGCCAAGCTGTTGAAGCAGTGCAACCTGCCGCTGACCGGCGAGAAGGTGGTCGACCTCGTGGTCACGGATTTGGCGGTGTTCACCATCGACAAGCACGGCAAGGACGGCATGGCGCTGATCGAACTCGCCGACGGCGTCACGCTCGACGAGGTGAAGTCGAAGACCGAAGCCGAGTTCCGGGTGGCGCTGAAGAATACGTAGGGTTTCACACTATCGTCGTCCCGGCCAAGCGAAGCGCGAGCCGGGACCCATAACCACAGTTGTTAGTGGTTGGCGTAGCTGGTGATCCAACTCGGCCCAAAATTTACATTGGTGGTTATGGGTCCCGGCGTTCGCCGGGACGACGAGAGTTGGCGTTGCACTCGCAACAACCCCCCTCACTCGACCTCGCGCAGCAGCTTCTCGATCGCGGTCAGCCTGAGCTTCATCTCGGAAACATCTGATTGCACCGACACCGCCTGCGCGGCCAGTTCGCGATAGACATCCTCGCGGGTCACGCGCGCAGTGTCGCGTCGCGCCGCCGAGAAATATTTCATGCCGAACACCAAGAGGATGGTGACGAGAACGAGAATGGTGACAAGCAGGAACGTGTGTGCGTGCTCAGCCATGGCAGGGTCCTTCTAATCAAGTCGTGTCGAGGGGAGGGTGAGAGATTTGATCGCCGCGGCGATGGTCGCCGGGCTGAGGTCGAAGCTGAAATCCGTGACCTCGAAGAAATTGAGCGCCTTGCCGTCGTCGGACAGTTCAAGCTGGCTGGTGACCAGTCCGGCTTCCTCGAGCTTGTTCAGGTGCAAATGCAGCAGCGGGCGGCTGATCCCGACATCGCGCGCCAGCTGGCTGATGTAGTTGCGCCCTCTCGAGCGCAGCGCAGCCACGATGCGCAGCCGGTGCGGATTGGCGAGCGCGAGCAGCATCCGCAGCATCTGGTTGCCGGTCAGCGAAGAGGAGGTGATTGGTTTTCGGTCTTTCATATGTAAGAAATTACTGACACATGAAAGACCATATGTCAATTCGCGCCGGCCCGCGGGCCGGGTTCCCCGCCCGCATTAGTGTCACCTGGCGGACATAAAGGCGCGGCAATCGCGCACAACGCTGGCGACATCCATCGCCGCCGCGGAAAACGTTCCGCTTCAATCCCCGCTCATGATGACGATCCGGATCGCCGCATCATCCGGATCGTCCGGTACTTCCATGAAAACAAAAATCATCTGCATAGCCCTGATGCTATGCACCCCCGTCTATGCCGACGAAACCAGTCCGAACCACCGGCATGCCTTGTTGAGCCGCGTGGCGTGTCCGGCGATCCGCGAGGCCGTCAAGCTTTACGGCGAAGCCCATGCGGAGCAATGGGCGCGCAGCCACGGCGTGTCGGACACCAGGATCGAAGAAGCCAAGCGGTGCCTGAAGTAGCGTGCCGTAGAGTGGGCAAAGGCGCTTTGCGCCGTGCCCACCGTCTCTCTCATGTGCAGCGCTGTGGTGGGCACGCTTTCGCTTTGCCCACCCTACGGTCCTACCTTAAGTCACCTGCTTCAGCACCGCGGGGGCCACGTCCTCGCCCTTGAGTTCTTCCAGGCTGCGGTGCCGCGGCTCGATGCCGAGCGCCCATACCGTGATGATCTGCACCACCAACAGCCCGATCATCAGCGACATCACGCCGGCGACGCCGCGGGCCTCGAACAGCATCACCACCAGGAACGGCGTCACGATGGTGGCGCCGCGGCCGAGCGTGTTGACGATGCCCGACGCGCGCAGCCGCACTTCGGTCGGGAACAGTTCGGGAATGTAGATGCCGAACAACAGCGCCACCAGCACGTAGATCGGCACCGTCAACGCGAAGCCTGTGATCGGCAGCCACACCGGGTCCGAGATCAAGGGATAGATCATGCCGAGCGCGACCGAAACGATCGAGGCGCCGATGATGGTCGGCTTGCGGCCCCAGCTGTCGGCGGTCAGCGCGCCGATCGCCGAGCCGACCGGCGCGCCCAGCGCCATTAATAACGAATAGCCGAACGAGGTCGCGACGCTCAGCCCCTGCTTGATGAAGAACACCGGCAGCCAGGTGACGAATCCATAGAGCAGCGTGTTGATGGTGATCAGACACACCGAGCCCACGATCATGCGCGACAAGAGGGGGGCGGTGAACAGCGACGCCAGTTCGCCGGATACCGCGACGGTCGGCCCAGTTGATGGCGCCGGCAATGGCTTGCCCTGCGCGGCCTCGCGTTCGATCGACTGCATCAGCGCCTCGGCTTCCTCGGAGCGGCCGACCGCTTCCAGCCAGCGCGGCGATTCCGGCAGCGCCTTGCGCAGGTACCAGACGATCAGCGCGCCGATGCCGCCGAGCACGAACATCGCGCGCCAGCCGAAATGGGGCACCACCAGCGAGGCCAGCAGCAGCGAGACCGGAAGACCCGTGACGACGCATACGGTGGTGAAGCCGAGCCATTTGCCGCGCGAGCGCGCCGGCACGAATTCGGTCATGGTCGCATAGCCGACGACGTTTTCGGCCCCGAGCCCAAACCCCATCACGAAGCGGCAGGCGATCAGCACCGCCATGTCAGGCGCGAAAGCGGCCGCGAGCGAGGCGATGCCGAACAGCAAGAGATTGAACTGATAGGTGAAGCGGCGGCCGTAGCGGTCGCCGAGAAAACCGGTCGCGAACGAGCCCAGCATCATGCCGACAAAGGTCGCCGAGATGAACAGCGCGTTCTGCGGCAGAGTGGAGAAGCCGGTCTTCAGGGTGACGCCAAGCACGGTGCCGGCGAGATAGATGTCGAAACCGTCGAAGAACATGCCGATGCCGATCAGCATCATGATGCGGCGATGGAACGGGCCGAGCGGGAGCCGGTCGAGGCGGCTGCCGGCGTTGACTGACGTGACCATGTGCGTTCTTCCCTCTTATTGTTTTATTGATTGAAGTGGCTGCCGGTCGTTTCGACCTGATGCAGCCGCCTGTTATTCGCTTCAGTTCACGGGCTCAGTTCATGGGCTTCAATTCAATCTTCGCTGCGCCGCCGTGTCGCGGTACCAGTCGAACGGCTGGTCGTGGGTCGCGACCATCACGCTCTTGGTGTTGAAGTGGTCGTCGAAGCTTTCGGTGCCGAATTCGCGGCCGACGCCGGAATCATCGACGCCGCCCCAGGGCGAGGCCGGATCGAGCCGGTGATGATCGTTGATCCAGACGATGCCGGCCTTGACGGCAGACGCGAGGCGATGCGCGCGCGCGATGTCGCGGGTCCGGATCGCCGCCGCCAGCCCGAACGGGGAATCATTGGCGAGCCGCAGCGCGTCGGCTTCGTCCTTGAACGGCGTGACTGACGTGAAGGGGCCGAACACTTCCTCCTGGAAGATGCGCATGTCGGATTTCACGTCCGCAAACACGGTCGGCTCGATGAAGTAGCCGCCTTCATGGCCAGGCACCTTGGCGGCGACGCCGCCGGCCACCAGCCGCGCGCCGTCCTCATGGCCGAATTTCGCATAGGACAAAACACGATCGCGCTGCCGCGCCGAGATCACCGGCCCAAGCTGGGTTGAGGGATCGAAGGGATCGCCGATGCGAATGCTTTTGGTCTTGGCCGCGAGCTTCTCCACAAACTCGTCATAGATCGAGGCCTGCACCAGATGGCGCGACGCGCACACGCAAGTCTGGCCGGCGCCGATGAAGGCGCCGAACGCCGCATAATTGACGGCCTGATCGACATCAAAGTCACCGAACACCATCACCGGCGTCTTGCCGCCGAGCTCCATGGTCTGGTGCGCGAACACTTTGGCGGCGGCCGCACCCGCGATGCGGCCGGCTTCGGTGCCGCCGGTCAAGACCAGCTTGTTGATATCGGGGTGCTCGGCCAGCAGCTTGCCGGTGGTCTGGCCGAGGCCGAGCACGACGTTGAACACGCCCGGCGGCAGCCCTGCTTCAGTGAAGATCTGCGCCAGCTTCAGCGTCGTCAGCGGGGTGTATTCCGACGGCTTGACCACGGTGACGCAGCCGCTCGCCAAAACAGCCGCCAGCGATTTGCACATGATCATCAAGGGATGATTGAACGGCGTGCAGTTGGCGACGATGCCGATCGGCGTGCGCAGCGTGTAATTCAGATACGAGCCCTCGACCGGAATCACCGCATCGCGCCGCGCCAGCGCCAGCCCTGCGAAGTAGCGAAAGAAATCCGGCAGCCGCGACAGCTGCGCCCGGGTCTCGTTGAGCGGCCGGCCGTTGTTGAGGGTTTCCAGCCGATACAATTGCTCCAGATTGGCCTCGAACGCATCCGCGAGGCGATTGACCAGCCGGGCGCGGGCGCGAATGTCCATGCCGCCCCAGGCGCGGCCTTCGAACGCGGCCCGCGCGCTCTTCATCGCGACATCGACATCATCAGCGGTCGAGTTCGGAATCCGCGCGATCACGTCGCCGGTGGCGGGATTGCGGACATCGAGCATCTCGCTGCTGCCAGCTTCGATCTCGCGGCCGTCGACGAAGTTGCCGTGGATTTCGACCTCGGTCGCGGCGGGTTTTGCGGAAATGTTCATGGGGCTCTCCTTAGATGACAACGGCGTTGCGCTTGAGTGCCGGCAGCACGCGCTTTTCGGTTTGACTGATATGCGCCTTGATGATGCGCGCGGCGCTGCGCCGGTCGCGCCGCTGCATCGCCTCGATCAAAGCGACATGCTCGGCCACCAGCTGGGTCGGATCGTGGCCCCTGACATTGGCGACGCTGACGCGCACCAGCCGGTCGGCCTGTCCGATCAGATCGCACAGCGCCTCGGCCATGCGGCGGTTGCCCGACGCATGCGCCAGCGCGGAGTGAAAGGCGCGGTTGTAGGCGATGAAGTCCTCATGATCGCCCGAAAAGCGCCTGAAATCGTCGAGCGTGTTGAGCACGCTGTCCGGCGCCTGCTCGATCGCCTCGGCGACGCAGGCCGGCTCCAGCGCCAGCCGGAATCGCAAGAGGTCGCGCGCATCCGACAACGAGATCGGATTGACCCGGTAGCCCTGGCGCGGCTGCACCGTCACGAGATGCTCGCGCTCCAGCCGCAGCAAGGCTTCGCGCACCGGCTGGCGGCTGACGGCATAGCGTTCGGCGAGCTCCTGCTCGCGCATATCATCGCCTGGCGCCAGACGGCAGGTCAGAATATCAGCGCGCAGGCTTTCATAGACATTATCGCGCAAAAGCATCGGTTTTCCCTTTAGATCGTCGATAATCTTGCAGTCGTGAAATATCACGTCAAGCGACAAAGGCTTGAAAAGCGCGAATTTTGATTTATCAATCGGTTCCACCGGCGAAATCCGGCCCCGCCCAAGGTGCGCACGCCCTTGCAACCCCGAACGCCCTTCCAAATCAGAAAGAGAGACCGGCATGGACCGACTTTTCGCTGACGGCACCGTCAATGCCGGGCAGTCCGGCCAGGGTCCGGCGCTGTTTTTATTTCACTCGCTGCTGTCGGATCGCGCCAGTTTTGATGCCATCACGCCCACGCTGTCGCAGTCGTTCCGGGTGATCGTTCCGGAATTGCCGGGCTTCGGCGGATCCAAGGCGGTTCAAGGCGGTCTCGCCGGCGTCGCCGACCGCATGGCGCAGGCCGTGACGGAGGGCGCCGGCGGCGGCGCGGCGATCGTGCTCGGCAACGGTTATGGCGGGTTCGTGGCGCTGCAGATGGCGATTCGCCATCCTGATATCGCGACCAAATTGATTCTGGCCGATTGCGGCGCGGCGTTTTCTGAAACCGGGCGCCAAGCTTTCCGCAACATGGCCGCGGCGTCAGCGGCCAAGGGGCTGCAGGCGATCACGGATGTGGCGATGCGCCGGCTGTTCGCGCCGGAATTTCAGCACCAGCATCCGGATCTGATGCGGGGTCGCCGCGAAGCCTTCCTGAAAACCGACATCGAGGTGTTTCAGGCCGCCTGTGGCGCGCTGGCCGAGCTCGACCTGCGGCCCGAGCTGAAACAGGTCAAGGTGCCGGTGCTGGTTCTGGTCGGCGAGCATGACGAGGCGACGCCGCCGCCGATGTCGCATGAATTGGCCGCGGGCCTGCCGGACGCGCGCCTGAAAATCCTTCCGGGCTGCGCCCACGTGCCGCAACTGCAATCGCCCGAGCTGTTCCTGGCAACGATCGGCGATTTCCTGACGGCGTAAATCCGGACTGGCGTTACGCCCTTGCTAGCGCGTGCGAAAACACCACCTCGATCAGGGTGCCCGAGCGAGGGCCGCCGGTCTTGATCTGGAACTGGGCGCGATTGGCTTCGACCAGGGCTTTAGTGAGCGACAGGCTGACGCCGGAACTGTCGGAGGCCTGATCCGATGGCGGCCGGGTCCGGAACGGCTCCATCGCGGCGGCGACTTCGTTGTCGTTGAGGCCGTGGCCGGTATCGCGGACTCTCAAGACCACCTCGCCGAAATCCGACAGCGCGGTGGAGACGATGACCTGGCCGCCGGCATTGGCGAGATGGATCGAATTACCGATCAAATTCAGCGTGATCTGGCGCAGCGCGCGCGCGTCGGCGACCACCGGCGGCAGCATGTGCGCCAGCGAGGTGCGGATGATGATGCGTTCGCGGTTGGCCTGCGGCTGCATCACCGCGACGCAGCTCTCGACCAAATCGTTGAGGTTCTGGTTGGCGAAGGCGAGATCGAGCTGGCCGGTCTCGATCCGGGAGAGATCGAGCAGGTCGTTGATGATGGCGATCACGCGCTCGCCGGAGGCGCGGATGTCCTTCATGTATTCGACGTAACGCTCATTGCCGAGCGCGCCGAAGCGTTCGCCGATCATCACTTCGGCAAAGCCGATGATGGCGTTAAGGGGCGTGCGGACCTCGTGGCTGATCCGCGCCAGCATGTCGGCCTTGGCGTTGGCGGCGCGATCGGCCAGCCGCCGCGCCTGCTGCAATTCGCTCTCGCTCTTCTTGCTCTGCGACAGGTCGCGAAACACCGCGAAGAAATTCGGACCGTCGGCCCGGGTTCTCCCCATCGTCATCGACAGCGGGATCAGGCCGCCGCCGCTCACCCGGCCGAGCACTTCGCGGCCGTGATCGAGCAGGCTGGCGACGCCGCTGCCCTTGACGCTTTCGAGATAATCCATCACCGCGGACTGGCTCTCCGGCGCGAACAGCTCGGCGAGATTGCGTTGCACCAGCTCCTGTCCGTCATAGCCGAACAGCGCCTCGGCGCTGCGGTTGCACGAATTGATGTTGCCCTGCGCATCGAACATCACGACGCCTTCGGCCGTCGTATCCAGAATAGCCCCGAGTTCCTCGGCATTGGCGGCGCCGACGGCGGACGGTTCTGTGGCGGGCAAAACTGGTGCGGGTATGGCTTGTACGGGCAATGCTTGGGCGGACAAGGCTTGCGCGGGAACGGCTTGCGTGAACGCGGCGGCGACATCGGCGCCTGGCATGCCGGCGCCGGAGAAGATCAAGGCCAGCGCGGAATCGTCGTCCCATGAAATCGTGAACAGATGCGCCTCGGTCGCAGGTGCGGAGGGATGTTGCGTCGACGAAGCATATTCCGACGCAGGATTTTCGTTTAAAGCAAGGCTGGCGCAGATCGTCACGGGCGTGCCGGTGTCCGAGGTGCTGCTGGCGCTGGAGACGCCGGGCTCGACATAGAGCGCGTCGAGACCGCCGGCCTGTTCCAGCGCGTTGAGGCTCGCATAGCCCATCCGGGTGAGAAACGCCGGGTTGGCATAGAGCAGCCGGTCCAGCCGGTAAATCAATACGCCGACGGGCAACAGATCGAGCAGCATCTTGTCGCGCCGGGTTTCGCCGCGCGCCGGCGGCTCGGGGCGCGCCAGCCAGCTCGGCTGTTCGGTAATTTTCTCGGGTGTTTCAACGGCGGCCGGTGGCTCGACGACGGCTTCGGATGTGCCGGGTGCGGCCGTTGTCGCTGACAGGCCGTTCTCGCTTTCGAGCCGGGCTGATAATTGCCGCGCGAGCTCGTTGAAGGCGTTGTTTTCCACCGGCGTCAGCACCGGCGATTTCGGTTCGCTGATCGGCCGGAACGGAACCACGTTCCTCAGCATTCCCTTCAGTGTTTCCTGGGACGTTTCCACGGATGTTTCCAAATCGGTTGGCGGTGAATTCTCTGAAGCAATCGGTGCGGATGGTTCAGGCGGTGCGGCGGAGGCCGTCGCATCAGGTCCCGCGGGCGGCGCATCCTCGAGGACTGTTGCTTCTTGCGCAGGCGTTTCCTGCGCAAGCGTTTCCTGGACAAGCGTTTCCGGGACAGACAAATCCGGCGCGGCCTCGGCCTCGACGGGGGCAGCCAAATCGTTTGGCGGCATCGGCAGGTCGCTGAAAACCTGGTGACGGCGCAATGCGTCGAGCCGCGCCAGTTCGTCGAGATCGCGGCAGACGCCGAAGCCGCGATAGCCGGCCAGATTTCCAGTGTGATCGTAGATCGGCAATCCCGACAATTCGACCGGCAGGCGGCCGCCGCCGTCGACAGGCCAGTTCAGGGTGATGCCGCTCCAGGTGCCACGTGTCTCGATCGCCTTGGCGACGCGGTCCTCCGGATCGAGCCCGAAGGTCTCGGCGATCTCGCTCCACGGCCGGCCAAAGGCCGCGGCGGTATGGGCGCCGATCAGCCGGCTGAATTCGTCGGAGCCGAGCGAGAAGCGGCCGTCGGAATCCATCTGCCACATAAAGCGCAGCGGGTGCCGGCGTGGCGCAGAGGACTCGTCGATTCCTGATGGCGCCGCGATGGGCAATGGTGTGATTGACGGCGAACTTGGCGCTTCAGTCGTAGCCGACGATTCCACGGCATCCGCGGGTACCGGCTCATCGGCCACGGCTTCGATGTAAGGCGAAGGCTCGTGCGGATGAACTTCAGTCTCGGATGCCAGCGTCTCGGATGTCAGCGTCTGTGATGTCACCGTGTCCGCAGGTACGGTTTCTGCCGCGGCTTCCACGGGTGACGCTTCGGCCGCGGGCAAGTCGGCAGGGGGTAAGTCGAGCGATACCGCCGATGGCGGCTCGGGCTCGACCGGCGGTTCGGAGACAACAAGCTGTTCGGAAGCGATGGATTCGGAAGCGGCGTGTTCGACGGCCGGAGCTTCCGGCGTTTCGGCGAATTCGTCGATCAACGCGAATTCGGCCGGAGCTTCACCTGACATCGCGGGTTGTTCGTAATGCGGTGTCGGCTCCACAGGTGGTGCGACCGGCTGCGGCGCCACTTCAGGTGAAGGCGAGGCGGCGGCCACAACTTCCGGCGCAGGCGCAGCGGTCTCCTGGACCGGCGCGGCCTCCGTTGCCTTCGCTGCGATCAGCGCCACGAGGCCGATATCGGCGCCGGTCCCGACCCGTTGCAGCACCATATGGCCGATGCCGACCGGCGTTTCGGAGCGGCCCTGCTTCAGCGCGTCGCTGCGCGCCTCGTCAAGACCGGCTTCGGTCAGATTGCGAAAGCCGAGCAGCGACCGCGCGGCGTCGCTGGCGCCGATGAACAGGCCGTCGCGCGCAAACGCGGCGATTGGGGTGTCGATACCTTCGACCAGGCGTTGCAGCCGCTCGACCAGCGGCATCGCGCGGCCGACCGTCTCCATGGCCGCGACCAGAACGCCCTGGCTGCCGTCGGCGAAATCAAGCCGCGCGCAGCCGCAGGTGATGAGGGCGCCGAGCGAAGCGCCGAAGCCGCGCAGGCGCTCCAGCCGGATCGCGCCGGTGGCCGGCAATCGTCGCGCCAGTTGCGCCACCTGCCGCCGATGGGTATCGGCCGGGCCGAACGTCTTTTTGCCGAGGATGGCGCCATTGGCCGCGCCGAACAGGCTGGCGCCGACCGGATTGGCCCACAGAATCCGGGTGCCGTCGATCGACCACAGCCATACCGGCAGCGCGCTCGTCGCATAGACCGCCAGTCGCGGATCGCCGACACCTCGCAACTGGAATTCCGCATGATTCATCGTGGTAATATGACCGGCCGGTTTGGTGGTTGCCCAAGGATGGTGTCAGAGCATGGTGTCAGAGCATGGCGTCAGAATTCAGCGGCCAAACGATGACAGCCTTAACGGATTGTTAGTATCGCCCGCGGGGAGCGGCAGGTCCACGGCCTCCGCGCCGTGGCGACCCCCAAAGCCCCGATAACCTTAATCGGGGTGAACCTGGTGCCGGCTCCGGCGTTGGGAGTCGCGAGGGGCCATCACAAGAGGCCATCAAATGTCCACGATAAGCAACATTTGAACGCCGCGTCATGGCGGCGAAGCGTTTTGTCGCTAGGCTTGATTCGGGCGAGGGAACAGGGGCCGTGGATGGCCCTTTCATAGCGTTTTCCAGCCAACGGGTCGCGCGAATGCGCGCCCGATGACAGGCTCCGTGGGTACCGGTTCGCGTTAAGAAAACGCGTCAAAATTAAAGTCAACAGGGAGTGGGACATGAGCGAGAATGGACATTTCGAGATTCCGAAGGAAATGCGATCGATGGCCGAAGCCAGCTTCGACCAGGCCCGCGCGGCCTTCGAGAAATTCGTGACCAGCGCGCAACAGACCGCTGGATCGCTGGAGGAACGCGGTGCGAGCGTTCGCGCCGGCGCCAAGGACATCGGCACCAAGGCGATGTCCTATGCCGAAAAGAACGTTCAGGCCTCGCTGGATTACGCCCAGTCGTTGCTGCACGCCAAGGATCTGACCGAGATCATGCGGCTGCATAGCGAATATGTGCAGACCCAGATGCGCTCGCTGGCCGAGCAGGCCAGCGAAATGGGCCAGATCGTCAGCCGCGCGGCGATGGAGGCCGCCAAGCCCAAAACCTGAAGCCGAAAACCCAAGGGTTTGGATAGACTCTAGACCTGACGAGATTTCTAACGAAGCACTAGCCGCCCTTCCCTGACGGGGAGGGCCGGAGGTGGCGAAGTCCACCTCTTGGCTTCTCTTGGCTTCGATTTTTGGTTTCGAGTCTTGCATTTGGTTTCGATTTTTGGTTTCGAGTCTTGGCTTCGACGCGCGCGCACCCAGCCCGCGTCAAATATACGGCATTGCACCTTAAATTGCGTTGCATTGCACAAAATTGACATGATAAGGGTGCTTTCTGTCGGGTGCCCGACGAAGGGCATTCCCACCGTGTGATCCAAGTCGACGTTCCCGGGGGCTGCCGGGCGCGCAAGGGGTCACTTCACTTCACCCCCCGTTGCGAAGGATGCTGCCATGGCTAATCCCACCGATCCTTTCTCCGCCTCCGTTATCCCGTTCGAGGTTCCCGAGCAGATGCGTGCGTTCGCCGAAAAGGGTGTTTCGCAGGCCCGCGACAGCTACGCCAAGTTCAAGGATGTCGCCGAAACCCACAACGGCACCATCGAGGCGGTGTTCGCCAGTGCCAGCAAGGGCGCCAGCGAATACTCCGCCAAGCTGATGGAAATGATGAAGGCCAACTCCACCGCGACCCTCGACTTCGCGCAGGAGCTGCTCGGCGTCAAATCGCCTTCGGAAGCGATGGAATTGTGGACCGCGCATGCCAAGAAGCAGTTCGAGACTTTCACCGCCTACAGCAAGGAACTGACCGAACTGACCCAGAAGGTTGCGACCGAAACCGTCGAGCCGATCAAGGCCAGCGCGTCGAAGCTGTTCAAGCCGGCCGCCTGATCGAGCCGGATGCCGCTCCAAAAAAAGCCCGGGCGATGAGCCCGGGCTTTTTGCTGTGATGGGGTGCCGATGATACACGCCGGAAGAAGCCCGCATCGCCCGGCTTTTGCGGTAACCGCGCTGATGTTTTGCCCCTTTCCCGGCCTTGCCAAAGACCGGCGTTGCACCTAGTTTCCGCCCCGTTCGCGACCCCCCTTTTCGGGCGGCCGGCAAAGGATGCAGTTGTAGCTCAGTTGGTTAGAGCGCCTGTCTGTGGAACAGGAGGTCGGTGGTTCGAGCCCACCCAACTGTACCAACGGAACCGTGTTTCGAGGCTACAACGCGAGCGGCCTAGCCGCATGATCCTGAGAACGATGACCCGATCGCGCAATCTCACAATCCTATGCGCAATGCCGGAAATCGGATTCGGTACTTCTTGCTCGATACCATCGTCCACCCGAGTCAGGGCCGTTGAGCGTGACTACCGATGAGTGAGCGCCGGGTCGCCGCAGAAGGTCCCCAAAACCCAACTTCAGCGCCGCCCCCGACGCCCGCAGAGCTGTTCCAGGCCGGCATCCAGCATCTGGCTGCCGGCGAGCGGGTTGACGCTCAGCTTTGCTGCCAGCGCGCTCTTGAGATCGACCCAGGATTTGCCGACGCCTTGCATCTGTTGGGGCTGATCGCGTTGCAAGCTCAAGACTACGACCCCGCCGTCGAATGGCTCGCGCGTGCTATCCGGCTGGATGCCAAACCGGACTATCTCGTCACGCTGGGCACCTGCCTTAAGCTCTCTGGACGGCGTGATGAAGCGCTGAAGGTCTTCGACAAGGCGGTGCAACTCAAGCCCGATTGCGCTGGGCTATGGACGCATCTGGCTGGCGCGTTGGCCACGTGTGAGCGCCATGCAGACGCGATCCTCGCCTACCAGCAGGCGCTCAAGCTCAACCCGCAACATTGGGACGCGGCGTTCCACGGCGCGGTGTTGCTGCACCGAGTCGAGCGGTTTGAGGAGGCGCTTGCCCATTTCAATCTATGCGAACAACTCAGGCCCGACCATGCCGCGACATTGCAGGCGCGCGCCCGGACGCTGCGCGCGCTGAAGCAGCTTGAAGCATGCCTTGCCGATCTTGAGCGCGCCGATGCGCTTAGTCCTGGCGATCCCTTCACCTGCAACAATCTCGGTGACGCGCTGGTTGGGCTCGGCCGGTATGAGGAAGGCCTCGCCTGGTATTCAAAAGCACTCGCGCTACTCCCAGATCACGCCGAGATCCTGGTGAATAGGGGCTTTGCGCTCACCCAGCTGCACCGCTTCGATGAGGCGATCGAGGCGTTTCGACGCGCTGTCGCGGCTGACCCGACCAACGCCAGGGCCGCCTACGAACTGGCGCATCTTCTTTTGCAAACCGGGGATTTCGAGCAGGGCTGGGCTGCGCGCGAGGCGCGCTGGCGCATGCCGGGCTTTTCCGCCGAGTATCCGAGGTTCTCGCAAAGCAAATGGCTCGGCGAGGAGGACGTGGCAGGCAAGACCATCTTGGTCCATATCGATGAAGGACTGGGCGATGCGCTTCAGTTTGCCCGCTTCATTCCGATGCTGGCGGCGCGCGGTGCGCGGGTGATCCTTGTCGTCCAGGACGCACTGGTCTCCCTGCTGTCGGGATTGCAGGGTGTCGCCGAGTGCGTTCCGTTCTCCGCCTCCGTTGCGGGCCGCCTTCCGCCGTTCGACTTGCATTGCCCCCTCATGAGTCTGCCGCTTGCGCTTGCCGCGCGACTTGCGACCATCCCTCCACCGCCTGCGCTGTCCCCTTTGCCGCCCGCGCGCGTTGCGGCGTGGGAGCATCGTCTGGGATCGCGCGACCGCTTGCGGATCGGTCTCGTCTGGTTCGGCAATCCCCTGCAGGGCAACGACCGCAACCGCTCAATGCCGCTTGCGACCCTGCTGCCCCTGCTCGATCTCAATGCGCGTTTCGTGAGCCTGCAGAAGGATCCGAGGCCCAATGACAAGGCCCTGTTGAACGGGCGGCCGGATATTCTCGATGTCTCGGATGGCCTTACCGACTTTGTCGAAACCGCAAGCCTCGTCTCCTGCCTCGATCTCGTGATCACGGTATGCACCAGCGTCGCGCACCTATCTGCCACGATCGCACGGCCGACCTGGGTGATGCTCCCTTACGTCGCCGACTGGCGCTGGATGAACAACCGCGACGACAGCCCCTGGTATCCATCCGTCCGGCTGTTCCGACAGGATGAAACACGTGATTTTGCCAGGGTGGTGGCGCGTATTCGCGCGGAACTGGCGGCCCAGCTACCTCGCAGTTGACCCCAAGGTACCTCTAGGGTGAGGCGGGAGTGCTGGATCGAATGGCTTCCGTCTTCAACGATTACAAATGGCCCTCGAGATCACAGAACAAAACAAATAGTCTGGCCGAGAATTTTGCCGAACAAGATCGGATCATGCGGCTCGTAGCGGCCATCGTACTTGCAGGCATCATTCTCAAGATTTTGCTCGACGCAACTGACGTCCTATTCGCGCGTGGGGAGGCGAAACGAAGCCTGGCGCCACTGCTCGCCGGGTTCGGCCTGATCATTGCGGTGGCGCTTGGGTGTATTGGCATCCTGCTTTGGTGCAAGCAGCTGAGCATTCCGACCGCTTCGCTCCACCCGTAGTGATTTGCGACGCGCGGTTTGGCGCCGGAGGCTTCTCAATTATCTTTTAGAAACTCAGATATCTTTTAGAAACCGAGACCGGAACCCCCTTCTGTTTCTGCGTTTGGTCAGTTGCGTTACCGCAAAACCAAAAGGAGGGACGCATGACCAAATTCAGGATGTTCGGAGCCGCCGGACTCTCGTTTGTACTTGCGCTTGTGTTGGCGGGTCCGGCGATGGCCGCCAGCGACGGCTATGGGATGCACCGCGTCTATCACGCGCATGATGGCCGGGCGATCCACCGAATGCCCGCGCAGGATTTTGACACTTATGATTTCGGCGCAGTTCGTCCGGCCTATCGCCCGGGGCGGTCGGGTCCCTATGACGACGGTAACTACCCGGGCAGTGTTGACGATAATATCAGGCTGCCACCAAGCGCGAATGGCGGTTGATTAGATAGCTCCGCGCCGCCGCGCGGTGCAGCCGCCGCACGGCGGCGCGGGAGCTGCGGTGCGTTTCCGGCGCCGGCTGCTCGCTGATACGCGGAACGAACGTCGCCGGTCCACGTTGCCAGATCACCGCAGCCGGGGAGGCGCCCATGACCAGCCACACGCCCAGCGATGAAGGCATCTCGGCGATGGTCGATATCCTGCGCATGTCGGGACTGCACTTGAATCCGAGCCAGCGCTCGGAGCTGGACGGCCTGATCGCGCACGGCTTGATCGAGAGGATCGCCGTTTCCGGCGCCAGCGAGCCGGCCAGATATGCCGTGACTCCCAAGGGCCATCAAATGCTCGGAGAACGCGGGGTCGGGGTCAACGAGTCCTGACCGGCGTCGGTCTACGTCTGATTCTTGCTGCCCCCCTTCGTTGACCCTCGCGCGCGCGAAGAGGTACGCTCCGCAGATATTTTCGAACCCACGTTAATTTTTTGGCAACTTTTAGCGTGCCGGGCATCTCGAAAGACATTTCTAATCGCAGACAACCAGAGATATCGGCTGAACCGAAGTGTAACCATTATAAAACTTGGCCACTTTGAATACGGCGGATGATGCTATTCGATTTTTCCGCCGCGCCTGACGCTCGGCAAAAACGCAACTGCGATTTCGTTAGTAGAGGACCCGCCCATGCGTTCCGTGTTGCTGTCGGCCCTGATGATCTCCACTATCGCGCTATTCTCTAATCCCGCCAGTGCTGGGGATCGTCTCCAGCAGATTGAAATTCTAAAAGGGGACAAGCCCCATTCGGCAAACTCGACCGACGTGACCTATCGCGGTTACGCTACCCATCTATCGGCAATCGCAGGCCGCAAAGATTTCAGCGAAATAGTAAGCGCGCTGCAACACCAGGTCGACATTGTCGAGAACGCCGGATTGAGTCCGCGTGTCCTTAACTTCTTTCGCTCGATACCAATCGTTACGGACGAATGGTCTTGTCTGGCAAACGAAGCGACCGCCATCGCCTGTTATGAGCCCAGCGGTACTCCGGCATTCGGAGCGTACGTTGTGCGAGCCAACCGCGTCTGGAATAGCGATGGGTCGCAGTGGACCAAGAACAGCGCATACGTTGGCGCAGAAAACGGCGTCATAATGGTTCGTCCTTTGCTAACGTCCGAAGAGCAAAATCCGGTGATGCTTCACGAACTGCTCCATGCCTTTCATGCCCAAATTATGCCTCAAGGGTTTCGAAACGAAGGAGTTCTGTTTCACTACAATCTCGCGAAAGGCAATAAGCTTTATCCCGAGGACAAATATCTTATGAAAAACGAGCGAGAATTTTTCGCCGTTACGGCGAGCATCTTTCTTTATGGAAAGGACACTGCTCATGATCCTTTCACGCGCTCAAACCTGAAAGAGAAGCAGCCGGGCTACTACAGGTATCTTGTGGGACTCTTTGAATATGATCCAGACCGCGCCCCCAACGCATCACCGGTCGCGTCAGCATATTGAGCGTTAGCGAGTGCGTGATCTTGGTTATTGGCGCGTCTGATGCGTGGAACGACTTTGGCCGGTTCACGTTGCCTGATCGCCGCAGCCGGGCAGGCCGCCGGCGTCGGGGTCAACGAATCCTGACCGGCGTCTCCTGACCGGCGTCGGTTTGGATCTGCCTGCATGCTTGCCAACCACCCCTTGGTTCACCCACAATTCGCCGATTGGCGCTTTGGGGGGATTCATGTCCGCAATCCGATCCGGCAATTTCCAGTTCAGTCTGATGCTCGCCGCCACGCTGTCATGTTCGCTGGCGTTGTTGATGTGGCCCACGGCAGGCCGGGCCTACACTGACGAGGAGCAACAGGCCTGCAGCGCCGACGCGTTTCGGCTGTGCAACGCCGAGATTCCGGATGTCGAACGGGTCACGGTCTGCATGATCAGGAACAAGTCCCAGCTCAGTCCCGGCTGCCGGGTATTTTTCCGGCCCGACCCCGAGATCGCGCCGGCCGCGGCGGGCAGGCCGCTCAGCATCCGGCCGGGAAAACATGTCGGCACGCACAAACCCAGGAAGCCGGCCAGGAAGCATCACGCGACCTGAGGCTAAGGCCGACCGGCCGGGAAAGCCACGCAGGCTTGCCAATATCCGGCCGCTCGCTCACACTTCCTCGATAATAAAAAACCGGAGGAAGCTCATGTTCGTTCAAAAGCTCGCGCGCTTCGGCGCGGCGGTCGCGGTGTTGTCGGCGCCGCCGGCGCTGGCGCAGAAGCAATACGGTCCCGGCACCAGCGATACCGAGATCAGGATCGGGCAGACCATTGCCTATAGCGGGCCGGCTTCGGCCTATGGCACGCTCGGCAAGGTCGAGGCCGCCTATTTCAAATGGCTGAACGAGACCAAGGGCGGCATCAACGGCCGCAAGATCACCTTCATCAGCCGTGACGACGGCTATTCGCCGCCCAAGGCGGTGGAGAATGTGCGCGGCCTCGTCGAAAGCGACGAGGTGGCGCTGATCTTCGGCGTGCTGGGGACGCCGCTGAACATGGCGATCCGGCCCTATCTGAACAAGCAGGGCGTGCCGCAGCTGTTCGTCGCGGCCGGCTCCTCGGCGCTGAACGACCCCGCGCATTTCCCCTGGACCATGGGCTGGCAGCCCAATCTGCGCGACGAGGCGAAATTCTACGCCAGGCACCTGTTGGCCCATAACCCGAAGCCGAAGGTCGGCGTGCTCTACCAGAACGACGATTTCGGCAAGGATCTGCTGGCCGGCCTCAAGGAGGGGCTCGGCGAAGACGCCGACAACATGATCGTCAGTGCGCAGAATTTTCAGTCGACCGATCCGACCATCGACAGCCAGATGGTGATCCTGCAGAATTCCGGCGCCGATGCGCTGTTCCTGTTCACCTATGCCAAGCAGGCGGCGCAGGCGATTTCGAAAATGTCGGACCTGAAATGGAAGCCGGAGACATACCTGCATCTCGGGGCGGCCTCGGTCGGCGCCACCTTCAAGCCGGCCGGCCTCGACAAATCCGTCGGCATCATGAGCGCGGGCTTCATGAAGGACGTCACCGATCCCAAATGGGCCGGCGATCCCGACGTCCAGGCCTGGACCGAGTGGATGAAGGCCAATATGCCCGGCGCCGACCTCAACGACAGCCTCACCGCCGCCGGCTACAGCTTCGGGCAGACGATGGAGCAGGTCTTGCGGCAGTGCGGCGACAACCTGACCCGCGAGAACATCATGAAGCAGGCGGCGAGCCTGCACGATTTCCGGGTCGGCCTGCTGCTGCCGGACAGCCGCATCAATACCGGACCGACCGATTACCGCGTGGTGACCTATATGCGGCTGCAGCGGTTCAACGGCGCCAGCTGGGACGATGTGAAGTAGGGGCCGGTGGGCGTTTCCTCCGGAGGGGAAACGCCGCCGGCTTTTTCAGGCTCTCTAACAGCTTGAAAATGATTCACTTTTTGTCATGGCTGGTTTCTTGGCTGGTTTCTTGGCCGGTTTCTTGGCCGGTTTCTTGGCCAGACGACAGCATCGCCGGGTCCGCGCGCCGCATGCTGAGTCCGACTCCAGGGGATGATAGCCGTCGATACCCGCGAGCCCCGCGGTTGCCTGCTTGGAAGGCAGCGTCGCGTGCCGCGGACTCGGTTTGTTCGCTCCGGCCAGCGGATTTCATGAAGCGGTCAAGAAAGCCGCTCCATGACGGCCTTAGACGCCGTCTCGCTTCGATTTTCGGCCATACCGCAGCGCAGGGTGTGACTCAAAAGCCAACCTCGCTGATCAATCAGAGGTTTCACCACAATTAATTGTAAATTTATCTTTCACGAATCAGCGCGCTGATTCATTTTCGGCTTCTGGGGTCAATCTGGAGGCCAAGGTATGAACGTCATTGTTTTTGCATCGCGTAAAGGCGGCTCGGGAAAAAGCACCCTGGCCGCTCATCTAGCCGCGCATGTCCATAAGGCAACGAAGCCATGTCTGCTCGTCGATGCCGATCCGCAGGGATCGCTCACGCTCTGGCATAAGCTGCGCGGCACCAACGAACCGCAAATCAAGACCGCGGTCAATTCCGTCAGCGGGATCATCGCTGCCGCCAAGCGTGACGGCATTGAATGGGTGTTCATCGATACGCCGCCGAATACCTCGGCCGTCGTGGAAGATGCCATCAAGAATGCCACCATGGTGATTATCCCGGCGCGGCCGGGGGTGTTCGACGTCAACGCCGTGCAGGAAACGATTCAGACCTGCCGTGCCGCGCGCAAGCCCTATGCGGTCGTCATCAACGGTGCGCCGGCACGCAGGGACGACGTGGAGAGCCGGATCGTGACCATCGCGCGCGAAGCGCTGGCCAAGTTCCGCGCACCGGTGTGGGGCGGCCAGATCACCAACCGCGCCGATCTCCTGATGGCACTCGGCAAGGGTGAAGGCGCCCGCGAATATTTTGCCGAAGGCCGTGCGGCTGCGGAAATCGGCCGGCTATGGGCGGCGATCGAACGCTCGGTGAAGGCGATCCGCGGCACCGCGTCCGCGACCGGCGCGATGCACAAGCAGGCGGCGTAGTTTCGCCGCATTGCCGGACCGGCAGAAACGCGCGCCAACCGCGCGTTTTTCGTTTCATAAAACATCATCCCGCGTCAGCAGTTGCGCTGACGCGGGATGATGTTGCTTGCGTGCGGCAAAGCGCCGCTCAATTCACCATCAGCACGTAAAACAAAACGACCGGCGACAGGCTCAGGATCACCGACCAGATGCCGAGCGCCCAGAGAATGTCCTGTGTGCTGAAGCCCTGTTGTTCAGGGTTTGGATTGTTCTCGATATTCACGACGCCCCCGCGTTTTTGGTTTTATGGCGATAGTGATACACGCCGAATTTTAAAAACCCGGTTGCAACATCGCTTGCATTTGAACACAGGTGCTACCGTGGATTAACCATTGGTCTGGCCGTGTGGTTTCGAGCCAATGCCTGGCCCGGACGCGATCCAGGGCGGATACCGGTTCGTGACAAGGAAGATGCGTCAGACAAAATGAGAGCCCCGTTTCTGATTGAACAGAACCGAGGCTCTCATTTTCTCAGCTTTGATTTTTTTATTTTCTCAGCTTGCCATCAGCATGTGAAAGGCCAGCACCGGCGACAGGCCGAGCAGCACGGCCCACAGGCCGAACGACGACAGCAGCAGAAGATCGTGGATCTTCTCGGCCCGCTCGGAATACAGATATTTGCTGCGAACGCTCTGAATGGTCATGGTTTCCCCCGTCCCTTGTTGGTTGGGAAAACCAATAGGCCTCAAATTTTAAAGTTGCGGCCGCCGCATGGTTCGGATTTGAAGCCCCGGCGCTACCAGGCGTTAACCAGCTGCATGGTTGCGCCGGCGCGGAAGCTCTATTTCTTGGTTTGACGCGTTTTCTTGACGCGAACCGGTGTCCACTTCGCTGGAAAACGCTCTACCGGTCGGCGCGGCTGACCACATCCATCAGCTCGGCGATCTTGCGGCGCTGATCGGCCTTGTCGCCGGACGAGATCGCATGCTCGACGCAATGCGCGACATGGTCGCGCAGGATTTCCTCCTCGACCCGGCGCAGTGCCGCCTTCGCCGCCGCGATCTGTGTCACCACGTCGATGCAATAGCGGTCTTCCTCGACCATCCCGGCGAGACCGCGGATCTGGCCTTCAATTCGTTTCAGTCTTTTCAGGCAGGACGTCTTGATCTCGGTGCGCATATCGCTCATATACCCCCCTAGGGTATATAGTTCAAGGGGCCGGGCCAAGAGATCTGGCAAGAGATCTGGCAAGGGATCCGGCAAGCGGCCGGGAGAGATTGGGTGACGGACATGAAGCATGCACACGGCACCGGCGCGGCGCATGCCGGCCATCACCACGGCACCGGGACGCAGGTCGCGTCCTGCTGCGGCGGTCAGCATAGCGACGACAACAAGCCCGTGGCGGTCGCGATCGATCCCGTGTGCGGCATGAGCGTCGACACCGGGAGCGCCAAGCACCGCTTCAGCTATAGTGGGCAGGACTATTTCTTCTGCGGCGCGCGCTGCCGCGAGCGCTTTGAGGCCGAGCCGGAAAAATTCCTCACGCCGAAGCAGCCGGAACCGGCGGCGCCGGCCGGCACCATCTACACCTGTCCGATGCATCCGCAGGTGCGGCAGGTCGGTCCGGGCAGCTGTCCGATCTGCGGCATGGCGCTGGAGCCCGAACAGATCTCGCTCGACGATCCGCCCGATCCGGAACTGATCGACATGACCAGGCGATTGCGGATCGCGCTGGTGCTGACCCTTCCGGTGTTCGTGATCGAGATGGGCAGCCATCTCGGCCTGATGCATCTGGTGCCGCCCGAGTGGTCGAACTGGATTTCGCTGGTGCTGACGACGCCGGTGGTGCTGTGGGCGGGCGCGCCGTTCTTTGTCCGCGGTTGGAATTCTTTAATGACGCGCAACCTCAACATGTTCACGCTGATCGCGATGGGCACCGGTGTTGCCTATCTCTACAGCGTGGTCGGCACACTGGCGCCGCAGCTGTTTCCGCCCGCGTTTCGCGACATGCACGGCATGGTCGCGGTGTATTTCGAGGCCGCGGCGGTCATTACGGTTCTGGTATTATTGGGGCAGGTGCTGGAATTGCGGGCGCGCGAGCGCACGTCGGGCGCGATCCGCGCACTGCTCGGCCTCGCGCCGAAGACCGCGCGGCGCGTCACCGCCGGAGGTGACGAGGATGTCGCGATCGACGCCATCGCGGTCGGTGATGCGCTGCGGGTTCGTCCGGGCGAGAAGATTCCGGTCGACGGCGTCGTCACCGAGGGACGCTCCGCGGTCGATGAATCCATGGTGACCGGCGAATCGATGCCGGTGTCCAAGGCCGAAGGCGCCCGCGTGATCGGCGGCACCGTCAACCAGAGCGGCGGATTGGTTCTGCGCGCCGACAAGGTCGGCCGCGACACCATGCTGGCGCGGATTGTCGACATGGTGGCGCGGGCGCAGCGCTCGCGGGCGCCGATCCAGCGGCTCGCCGACCGGGTCGCCGGCTGGTTCGTGCCGGCGGTGATCACAGCGGCGCTCGTGGCGTTCGCGGCCTGGATGAGTTTTGGGCCGGAGCCGCGCTTTACCTTTGGCCTGGTCGCGGCGGTGACGGTGCTGATCATCGCCTGTCCCTGCGCGCTTGGCCTCGCCACGCCGATGTCGATCATGGTCGGCGTCGGCCGCGGCGCGCGTTCGGGAATCCTGATTCGCGACGCGCAAGCGCTGGAGCGGTTCGAGCGCATCGATACCATCGTGATCGACAAGACCGGCACCTTGACCGAAGGCAAGCCCAAGGTGGTGTCGATCGTCGCGACGGAAGGGATCGACGAGAATTCATTGCTGCGGCTGGCGGCCAGCGTCGAGCGCGGCAGCGAGCATCCGCTGGCGCAGGCGATTTTGAACGCGGCTGCGGAACGCCAACTGAGCCTCGGCGAGGTCAGCGGTTTCACGTCGCCTTCCGGCAAGGGCGCGACGGGCATCGTTGATGGCAAGACCGTCGCGCTCGGCAATGCGATGCTGATGGGCGATCTGAAGATTGCGACGCGGGCGCTCGACGGCGCCGCGGAGGCCGCCCGGCACAGCGGCGCCACCGCGATCTATGTCGCGATCGACGGCCGCGCCCGCGGCGTGCTCGCCATCGCCGATCCCGTCAAACCGTCGGCCAAGGCCGCGCTGCAGGCGCTGCGCGACGACGGCCTGCGCATCGTGATGCTGACCGGCGACAATCTCACCACCGCGCGGGCGGTGGCGTCGACGCTCGGCATCGACGAGATCGAGGCCGGGGTGTTGCCGGAGCGCAAGAGCGAGGTGGTGCAGCGATTGCGCGGGGAAGGCCGTCGTGTCGCGATGGTGGGCGACGGCGTCAACGACGCGCCGGCGCTGGCCGCGGCCGATGTCGGCGTCGCCATGGGCGGCGGCACCGATGTGGCGATCGAAAGTGCCGGGGTCACGCTCCTGACCGGGGATCTGATGGGCCTGGTGCGGGCCCGGCGATTGTCGGTCGCGACCATGGGCAATATCCGCCAGAATCTTGCGTTCGCGTTCCTGTATAATGCCGCCGGCGTTCCGATCGCGGCCGGCGCGCTCTATCCGGTGTTCGGCATCCTGCTGTCGCCGATGGTGGGGGCGGCCGCGATGGCGCTGTCGTCGGTCAGCGTGATCGGCAATGCGCTGCGGCTGGCGCGGACGCGGCTGGATTAGGGCGTGAACGCTGTGCACTCGCGCGAAATGAAAAGGCCGCCAAATGAGGCGGCCTTTGATTTTGCGTCGTGATTTTTTCGTAGCGAGAGGTCCAGGGGCCAGAGGTCTAGGCGCCCTTTTCGCATTTCGTCATGAAGCTGTTTTTCGCGGCGCCGGAAAGCGGCTTGCCATCCGCGCTCACCGCTTTGCCTGCGCAGGAGTCGGCCATGCATTTCTTCATGAAGGATGT
>NZ_JBEKCZ010000060.1:0-26439 GCF_050014615.1 Bradyrhizobium sp. | reverse complement strand
TTCTTCGAGACGAAGCGGGTTGCGGTCAGGAAGTGGGTGTTGGCGAAGGCAACCTGCTTCAGGCGGTCGGGATTGTTGGTGGTCGATCCGCATTCGAGATCGATGGTCCCGTTGGCCAGCAACGGAATGCGGGTCGAGGACGTCACCGGGTTGAGTTCGACCGCGAGCTTGTCGAGCTTGAGCTCCTTTTTCACGGCGTCGACGATCCTGTAGCAGATGTCGATCGCAAAGCCGACCGGCTTCTGGTTGTCGTCCAGGTAGGAAAACGGAATCGAGGAATCGCGATAGCCGATGGTGATCGCGCCGGTTTCCTTGATTTTCCTGAGCGTCCCGGTCAACTCCTCGGCGCTGGCCTGCCCGGTACAAAAAGCTGCGGCGAGCGCAAGGCCCATGATGTGCAGGCGCTTCATTCGTACTCTCCATACGTCGATCACTGTGGCCATACCTGCATAATCCGGGCCGGAAACTCCAGCCCATGCAATGGCCGGGCCATCGCATGGGCCGACAAACCCTACATCGCCTTATAGGAATCGGGATCAGGCGAATCCGACGGCTTGGCGAATTCGTTCTTCAGTTCCGGGCCGAGCGGCACATTCAGATTGAGTCCCCGGGGCGGAATCTTCTGCTGGAACCATTTCTCGTACAGCTTGGCCCCCTCGCCGCTCTGGTAGAGCGCGGCGGTGGCGCCATCGACCACCTTCTTGAAGGCCGGATCGTCCTTGCGCACCATGATGCCATAGGGCTCCGGCTTCGAGAACGCGTCGGTGGAGATCACATAGGCGTCCGGCTCCTTCGACCCGGCGACGAGGCTCGCGAGCAGGATATCGTCCATCACAAAGGCCACCGCGCGATCGGTCTCGACCATCAGGAAGGCTTCAGCATGGTCCTTGGCCGGGATGATGTTGACGCCGAGATTGCGGGCGGCGTTGGCTTCGGTGAGCTGCTTGATGTTGGTGGTGCCGGAGGTCGAGACCACCGACTTGCCCTTGAGATCGTCAATCGAGTTGATCTTGCTGGCCTTCTTCGAGACGAAGCGGCTCGCGGTCAGAAAATGGGTGTTGGTGAAGGCGATCTGCTTCTGGCGGTCGGCATTGTTGGTGGTCGAACCGCATTCGAGATCGATGGTGCCGTTGGCCAGCAGGGGTATGCGGGTCGAGGATGTCACCGGGTTGAGCTTGACCTCGAGCTTGTCGAGCTTGAGCTCCTTTTTCACGGCGTCGACGATCTTGTAACAGATGTCCATCGCAAAGCCGACCGGCTTCTGGTTGTCGTCGAGATAGGAAAACGGAATTGACGAGTCGCGAAAGCCCAGCGTGATCATGCCGGTTTCCTTGATGTTCTTCAACGTCCCCGTGAGTTCTTCGGCGCTGGCCTGGTCGCCGCAGAACGCAACGGCGAGCGCATAGCCAAATAGCTGCATGCGATTCATACGTGTTCTCCTTGTTTGCTAGGTATCGATTGCTTGAGGATTTGCCCCAGAACAGGCGCGATGTAGCGGCGAAACTGTTCGGGATTCTCGCTCATCGGAAAATGACCGAGATGCTCCATGATGGTGACGCTGGCGCCCGCGATCGCAGAGGCCGTCCGTTTCGTATCTTCCGGGGTGCAGGAAAAATCATATTCACCGGTCAAGAGATAAAGCGGGCACGCACTGGTATCGATTCCCTCGACCCGGCCGCGCAGATCGCCATCGACCCGGTAGAAATACAGATCGCCCTTGAAGACGCCCGGCCCGCTTTGCATGTAAGCCCACAGGGTTTCGTTGCGCGACACTTCCGGACTTTGCGGCGCGATCAGGCCCGACACCAGCGCCGCGCAGATCTCGCCGCCATGAACGTCAGGACGGTGCAGCCAGCTGGTGTCGTACCACGGCGCCTGAAAATCGGCGGCTTCCAGACCGATCAAGGCGCGGAATTCCGCGGCATGATCGATCGCGAGATTGAGAACGATGCGGCCGCCGATGGAACAGCCCATCACAACGGGCTTCTCCAGGTCCAGCGCCTTGCAGAACGCCCGAACCGTCTGGGTGTAACGCGCGGTGGTGAGACGATATTCTTCACCGTTCCAGCTCGCCGGCGGATTTGATTTTCCGTGCCAGGGCATGTCGAAGGCGAGGATCCGGAATTTTTTCGTGAATTCGTCATCTGCGAGCAGATGCCGCCATTGCCGTCCATCCGAACCCGCCGTGTGCAGGCAGACCAGCGGGATGCCCGCGCCGTTTTCCTCGAAATAGATGCGATGGGTCTCACCATCGATTTCAACGTGGACGTAGCGGCCGACCATCGGCTCGATATAGCCGGTCATGATGCCACCGCGGCATGATGAAGCCGGGGAAGCGCCAGCATGTCCTTGAAATACTGCAGATGCGCCATGAACGGATGCAGGTCGCCTTCCAGCACCGCTTCTTCGCGTTTGGTCAACGCCAGCAGATCGTGCCAGCCCGGCCGGGGTGCGGGCTTCCAATACTCGGCCCAGGCAATTGACGATGCGCGGTAGGAGAAACGCCAGGAGCGCATCAGGACCGGGGCCGGCGTCAGATCGACGATCCTGCCGCCCTGGATCGAGACATGAAACAGGTGGTCCACCGGCCCGAGCAGACATTCGCAGTCGAGGGCGCGGCCGCGCAGGATCAATGCAGGCGCTCGATCGAGCAGCGCGGGAATTCCTGCAAACGCCGTGATGACGGCGTCGGAGGCGTTCGGAGATGGCGTCATGCGCTTCAAGCAGGCGTTTTCCTGCGATGCCGACATTGGCGACTGAACGGAAAGGCCCTTCCGATCAGCCTATCTTATGATCCGAACATCGGGCCATCGCAAGGCGCCTTTGCAGGCACAGCCACCGGCCGCGCCACCCGGTCACGCCCCGTGCGTGGCTGCGGACGTTGTTCGGATGGTTATCAGGGTAACCAGGCTCACGACGCACACCAATGTCAGGTAGTACCCCGGCGCAAGATCGCCGATCAGCGCGATACCGCCGAGCCAGGCCATGATCACCGGTCCCATGCCGCCAAACAGCGTGACGCCGATATTATAGCCAAGGCCGAGGCCGGTGGCCCGCGTCGACGCCGGAAGCAGTTCCGACATCAACGCGGCGAGCGGTCCGTAATAGAGCGATTTCAGCGTCGACAACCAGAACACCGCGCAAATAATCACCATCGGCGTTGGATTCCGGCTGATCAGAAGAAACGCCGGGTAGATCGAAAACAGCAGCAGCAGATTGACGGCGATCATGTGGGTCGTGCGCCCGATCCTGTCCGAGATCATGCCGGCAATAGGGGTAAGGAACGTGACCACGACGCCGCCCACGAAGGTCGCGGCAAATCCGACCACCGGCGGAAGATTGAGGGTTTTGACCACATAGGTCGGCATGTAAACGATGAGGTAGTTGATCGCGGTCGATATCGCGAGCGCACCGATCCCCAGCAGCACGCGAAGTTTTTGGCGCAGCAGGACTTCCCTGATCGGGGAAGCATGTTCCGCCGGCGGCGGCGTGGCGTCCTCAAGGTGGTTGCGGATATAGATGCCGATCGGCCCAACCAGAATCCCGAACAAAAACGGAATGCGCCAGGCCCATGACTGCATGTCCGCCGGCGTCAGCCATGACGTAAGCCCGACACCGAACGCCGACGCCAACAGATTGCTCAGCCCCTGGCTGGCAAACTGCCAGCTGGCGACAAATCCGCGGCGCTCCGGCTGGTGCTCCACCAGAAACGCGGTCGAGCTACCGAATTCGCCGCCGGCCGAAAATCCCTGCACCAGGCGCGCAGCCAGCACCGATATCGGTGCAACGATGCCGATGGTCTCGTAAGTCGGCATCAGCGCGATCACCGACGTGCCGATCGTCATCAGCACGATGGAAATCATCAGCGAAGCCTTGCGTCCGTAACGGTCGGCATAGGCTCCAAGGACGACGCCGCCGACCGGGCGAACCAGGAACGCCAGTCCAAACGTGCCGAAAGTCAGAAGCAAAGACGTCGTTGGATCGTCGTTCGGGAAGAATGCCTTTGAGACATACACCGCGAAATAGCCGTACACGGCGATGTCGTACCATTCCAGCGCGTTGCCGATCGATGTCGCAACGATGAGCCTCGTCATATTCTTTTTCGTCGGACCGGCTTGCAATATTCCGGGCAGTT
The DNA here is from genome assembly GCF_050014615.1 of Bradyrhizobium sp. GTDB lineage: Bacteria > Pseudomonadota > Alphaproteobacteria > Rhizobiales > Xanthobacteraceae > Bradyrhizobium. Next base: position 22,304 of record NZ_JBEKCZ010000060.1, on the reverse strand, counting down.
CGACTGGCGCCGAAATTGTCATACCAGATCCTTATCCAGGGTAGCACCGTTGCGATCGCGTGACCCGCGTGGAATTTACAGAGCGCGCGGCATTTCACCCAAATCCCAGAACAGGCCCGCCATGATGCCCAGCGCCTCTTCGGTGACCGACAGAAGAATGTGTTCATCCGGTGCGTGCTGGGAACAGCCGGGATAGGAGTGCGGCACCCACATCGTCGGCAATCCCAGTGAATCGGAAAACACATCATTGGGCAGCGAGCCGCCGAAATTCGGCAGCACCGCGGGCGCCTTTCCCGTGGTCTGCCGGATCGACTCCGCGGTCCAGTTGACCCAGGGGCTTTCGAAATCGGTTCGCGACGCGGCAAACCGCTGCGTCGCCTGCACCTCGATCATGGGAAAGCCGTTGGCGCTCAAATGGCTTCGGATCACGTCGGCGATATTGTCGACCTTGGTGCCGACCACAAAGCGGAGCTGCAGCACGGCCTGCGCCCGTCCCGGAATGGCGTTGGCCGGCTTGTCGATATTGCCGGAAGACATCGCCAGCACTTCGAGCGTATTCCACGCATAAAGCCGTTCGGCGGCCGACAGGCCCTCCTCGCCCCAATTGTCGGCGAGTGCCGGCTCATCCGGCATCGGCTCGATCTTCACGTCGGCAAGCGCCGCTCGGATCTGGTTGGACAACCGCGGCGGCTTCAATTGTTCCACCAAAAGACGTCCATTGCCGTCGACCAGCGTCGCAATCGCGCTGGCCAGGATGGTCGCGGGATTGGCAAGCACACCACCCCAATTGCCGGAATGATGCGAGCCGTCGCGCAGGTTCACATCCAGATGAATGCGGATGCCGCCACGGCAGCCAAGAAACAGGGTGGGGCGATCCGCCGACAAACGCGGCCCATCGGAGGCCAGAAACAGATCCGCCGCGAGCTCATCGCGCAGGGATTCGCAAACCTGGCGCAAATCCGGTGACCCGATCTCCTCGCCGGTTTCGATGATGAATTTGGCATTGAAGCCGAGCCGGCCGCCGCGCGCCTCCCGCACCGCGCGAAGCGCCGACATGTTGATGCTGTGCTGGCCCTTATTGTCGGCGGTGCCGCGGCCGTAGACCCGATTGCCGACCGTGGTGGTGCGCCACGGGTCGAGATTATCGCGCCATTCTCCGACCATGCCGTCGACGACATCGCCGTGCCCATACATCAGAATGGTCGGCGCCGACGAACTCTCACGATATTCCGCCAGCAGATAAGGCCCCTTGCCGCTCGGAGACTCGATCAATTTTGTCGTGAAACCGAGTTCTGAAAACGCCGGCTGAAGGTCCTGCTCGAGATAGGCGCGCAGCACCTCGCCCCGCTCGGGGTTCTGGCTTTCGGTCTGAAAGGCCACCCTGCGGTCGAGTTCGGCGAGAAACGCGCCGGAATGCAGATACTGGCGGGCACGGGCAACAGCGTCGGCTCTGGTCATGTCTCTTTATCTCGCTCGCAGCGTTCGAATTGTCGTCACGTTAACGGGATACGTCGCGCGCCGGAAGCCCGAGGATTTGACTTTGCTAAATCCGGCCGGGATGCAACAATTTGCCAACGGCCCGGCGTTCGATCGGGCGAACCATAAGGGGAGAGCTCCATGAAAACGATCCTGCGCGTCTCGGCCGCCTGCCTGCTGTTTGCAGGTTCCGCCGTGGCCTTGACCGGTGAACGCATGCCGGAAATTCCGCTCGACAAGATGACGGCCGCCCAGCGCGGCATTGCCGATGCCATCATGACCGGGCCGAGAAAGCGGATGAGCGGACCATTCAATGCCTGGCTGCGCAGCCCGGAATTGGCGGATCGCCTGCAGAAGGTCGGCGAGTATGTCAGGTTCAACAGCTCGCTCGACAAGCGCGTCAACGAGATGGCGATCATCATGACCGCGCAGGCCTGGGGCTCGCAATATGAGTGGTACGCGCACGCGCCATTGGCGATCAAGGCCGGTCTCGATCCCGCCATCGTCGCCGCCATTGGCGCCGGACGAAAGCCCGACAACATGAAGGACGACGAGGCTGTGGTCTGGGAGTTCACCACCCAGTTGCGGCGCGATCACGGGGTCGACGATGCGATCTACGCCAAGGCGCTGGAAAAGTTCGGCGAAGCGGGCATCATGGATCTGGTCGCGGTGAACGGCTATTACGACGTGGTCTCGATGACGCTCAACGTCGCGCGCGTCAGGCCGCCGGCGGACGCGGAATTGCCGTTCCAACAGGCCGGCCGGTAGTCTATTGGATTTCACATCATCGCGCGGCGGCCTGCCGCGCGGATGCGCGTTGAGAATTGCACGATCATGAAAAAACAAATCCGGCTCAACGCCTTCGCCATGAATTGCGTCGCGCATCAATCGCCGGGGCTGTGGACCCATCCGCGCGACCGCACCAGCGAATATAACCGGCTGCCGTACTGGATCGATCTGGCCAAGACGCTGGAGCGTGGACGGTTCGACGGCCTGTTTCTCGCCGATGTGCTGGGCGTCTACGATGTATTCGGCGGCAGTCCCGACGCGGCGCTGCGCAACGCCACGCAGACGCCTGCCAACGAGCCGCTGCTGCTGATCCCGGCGATGGCCGCGGTCACCGAACATCTCGGTTTCGGCGTGACCTCCAATCTGTCCTACGAGCCGCCTTATTCGTTCGCCCGGCGGATGTCGACGCTCGACCATTTGACGCAGGGGCGGGTCGGCTGGAACGTGGTGACCGGCTATCTCGACAGCGCGGCCAAAGGCGTCGGCAAGGACAAACAGACCGCGCATGACGACCGCTACGATGTCGCCGATGAATATATGGAAGTGGTCTACAAGCTCTGGGAAGGCAGCTGGGAGGACGATGCCGCCCGGCGCGATCGCGTCAGCGGCATCTTCACCGATCCTTCGAAGGTGCATCGGGTGCAGCATCAGGGAAACAATTACCGGCTCGATGCCATCCACCTCTGCGAACCGTCGCCGCAGCGCACCCCCGTGCTGTATCAGGCCGGCACGTCGCCGCGTGGACGGCAATTCGCGGCGGAACATGCCGAATGCGTCTTCATGTCGGGCCCCTCCGCCAAGATCATCGCGCCGCGCGTTGCCGCCATTCGCGAACTCGCCGCGAAGGCCGGCCGCAACCCCGCCGAAATCCTGATGTTCAGCATGTTCACCATTATTCTCGGCCGAACCGACGCTGAAGCCCAGGCCAAATACGCCGACTATGTCAGCCACATCAATCCCGAAGGCGCGCTCACCCTGATGTCGGGCTGGACCGGGGTCGATTTCTCGACCTACGATCTCGACCAGCAGGTTCGCCACGTCCAGAACGACGCCGGCCGCAGCGCGATGGACAACATCACCCGCGCCGATCCGGACCGGGTCTGGACCGTGCGTGAAGTCGCGCAGCATGTCGGCATCGGCGGCATCGGACCGGTGGTGGTCGGCACACCGGAAAAGGTCGCCGACGCCATTGAAGCATGGGTCGACCAGACCGACGTCGATGGCCTGAATGTCGCGTTCGCGATTTCGCCGGGGGATTTCGAGGATATCGTCGATATGCTGGTGCCTGAACTGGTTCGGCGCGGGCGCTACAAGGACGCCTATGCCCAGGGAACGCTGCGGGAAAAACTGTTCGGCCAAGGCCGCGCCCGCCTCAAAGCGCCGCATCCGGCCGCGCAATATCGACCGAAGGCGAGGGCCGCGGAGTAGATCAAGGATATTGTCGTCATTGCGAGGAGCGAAGCGACGAAGCAATCCATTGACCACCGCCTTCTGTGCATGGATTGCTTCGCTGCGCTCGCAATGACGTCCGCTAAACCGTGCCGTCAACCACCACCTCGATCAATTTCGCACCGGGCCGGCTGAACGCGGATTTGAGTGTCGGCGCGACATCCCTGGCCTCCGTGATCCGCACGGCCTCGAGCCCGAGTGATCTTGCCAGACCGGTAAAATCCACCGGCGGATCGGCGAAATCCATGCCGACATAATGATCGTCGCCATGAAAGGCCAATAGCCGCTGCTTAATGATGCGATAGCCGCCATTGTTGGCGATCACGACCGTCAGCGGCAGCTTGTGATGTGCCGCGGTCCACAACGCCTGGATCGAATACATCGCGCTGCCATCGCCGGAAAAACACACCACCGGCCGGTCCGGATTCGCAAGGCTGACGCCGACGGAAGCCGGCAGACCCCAGCCGATACCGCCCGAAGCCAGCGCATGAAAATCGTAGCGATCGCGGTAGGGGCGCAGTGCCAGCAGCTGCCGCGAGGACGTCAGCGCCTCGTCCACGACGATAGCGTTGCCGGGCAGCGCTTCCACCATTTGCAGCGTCAGCCATTCCGGATCGATTGGCGAACGCTCCCCAGTTTTGGAAATTCGTGCGACCGCCTTTGCCCGCTGCGCGGTCCAGTTCTTCGGCGCCAGCGCGGCGATGCCCTGTTTGGCGCGCGCCTCGAGCGCGGCGCCGCCGGCGGCCTTGAGCGCCGGGATCAGCGCGCGCAGGGTTTCCCGCACATCGGCCTTGAGCGCGATCTCGGCGCCGAAATTCTTGGCGATATCCCAGTCGACCAGGCCAATCTGCGCAACCGGCATGCCTTCCGGCAGCGGATCGGTTTCGCTGTGCACCGACATCCGCAACGGATCCGCGCCGAGCACGATCATCAGATCGTATGGCGATAAGGTCTCGCGAACCTGGGTCTGCGATCGCGTCAGCGCGCCCATGAAGCAGGGACTTTCCGACAGAAAATGCGAACCGTAAGGCGCCGATTGCTGATACGCCGGACAACCCAGCGTCGCCGCCAGCTCGGCGGCTTCCTGCAGCGCATCGCTCTTGACGATTTCATCGCCGGCGACGATGACCGGACGCTCCGATTTGAGGATGCGCTGCGCCAGCGCCTGCAACGCTTCGTCGGAGGGTTTCACCCTTGTATCGACCCGGGTCGAACGGCCAAGCTCGATGCCGGCTTCGGCGTTGAGGATGTCGCCCGGCAGCGAGATGAACACCGGCCCGGTCGGAGGCGTGGTCGCGATCTTGGCGGCGCGGCGCACGATCCGCGGCAGGTCCTCGAGCCGCGTCACCTCGACCGCCCATTTCACCAGCGGCTCGGCCATCCGCACCAGCGGCCCGAACAGCAGCGGCTCCATCAGGCCGTGGCCCTGCTCCTGCTGGCCGGCGGTTAGGATCATCGGCGTGCCGGTGAATTGCGCGTTGTAAAGCGACCCCATCGCGTTGCCGAGCCCGGGCGCGACATGGACATTGCAGGCGACCAGACGGCCCGATGCCCGGCTGTAGCCATCGGCGATCGCGACCACCAGGCTTTCCTGCATCGCCATCACATAGGTGAGGTCAGGATGATCCTTCAGCGCATGCATGATCGGCAGTTCGGTGGTACCGGGATTACCGAACAGATGCGTGATGCCCTCGTCCTTCAGCAAGGCGAGGAAGGCCGAGCGCCCGGTAATACGATTCATCAGAAATCTCCCTGCCCGCGGCCTTAGCGTCGCGATTCGGTCATCATGCTGATCCCGGATGGTGGGATCAAGGAAGCCCGGTCATGGCTGCCCTGCGCCAGCGAGCGCAAACCCCGCAGCTAGTCAAAACATCCCCTCACGATCACGGCGCTTGTTCTTTTTCGAGCGCTGCCAGACCACGCCTGGAAAACCCTTCAGCGGCACCAGCGGCTCGCCGGTATAGGTCCATTCCTGCAATTCCTCGATCGCGACGTGATAGAGCGGTTGCCGCCCGGTGCGCCCGGAAAACAGCGCGCGCGGAATGTTCACCATATGCGGCGACCGGGCGCGTTCGTAAAACAAGGGCGTGCCGCAGCGCGCGCAAAAACTGCGCACGGTTTTGGTCGCCTTGTCCTCGAAGCGCGTCATCCCCGCCTCACCCTTGGTGATGCGAAAACGCTTGCGCCAGCTCCCGACATAGGTCGCGTAGGCCGCGCCATGCGCGCGCCGGCTATTGGGCGAATGATCGTGCCAGGCCCAGCGCGCCGGCGTGTCGATTTCGAAGCGGACCTCGCCGCACAGGCATTGACCGGCGGCGGGCTTGCCGATCGCGGCGGTTTTCGGTGTGTTTGTCACGCGCACGTTCTCCGGGATCATCGAACCCGTAGCCTGGATGAGCGAAGCGAAATCCGGGGCCAGCATCACGGTTTTCCCGGATGTCGCTTCGCTCATCCGGGCTACGACGCCATCACGCCGGCTCCAACTCGCCATATTCAGGATAGTCGGTATAGCCGGCCTCTTCGCCGCCATAGAAGGTCGCCCTGTTGTACGGCGTCAGCGGAAATCCGTGTTGCAGACGCCGCGGCAAATCAGGATTGGAGATGAAGATGCGGCCGAACGCGATGGCATCGGCATGGCCGGCGGCGAGCGCCGCTTCCGCGCTCTCGCCGGTGAAGCCGCCGGCCGAAATCAGCACCCCGCGCCAGATCGGGCGAAACAGCACCATCGCCGAGGGCACGTTCTGATGATTGACCTCGGCGCGGCCGGCGCCGCTGGAGCGCGGCTCGATGAAATGCAGATAGGCCAAACCAAGAGGATCGAGCGCCTGGATGACATGGCTGTACAGCGGCATCGGATCGGCCTCGCCGCTGCCATTGGCGACGCCATAGGGCGACAGGCGCACGCCGACGCGGCTGGCGCCCCAGACATCGATGACGGCCTGGGTGATCTCCATCAGGAAGCGCGCGCGGTTGGCGATCGAGCCGCCATATCGGTCGGTGCGCAAATTGGTATGCGACTGCAGGAATTGCTCGATCAGATAGCCATTGGCGCCGTGGATCTCGACGCCGTCGAATCCGGCCTTCAATGCGTTGCCGGCGGCCTGCCGAAACGCTTCGACCACAGCGGCGACTTCTTCGGTCTCCAGCGCGCGCGGCGTTTCATAGGGCATCACCTTGCCGTCAGCGGTCATCGCCATCATGCCGTTGCCGGTGATCGGCACCGCCGAGGGCGCGACCGGCAGCACACCGCCTGGCTGGAGCGAAGAATGCGAGACGCGTCCGACATGCCAGAGCTGGAGAAAGATCAGCCCGCCCTTGCCATGGACCGCCTCGACGACGTCGCGCCATCCCTTGATCTGCGCCTCGGAATAGATGCCCGGCGTGGCGGGATTGCCGCGCCCCGTCGCTATCACCGGCGAGGCCTCGGCGATGATCAATCCGCCCGGCGTGGCGCGCTGCCGGTAATATTCCGCGTTCAGCGCCCGGGGCGCGAAACTCGATCGGTCGGCCCGCATCCGCGTCAACGGCGCCATCACGACGCGATGCTGGAGCCGGTAGGGCCCGACCGCGAGCGGCGAAAACAACAAAGGATAATTCACGTCTGCCCCCAAAATGCCCGTTGCCATGACTATGTATCCGGTTCGTCATGTTCGCAAAAGGCCAGCCGGCGAGATAGCGTCGCACGAGGACCTCCCATGCCGTTTCGTGCATGGCCCGCGCGCCGCATCGGCCCGGTAAAGCCAGCGATCCAATCTGATGCCGCCGCCGTACCTCAGGAGACTTCATGCCCCATCCAGCCATGTCACCCCATCATGTCGCCGTCATCACCGGAGGCGCGTCCGGATTGGGCTTTGCCGCCGCGATGCGGTTCGCTCGCCTCGGCATGAAAATCTGCATCGCGGATCTGGGGGCGGACCGTCTCGCGGACGCGGCGGCAAAATTGTCGGCGGCGGCGCCCGGCGGTGGCGCTGACATCATGGCCATGAGCGTCGACGTCAGCCGGGCGGAAGACGTATCGGCACTCGAAATCGCGGTGCGCGAGCGGTTCGGCGGCGCGGATATCCTGATGAACAATGCCGGGGTCCAGCCGGGCAGCACGATGTTCGGGCCGGCGGACAACTGGCAGCGGATTATCAGCGTCAATCTCTGGGGCATCATCCATGGCTCGCAGATTTTCGCGCCGCGCATGATCGAACGCGGACGGCCCGGCCTCATCATCAACACCGGCTCCAAGCAGGGCATCACCACCCCTCCCGGCGATCCCGCCTATAATGTCTCGAAGGCCGGCGTGAAGGCCTTCACCGAAGCGCTGCAGCACGAGTTGCGCAACCGCGCAGGTGTGCGGATCAGCGCCCATCTTCTGATCCCCGGCTTCGTCTTCACCGGCCTCACCGCCAAGGGCCGCACCGAGAAGCCGGCCGCCGCCTGGACGCCGGAGCAAACCATCGACTTCATGATCGAGCGGCTGGAAGACGGAGATTTCTACATCCTGTGCCCCGACAATGATGTGCCGCGGCGCCTCGACGAGCGGCGGATTCTCTGGGCGGCCGGCGATATCGTTGAAAACCGCCCTCCGCTGTCGCGCTGGCATCCTGACTATGCCGAGGCTTTTGCGGCGTTTGTGAAGGGGACGTAGGCGGGGCATGGTGGCTGAAGATTCGCTTCGGATTCAAAAAAAATTTAGAGATTGTCGTTGCCGGGCTTGACCCGGCAATCCATCTCCTTCGAAAGAATTTCCTGCAAAGATGGATGGATGCCCGGGTCAAGCCCGGGCATGACGGGTGGGTTTGCTCGCACACCACAATTTCAAACAGACACAGCTTCGCGATCTCGCCGCACATTTCGCGCGAGCTTTGCTTTGAACATTCCGCCCTCCCAACAGAGGGCGCAGGGAATGCCGGGCGCCCGGAGCGCCCGCGGCCGCGCGTGTAGTGTAGTAAACACGCGCGTTAGTCACCACGGTCACGCCGGAAATCACCCGGCATTCCCCGCGCAATGGTTTTAACGGTTTCCTTCGTGCTCTCCCTGGTGACCGGGCTTGGTTGCCACCATCACCGGCGCCGTCTTCTGCGCCGACTTGAACGCCAGCGTCGGGGCGTCAGGACCACACGACTTCGCCGTCCGCCTCGCGCGCTGTACGTCTGCAGCGCCAAAGCGTCCACCGCATCCCGCCTCACGTCCGTGACGTTCGCGAAACGCCCCTCTGGGAGGCGGGACAGCACAAATATGAATTTGATTTGGGTTGATCGCGAAACGAAATATTTTTGCGAGGGGGGACTGGACAGGTGGAATCAGATTGATCCGCCTCAACTAATCGCGTTTTAAAAACTTTGGTCCGTGGGGCAAACAACGATGCCGCTCAAGCGCGAACCTCGCGCTTGATGAATTGGCCAAGGTCTTTGCTGCCGACAAGCCGCCCGTCATTGACGATACACCGCCCGCGCACCATCGTCAGTTCCGGCCAGCCGGTGATTTCAAGCCCTTCATAGGGCGTGTAGTCCGATCCATCCTTTAAAAGGGCATGGGTCAATTTCACTTTTTTCTTAGGGTTCCAGATCGCTATGTCCGCATCCGATCCGATTGCGATGGTGCCCTTGCGCGGATAGAGACCATAGGTCTTGGCGTGATTGGTCGAGGTCAGCGCGACAAAGCGATTGAGGTCGATGCGTCCCTTGACGACGCCTTCCGAAAACAGGATCGGCATTCGCGTCGCAACGCCGGGGATGCCGTTCGGCACCCAGCGAAAACTGGTCCTGCCTTTCGGTGTCAATTTGCCCTGCGGATCGTCATAGCGAAACGGACAGTGATCGGACGAAAACACCGAGAATACACCGGTCTGAAGTCCTTCCCAGCACGCCGCCTGGCTCGCTTCATCGCGCGGCGGTGGCGAACAGACGTATTTGGCGCCCTCCATGTTGAGCCCGTCGAGATCCTTCTCGGTCAGCACCAGATATTGCGGGCAGGTTTCACCGAGCACGATCAGGCCTTTGGCCTGAGCGCGGCGGATTTCCTCCATCGACTCGCGATTGGAAACGTGAACGATCATCACGCCGACGTCGATCAGTTCGGCCAGCGATATGGCGCGGTGCGTCGCCTCCCGCTCGACCACGATCGGCCGGGATGTCGCGTGATAGCGGGGCGAGGTTTTGCCCGCGAGTTCGAGACGATCCGTGAGAAAACGAATGGCGTCGTAATTCTCCGCGTGAACCATGACCAACGCGCCGGTCTCGCGCGCCACGCTCATGACTTCAAGAATCTCGCGATCGGCAAGGGCCAATCCCTCATAGGTCATGAAAACCTTGAACGAGGTGTATCCGTCCGCCACCAGCCCCGGCAGCTCCTGACCGAGCACCTGTTCGGTCGGGTCCGAAATAATCATGTGGAACGAAGTATCGATGTGACAATTGCCTTCGGCCAAAGCGTGATAATCTTTCAGCGCCTGGCGAAGCGACTGGCCTTTCTGCTGCAGGCAAAACGGCATGATGGTGGTGTTGCCGCCGAAGGCGGCCGATCGCGTCGCGCTCTCGAAATCGTCCGCCATCACGATATCAGGCCCCGACGGCTGCGAAATATGCACATGGCTGTCGATGCCGCCGGGTAAAACCAGCCTGCCGGTGGCGTCGATGATCTCGTCGGCGGTCCCGAGATCATGGCCCAGCGCGGCGATGCGCCCGTCGCGAATAGCGATATCGCAGGAAAAGACGTCAGACGCCGTCGCAACCGTGCCGCCTCGAATGATCGTATCAAATTGGGTCATATTGCTTCCTCATCGCGAACTGACGACGCTGTCTGTTTTACGTCCGAGCAGAAAGTCGCTGATCCACAAATAGCCTACCCCAGGACTTTATCCGGCCTGGATCGACGCCGGCCAACAGAAGGCTCTTCCATACGGTCACGGCAATCGAGTCATAAATCGGAATCCCCAGTTCCACCTCCAGCGCCGGGACAAGAGATGCCGCCCGCATATTGGTGCAGACCACGGCGACCGCGTCGCATCCCTCGCCTGTTACCGCCCGGATCATGTCCGATATCGCCCTTTCCCCGACTTCGGCGAAAGAAAAATTGTCGCGCAGTCCGCTGTGCCGCTCGGCATGACACAACATATCAGCGGTATTCCAGGTCTCGATGATTTTTGCCTGAACATCGCCGGTATAGGGCGTTACCAGCCCGATCCGCTTTGTATTGCTCCGCTGGAATATTTCCCGGAACGCCAGCACGGAGGTACAGGCGGCGATGCCGGTCGTGGCAACGATGCGTTCGCAAAGCCGCTCATCGCGATCCAGTCCCAGCCAGCTCGCCGACGTTCCATTCCAGGCGATGACGTCGACCTTGGCATGGGCAAGGAGTTCAGCGGCGCGCAGTATCTCGGTGTCGTCAAACTGCCTCAAGGCCTGCTCCGAGAGCGCAATCTCGGTCACCTTGAAGCGGCCGAAATGGACACTGACCTCCGGCAGGCCCGTGGCGATCGCGGTGCTGACGGGCTCAAGCACGGTGTTGGACGACGGCGTCAACATCCCAAGGCGAATACTTGTATCCACGGAGCACTCCAAGCAATTCAGGCCTTGCGTGTGGCAGACCGGATCAGCCTCAAACCGGAAGCTTGCGGCTATAATCGATCGACAGCGAGCATATCAAAAGCGCGACGCCGGCGGCGGCGAAGAACATCAGCGCCAGGAAGTAGGAGCCGGTATACTGGACGATCAGGCCGACAATAATCGGAACAGAAACGCCCGCGATATTGCCGCCGAGGTTCATGCAGCCGCCCAGAAATCCGGCCCGGCTTCGGGGGGCGAGGATAGATGGAATGGCCCAATACATTCCGCACCAGCGCAGAAAGAACAGCGTCGAAGACAATAGCGCGACCACGGCCACGGCATTCGTCACATAGGCAACCGAAAAGACCGAAATCGTCGCCACGATTGCGGCAATGCCGAACAGGGTCCTGAAAATCGTGTTGGGCTGGCCGCCGCGGCTTCTCCAGATGTCTCCAATCTGGCCACCGGCGAGTTCACCGACAAAACCCGCAAAGAACATGATGAAAAGTGCGCCCCCGAGTTGCTTGATGTCGAGGCCGTGGACCTTGAAGAGATAGGTCGGCATCCACGTCAACAAACCATAAAACACGGTGTTGAAGAACATCCAGCCCAGGCACATGCACCACACCGACCTGTAGGCAAAATAGGCGCCTATGCCGCGGCCGGAGGCAACGGGGTCGGACAGATCCTCAAGCGCATGTGCCGTTTGAATATGCGTCGCTTCGGCTGAATTGACCGAGGGATGCTCGCCGGGACTGTTGCGGATGTACCACCAGGCAAAAACGCCGCAGAGCACGGTGCCGACGCCGGCGACAACGAACGATATCCGCCAGGAATCGAATTCCGCGATCAGGCCGGCAATCACCAGCGCACCCAGCGCTGCGCCCAACGGCGCGCCGCCGTCGAGCAAGGTCGCGCCCCGCGCCCGCTCATTGGGCGTCATCCACATCGCGTTGAGCTTGCCGCCGGCCGGATAGATCGGCGCTTCCGTGGCGCCAAGTCCAAGGCGGGTCAAGAGCAGCATCAACGAACTGGTCGAGGCGGCGGCGAGCGCCTGGAACAGGCCCCAGCCGATCGTCGCGGCGGCGATGACGATGCGCGGCTTGTACTTGTCCGCCAGCATGCCGCCCGGGACTTGCATGAACGCGTAGGTCCAGAAGAAGGAGCTCAGGATAAAGCCCTGGGCCGCGGCATCGAGATTGAACTCTTTGGAAATCAGCGGCATCGCAACCGAGAGAGATGCCCGATCGATGTAGTTGATCGAGATCAGAAACAGCATCAGGATGAAGATTTTCCAGCGGACGGCGGTCTTTGGCGCCAGCGCTTGCTGCGGGACGACTTGCGCCGGGACGGCTTCAGCTTGGACAGTCATGTTAACCCCCAATGAGCCGCGAAGGTCGTCCTCTCCGGGGAGGAAGCGTGCAAGCGGCAGTGCTCGCTACTTCGGTCCTTCTGAAATGCCTCAAAACCGGCCTCGGTACAAGCTTGCGGGCCCACGGGATTTTTGGGAGTTTGCCGCGCGGCCGGCGGGTCGTTCCCGATATCCGCAAGACTATGTTAGCGAGACTTGTGCCAGCGAGACCGTGAGAGAGCCAACCTGAGGATATCCGGCGATGCGTATTCTGGTGCTCAATCCCAACACGAGCGAGTCGATCACCGAGCGGCTGACCTCCGCGGCCAGGAAAGCGGCGGCCCCCGACACCGTCATCGTTCCTCTGACCGCGCCGCGCGGCGTGCCCTACATCGCCACGCGCGCCGAAGCGCAAATCGGCGGCGCGATTGCGCTCGAGATGCTCGCCGAACATCACCGGGATTTCGACGCGGCCATCATTGCGGCATTCGGCGACCCCGGGCTGTTCGGAGCGCGGGAGCTGTTTGACCTGCCTGTGATCGGATTGGCCGAAGCGTCGATGCTGACGGCGTGCATGCTCGGACGCCGATTTGCCATTGTGACCTTCGCCCGTGCCCTCGGTCCCTGGTACGAGGACTGCGTTGACATGCATGGTCTTGGCAGCCGCTGCGCCGGCGTCCGGATGTTGGACGAATCCTTTGTCTCGGTTTCGGATGTCCAGGAAGAGAACGAGGAACTGCTGGTCAAACTCGCCAATCGGGCGGTGACCGAAGATGGCGCGGATGTTGTCATTCTCGGTGGCGCGCCGCTCGCCGGCCTCGCCGACAAGGTCAGGGATCGAATTCCGGTGCCGGTGGTGGATCAGATGGCGGCGGCGGTCAAACAGGCGGAGGCTCTGGCCGTTCTGGGCACGCGCAAGGCGGTGGCCGGAACGTTCCGTCGCCCGGACGCGAAGTCTACCACAGGTCTGCCCGAAGCATTGGCTCTTCGCATCGAGCACCGCGACCGGTAATTGCGTCCGGCAAGACCAACGTCAGTCGTATTAATTTGGGGAGGACATGCCGCTAAAGGTCCAGCGTCACCAAGTCCTACCCAGCGCGCTTAGAATACAGGATCGCGCCTAGGCGCTTGATTGGCCATCCGAGCCAGCACGATCGCTTCCTCCGCCGCTATCCGAAAATCCCGCGCCGCCTTCAGCGGACGCCTGATATTGGGATCTTCCGAACTGCTGTCGAACGTAATCAGCTTCATGCAATGCGGGCACTGCACCTGATAGCCGTTGCGCAGGCGTGCCGCCCTCTCGCTGAAGGACTTGCGGCATTTGGAACAGGGAATCTTTATCCGGTCGGTCATGAAAATCTCCCGCAAGCAGATCATCAGCAGTCTTTTAGGATCACGCTAATCCGTCACCTCAATTTGCAAGCATTATTACCGACGCTTTAAACCGATCTTTCCGGCTTTTACCGCAAGCCGCGTTAACCCAATCTCGCTTCAGGGCGTCAATTCCCCCGGACGCAGGCGGCAACGACGACGGCGCTATTTCGACGCCGGAAGTGCTATCGGGATGAAGCCGAACGCCTTCAGGCTGCTTTGCCCCTGTGGCGACAGCAGGTACATCGCGAAATCGGCGGCGCCCGGCGCCGCGTTACGCGACACCGTCAGGCCATATTCAGGACCGACCGAAAGCTGCGGCGGCAACTCGACCGATTTGTAGTTGGGCTGGTCCCGAACGATCTGTTTCGCGATCGAGCAATAAATAATGAGCAGATCGATCTCGTGATCATCCAGCGCGGCGAGCCATCGGGGGCGCCCGTTCACCTGGCCTGGCGTGGCCGCACCGCCGAATAATTGCTGCGCCTTTTTGGACAGGATATCGAAAGCGCCGGGCCGCTGCGCATCGATCAGGTGAAACACCTCCCAGGTGTAGTCGCCGGCGGGATCGGCAACCGGCGTCGATGTCCCGATTCGGATATCAGGCTTGAGCAGCGTCTCGGCCAGGTTGGCGCCAATGAGCGGGCGGCCGGCGTCGGTGACGATGCACAGCGCATTGCGCGCGAACAGCACGCTTGGCCCGGACACGCCGGCCTCGGTGAGGGCTTGCGCATGGGGCAAGGCGGCCGAGGCGAAAATGTCGAACGCTTCGCCGTTTTTGAGGCGTTCACGCAGCACGCCGGACGGACCCCATACCGGCGCGAAACTCTGGCCATACTGCCTGCTGTAATCGGCGAAAGCAGCCGTAAATACCTCTTTCAGGCTCCCGGCCGCCATCACCCGAAGTTCCGCCGCCGGCGCCGACGGCGCGGCCAGCGCGATCGCGATTGCAATCAGCCAGGCACGGACTGAATAAACACGCATTGACTTGCTCCCGTTTTCGACATCCGCGCCGGTCTCCGCCGTCAGGCTCTGGGCGTTATATTGCATGCCACATTTCGATGCCCCCGGCATCGTCCGGCCCCCGGTTTTTGGACCCGGCCGACGCGGGCCGGTGTGGCCGCCCGGCCAAAGTCGTGATATATAGATGGATACAACGAGACTTTATAAGAGGTCCGTTCCACAGGGAGAGCAAAGCCAATGAGTGACTTCAACCTTCTCATCAACGGAAAAATGGTTCCCGGCGATCTCACAATGCCCGTCCTCAATCCTGCCACCGAGGAAGTGCTGGCGCAGTGCCCGCGCGCTTCCAAAGACCAGCTCGATGCCGCCGTCGCGGCCGCCAAGGCTGCATTTCCGGCATGGGCCGCGACCCCGATCGCCGAGCGCCGCCGGCTGGTCACCAAGATGGCCGATGTCATCGAGGCCAATGTGAACGAACTGGCGCGGCTGTTGACCAGCGAACAGGGCAAGCCGCTGGCCGATGCCACCGGTGAAGTCATGGGCATGGCCGGCTTCTTCCGCTACCTCTCTTCGCTCGACCTGCCGATGCGGGTGATCGAGGATTCCGGCGACCGCCGGGTCGAGGCGCATCGCCGTCCGCTCGGCGTCATCGGCGCCATCATCCCGTGGAACTATCCGCTATTGATCCTCAGCTTCAAACTGCCCTCAGCCCTGCTGGCCGGCAATACCATCGTCGTGAAGCCGGCGCCGACCACGCCGCTGTCGACGTTGCTATTTGCCGAACTGGTCAAGGATATCCTGCCCAAGGGCGTCCTCAACGTCATCGCCGACGCCAACGATCTCGGCGACGCGATGACCAAGCATCCGGACATCCGCAAGATCTCGTTCACCGGCTCGACCGCGACCGGCCAGAAGGTGATGGCCAGCGCTGCCGCGACGTTGAAGCGGATCACGCTGGAACTCGGCGGCAACGACGCCAGCATCGTGCTCGACGACGTCGATCCGAAGAAGGTCGCCCCCGGCATCTTCGAGGGCGCGTTCCAGAACTCCGGCCAGGTCTGCCTCGCCATCAAGCGGCTCTATGTGCACGAGTCGGTCTATGATGAAATCTGCAACGAACTCGTCGCCATCGCCAAGAGCACGGTGGTCGACGACGGATCGAAGCAGGGCACCAAGCTCGGGCCGCTGCAGAACAAGATGCAGTACGAGAAGGTCAAGGGCTTCCTCGAGGACGCCCGCAAGAACGGCAACATCATTGCCGGCGGCGCGGCGATGGACCGGCCGGGCTATTTCATCGAGCCGACCATCGTGCGCGACATCAAGGAAGGCTCCAGGCTGGTCGACGAGGAACAGTTCGGGCCGGTGCTGCCGGTGATCAAATATTCCGACAATGACGACGTGATCCGCCGCGCCAACGCCACCAATTACGGCCTCGGTGCGTCGGTCTGGTCGTCGGATACAGCCCGCGCCCACAAGGTCGCGAGCCAGATCGAGGCCGGAACGGTGTGGATCAACAAGCACCTCGACATGGCGCCGCACATTCCGTTCGGCGGCGCCAAGCAGTCCGGTATCGGCACTGAATTTGCCGAGGAAGGACTGGCCGAATTCACCCAGCTGCAGATCATCAACGAAGCCCGTACCTGATCAACGAAGCGATCGCGGCGGCAACGGCCGCCGCGATCGTCTCCCGACTTTGACGTTCAACCGGCAACGCCGCCGGTCGACACCGGCAAGAAAAGAAACGGCAGGAAAAATGAAAGGCCGTCATGTTTGACTCTCAAAGCGACCTCGCAGCCCTGGTCTACGAGCCGGATCAGGATCCCGACCGGCTACTGCGCGAGTTCGCGTCCGACCTCAACGCCGGCGGCTATCGCGCGGTGGGCCTGGTTCAACTCGGCCATCACTGCGTCGATGCGCCGAAACTGTCCGCGATGCTGGTCCATACCGGCGAGGAATTGCCGCTGTTCCAGAATCTCGGTGCCTGTGCAAGCGGCTGCAGGCTGGATGTCGGCCAGCTGCTGGAGGCGGGCACGCAGGTCGCCAGCGCCATCGATCAGGGCGCCGATCTCGTGATCGTGAACCGGTTCGGACGGCAGGAACGCGATGGCAAGGGCCTTTCATACCTGGTCGAGCGCGCGTTGAGCGCCGATATCCCTGTCGTGATCGCCGTTCCCAGCCATCGGTTCGCGGACTGGATCAGGTTCGCCGACGGCATGAGCGTGAAGCTCCGCTGCCATCGCCCGGCGCTGGACGCGTGGTGGAATGCGGTCTCGGCGCGCAATGTCGGGACCATCCGGCAGGACCATCGGACCGTCTGCGAAGTCTACAAATAGGCGCCGGAACGTTTGGCGGCCGCGTGCGCTGAAGGTGGCCAAATTCGGACACCGGCATTCAAGCGAATGCGAGGCCCGCGTGCCAGGGCCGTCCTCGCGGTTCCCATTTTACCTTTCCTAAATTTCATTTTCTTTTTTTTCGGTTCGGGCGTTTTCTAACGCGACGGGCGACAGCGCAGCTTTGCGGTATTCAACGCAGGAGAGCGCGATGAAACTCGTCTTCATCATTGCGATCATGGTTCTCGGCATCACGGCGGCCCAGGGTCAAACCGTGTTGCAACTGAACGGTCAGACCAATAGCAGCGGGAATGCTGTCGGGTCTGATCCTCTCAATGTACCGGCGTCTTCCCTGCCATCTGTGTCATCGCCTACGCCGGCGTCGCAGTCCGGCACGGCGTCGGGATCGCCAACCACGACCGGATCGGCGAGCGGTGCCACCGGGGCAACAAGCTCCGCCTCGGGGATATCGCAATCACCCTTGCTGTTGCCGGGGGAAATACCGGACACATCCACACAGGCGGCGAGCACGACTGCGACGGCTCCCAGCCCACCCTCGCCCATCTGCCCGCCTCCGGTCCCCTCGACGGATGGGGGCTCGGCAAACCTGAGCGAAATAGCGGGCGGGTCGCTCAATGGATGCTGAGGCCGGAAAAACCGCCTTGATGTGTTGCGGCGCAAGATTGCCATTTGGTCTGGGCAAGAGGATGCTCTCGAACTTCAGGCATAATGGAGAGCACCATGAGCAAAGCGGGTCTCGACAATCGCCACCGCAACCACGACGGCGAAATCAGCCATAAGCACGGAAACACGATGATCCGCACCTTGCGCAAGATTTACGGACAGAGCTTCGCTGCCGGGCATGCTGAAACCAAGACACTGAGCGAGGTTCTGCTTCAACTCAACGAAACGTCGCTCAGTCAGCTCCGCCGCGATCATGAAACCCGTCATCTGGAACACAAGATCGCAAAGGCTTCGAAGTAAGGCCGTGAGCTAAACGGCACCGGGCAGCGCAGGCGCGATGACGTCCGACAGCTGCTGAACGGAAGTCGCGTGGCCTGTCCGGCGGTCGCAGTATCGCCAGGGGTCAATCGCGGCCCGTTCGCGCACTTCCTGCTTCTCGATCAAGCTACCATATGGGTCGAAACCCATTCGAGAAGTGCCGCGCCGCAAGAGCCCCATCGGTGGAATCGCGGGAGGCATATCCGCTCGGAAACTGCCAGATCACTCAATTAACGACAGATCCCGTGTCAAAATATCGTTGCGAGGTTTGGAATTCGCCGTGGTCTGCTGCGGCCTTCCCCTTCCAACCGGGCAAGCGTGTTAGTAATTGTCGCTGTCTCAGCGGGCGCTTCGAAGGGCACGACAATCGCGATGACCGATCAATTTCCGGTTTTTGAAGTGGTGTTGAAGAAGCGCCGCCGGACCACGTGGCGGTGGTGCGTGTGCACAACCAACGGAGATGTCGTCATGCATGGTTCGGAAACCAGCCAACCCGCGGCCCGGTACAAGGCCGACAGGGCACTGTTCCTGTTGCTGCTGTCCGCGCCGTATCAATCGATCCGGTTGAGCCGTCTCCGGAGCCCGGAATAGACTGTCTGAAACTTAAACCATTCCGATCCGAACGCCGGCGTCCCATCCCGTGCCCCATCCCGTCTCGGGTGCCCGATCAGAAGCACCGCATGACGCTGACGGTTTGGTCTTTGCCGTTACGACCGGGAACCGTGACGTTCTCGGTGGGACAGCTCGGCACATAGGGCCGGTCGGAAGGCGCGACAATCGGCGGAAATCGATGCGCCCAATCCCAGGGCACATCATAGGTGGTGGTGTAGCGGACGTCGCCGGATGCCGGTGGCGTCGCATCCACCAGGGGTTCGCCATTCGATGGCCCATAATAGTCTCCGACCACCGGCCAGAGGGTCCCCAGATTCTTTCTCCGGTAATGCCGGAGCGACTGGGCGACGGATGGGTGGGAAATCGAATGCGCCGGAGTAAACCCGCCGCGCGGCGCAGCCGATGTCTGGCCCGGGGCAAGCACAAGCGCTACTGCGCCGAGAGACGCGATAAACGCCCCATACATTCTATAGGTCATGGCACGCACCCATTCGCTGGTTACTGAGCAGCACTGCAACGAACGCTAGGCCGGGCTTTTGGTGCCTGCAAACGTATAATTA
The DNA here is from genome assembly GCF_050014615.1 of Bradyrhizobium sp. Classification (GTDB taxonomy): domain Bacteria; phylum Pseudomonadota; class Alphaproteobacteria; order Rhizobiales; family Xanthobacteraceae; genus Bradyrhizobium. The sequence continues at coordinate 2,866 of NZ_JBEKCZ010000060.1, read as the reverse complement.
ATTATTAGTTAAGGCGTAATGTTAACGGGGAACCATCGTCCGGGACAGGCCTCGAAATGGCCGGAGGGTGGCGATCAGGCGGCCCGGACGGTGGCCAGGAACTTGTCGACTTCTCCGCGAAGCTGCTCTGACTGGATCGACAGTTCCGAAGCCGCGGACAATACCTGAGCCGCGGCCGCGCCGGTTTCGCCGGCCGACTGGGTGATTTCTGCAATCGTCTCTGAAACCTCGCCGGTGCCCTTCGCGGCCCGCTGGACATTGCGCGAAATTTCACTGGTCGCGGCGCCCTGTTCCTCGACCGCGGCAGCTATCGCGGTCGATATGTCATTCAGAGATTTGATCGTGTTGGTAATGCCGGTGATGGCGTTGACAGACGCTGACGTTGACGCCTGCATATCCCCAACCTGGGTTGCGATATCCGCGGTTGCCTTGGCGGTCTGTTCCGCGAGTGATTTTACCTCGTGGGCGACGACAGCAAAGCCCCGGCCCGCTTCGCCGGCTCGCGCGGCTTCGATCGTCGCATTGAGCGCCAGGAGATTGGTTTGGGATGCGATGCCGTTGATCATCTCGACAATCGCGCCGATTTTCTGCGCGCCCTCCGAAAGGCGTTGCATCGTTTCGGCGGTCTTATCGGCATCGCGCGCCGCATCGCCTGTGACGCGCGCCGAATCGCTGACCCTCCGCGATATTTCATTTACTGAACTCGTCAGCTGTTCGGTGGCCGCGGCAACCGACTGCACATTCTCGGATGCTTGCCTCGATGAGATATCCACCCTTTTTGATTGCGCCGCGGACTGTGCTGCCGAAGCGGTCATGGCTTGCGCGGCGGCCTGCAACTCCGTCGCGGCGGAGGCTACGATACTCACCACACCGCCGATGGTCTTTTCAAAATCGGCCGCCAGCTTTTCCAGAACGGACTTGCGGTCGCGGCGGCCCGCTTCGACGTATACGGCTATGGCAAAATCCATATCCAGCATCGCCGCCTTGATGACGGCCCCTTGCAGTACGACCTTTTTCTTTGCGGCCTGGCGGTCGAAGCTTGAAGCAGGCATTCGCGATCCGATGGCTTCAACCAACCCGGAGACGAGCGCGTTGTATCCGCCAATGTACCAGCGCGGCTCCAGGCCGAGCGTATTGTGTATCTCGCCTATCCTGGTGACTGACGCCTCGTATGTTTCGTCAAATCGCCCATCCATGATGACCGCCCAATGCTTCAATTGCATCTCTTTGGCATGCATCATGTGCTGGCGATTTCTGAAAAATTTCGCAGTCTCGGAGAATTTCGAAATATGGTCGTAGAAGCTGTCCAGAATCGGGGGCAACTCGGACAAGAGAAACGACTTCGACTGCCTCAGGGAAGTGATGACTTCGTCATCTATCCTGTTGAATTTCAGTCGGCTTGCAATCGTGCTGGCGCCGCTCATGGGCTGTTCCCTTGCTTCGAACCGAGCCAAGCAACACGGCGTTGGTTCGATTCGCCCGATGCAACCCAAGTTAACTTGGGTAGCCTTCCATCTTGGTTGTGTCCTTGCGATAGATCAATTCGCTGCAATTATATCGGGACAGGGCCGGCCGCGGCCATCGAATGTGCCGGCACGGGTTGTCAACGAAAGCCAGAGCATGATTCAGTCTTTTCTCCGGATGGGCGCGGCCAGTTGCGCGCCCGGGGATGCGGAAATTCAGAGCGTCTCCTGCTTGTGTCCGCATTGCTTGCAGGCGAATTTCACCCGGGTGGCGCCCTTTTCCGCCGAGACGCGATTCGGCGCGCCGCATTTGCCGCACACCGCCTCGATCCGGGTATTGCCCTGCTTGATGACCAGGGCCTTGCGTTCCATGGTTTCGCGGATCAGGCGCTCGGCCTCTTCGCGCATCGACTGTTTCGACATTCGCCCGTACCTGCCCTCAAGAACGCCACCGGAGCGGCGTTATACCATGCGTATCATGCCTTGCGAACAAGGCTGATTTCATTTTTGTCTCACCTGAATGATTTCGGGTTCAGTGCTCGGATGTGCCATTGCACATCCCGGAATCAAAAAATCACGTCTCGATGATGACGTAGCTGTCCTCGACGTGAACCGGGAAGGTTTCGGCCACATAGGGGCCCTTGGCCAGCGTCTCGCCGTCCTCGATCACGACCGGGTAGGTCCGTACCTTGACACGCTTGGGATCAAACCAGGATTGCCCGTTGCGCATGTCGAATTCCCATCCGTGCCAGGCACACCGCAGCAATTCGCCGACCCGCGAGCGCTGGTAGATTCCGGGCTCAGGCGAGGTCAGCCGCGCCACGCAGGCGGCCTTGTCGAGCGGGGCTCCTGCATGCGGACAACGATTGAGTAGCGCGAAGAACTCGCCATTGACGTGAAACACGACGATATCGCGGTTATCAACGCTGACCACCTTGTTGCCGCCGGGTGGAATGTCGGACGCGCGGGCGACGATGTGCCGGGTCATGGCATCAAAGCTTGTACAGCGCGCGGGCGTTGCCGTTGAAGATCTTCGCCCGCTCGGCTTCCGTCAGCGGCGTCCTGAAGGCGAAACGTGGATCGTCGAAATCCCAGTGCGGATAGTCCGACGAGAACAGCAGCCGGTCGACCCCGACCCACTCGATCAGCGATCGCAAATGCCGTGCCTCATCGGGCTCATCGATCGGCTGGGTGGTGAACCAGAAATGCTCCCGGACATATTCGGACGGACGCCGCTTGAGATGCGGCACCTCCGTGCGAAAACGATCGAAATGCTGATCCATTCGCCACATCGCCGGCGGAATCCAGCCGAAGCCGCCTTCGATGAACACGATCTTGAGACGCGGGAAACGCTCGGGCACGCCCTCGATCACCAGACTGGTGAGCGTCGCCGCGACCGAATG
>NZ_JBEKCZ010000059.1:0-38359 GCF_050014615.1 Bradyrhizobium sp. | reverse complement strand
GATTCCCTTCACCCGCTCCAGCGCCTCCGCACATCCGCCCCGCTGTCTCAGCGTCCAAATCCCGGGAAATCAAAATGGCCGAAGCCGACCTCGATAGTGTCATTCGGTCGATCGCGAAGAAGCAGCACAAGATCGTAATGGACGCGGCCAAACAGCGGCAAGGCCGGCTGATGGGGATGGCGGCCAAGGCCGGGGATAAAGCGGCGAAGGCGCGATACAAGCAACTTGCAAAGGACACCTTGCTGCTGGCCGGTGCGGCGGCAAGGCGGTTGCAGATCACAGCCGAGAATGCCGCCGACAGCTACGCGCGCGGCATCAAGAAGGCGGCCGAAGACATCAAGGCTGCGGAAGAAAAACCGGTCAAGCCGGTCAAGAAGGCTGCAAAGAAGGCCACGGCAGAAAACAAGTCAGCCAAGAAGGCCGCCAAAAAGAAAACAGGCTGATCCCGGACGCGACGGCGCTCGCCTGTGCGTCCGCGTTACGCTATGGCACAAGTCAGCTCATTCACGGCGACGGCGGAAGGCAACACCGATGGCAAACCAACCTCATCAGAAGGTCATCATCACCTGCGCGATCACGGGCAACCTGACGCGGCCCGATCAGTCGCCCTTTCTGCCGATCACCCCGCAGCAGATCGCCGACAGCGCGCTGGAGGCGGCGGAAGCGGGGGCCGCGATCGCCCATATTCATGTGCGCGATCCCGAAACCGGCCGGCCCTCGATGTCGATCGACCTGTACCGCGACGTGATGGATCGGATTCGCGCCCGCAATCCGAAGCTGATCATCAATCTGACCACCGGGCCGGGCGGCCGGTTCGTCCCGTCAGAGGAAGATCCCAAGGTCGCCGGTCCCGGCACCACCTTGATCGCCCCGGAAAAGCGGGTCGAACATGTCGAAATCCTGCGCCCCGAAATCTGCACGCTCGATCTCAACACCATGAATTCGGGCGGGCAGGTCGTGATCAACACGCCCACCAATGTCCGCAAGATGGCCAACCGCATTCGCGCTGTTGGCGTGATGCCGGAACTGGAGCTGTTCGATTCCGGCGACTGCCATCTGGCGCGCGACCTGATCGCCGAGGGCGTCTTGCAGGGACCGGGGCTGTTCTCGCTGGTGCTCGGCGTCAAATACGGTTTCGACGCCTCGTCCGAAACCATGCTGTACGGCCGCGGCCTGTTGCCGGCGGGCGCGATCTGGACCGGCTTTGGCATCGGCCGGGCTGAATTCCCGATGGTGGCGCAGGCCTATCTGTTCGGCGGCCATGTCCGGGTCGGGATGGAGGACAATCTCTATCTCTCCAAAGGCGTGCTGGCCAAGACCAACGCCGAACTCGTGACCCACGCCGCCGATATCCTCAAAAGCCTCGGCGCCGCGATTGCCTCGGCGAGCGAAGCGCGGGCGATGCTCGGGTTTTCGTAGACGCGGTTGTCGCAGGATATCAGGGCCAGCATCGCAAAACGTCCGGCCTCGCGTCCCGATACACTTCCACCGATATCGAAGCATGATGGTATGCATGCGCGCTAGTCTGGCGTTGCCAAATCAACCCGGGCCACAGGTGTCGTGATGAAGCGAGAAGCCATCCGCGTCGAACCGCTGTCTTCTTATCTGGCGAAGCGGGGGGCGCCGATTTCGCCGGTCACACGCGGCGGCGGCATGGTCTTCGTCACCGGGTTTCCACCGTTCGATCCCGACAGCGGCGAAATCCTCCGCGTTCCGATCGAGCGCCAGACCGAACTGGTGCTCGACCAGATGAAACTCTGTCTTGAGACGGCGGGGACCAGCCTGCAGAACGTGATGAAGTGCAATATCTACTGCACCTCGGCCGAACACTTCCCGGTCGTCAACGCAATCTACGCGCGTTACTTCCCCGAAGAGCCGCCGGCACGTATCTTCGTGTGCGTGACGGAATGGCCCGGGCCGTTCGATATCGAAATCGACTGCGTCGCGATGGCGTGACTAACGCGCATCCCGCGCCAACAACCTGGCGGGCGTCGTTCGCTCCGCCTCGCGCCCCGTCAGCGCCATCACCGATACCGCGACGATGCGCTCGATGATGCCCTGGACGTCGTTGAGATCGCACAATCCCTCCGACAGCTTTATCAGCCGCTCGCTGTCGCGGATGGTCTGGTGCGCCATCGCCAGCGCGAAATGCAGGCCCCAATAGAGCTCGACCGCGTCGCGGCCGGGCAGGGAACGCCGCATCGCGGCGGCGAATTTCCGCAAATGATCGATCTCGCGATTCTTGATGCGCCGGATCGGCGGCACCGATTCGATCGAGGCCCGGATCATGAAACGCGCCGCCGCCGAACGCTCGTTGTCGGGGCCGAGACAGCCGCGCAGCGTCGGCCCGACCAGCGCGCGCAGGATGGCATCGATCTCGGCGCGGCCGCCGCCGGCGGCTTCGGCCGCCTTCAATTCGTTGAGCCGCTCGCGGTTGGTGGCGAGGCTGCGGGTGACGAACAGCTCGGCAATCAATTCGTCCTTGGAGCCGAAATGATAATTCACCGCCGCCAGGTTGACGTCGGCGGCGGCGACGATATCGCGCAGCGTGACGTCGGCGAAGCCGCGGTCGGCATACAGCCGCTCGGCGGCGTCCAGGATGGCGGTGCGGGTCTGGTCTGACGGCATTTCATGGCCCGCGAAAAAGGAAGCGTTGCAATTCAAACGCTTGTATGAAACTATGGTTTGAAGGCTGGAATGTCAATGCGCATGACGCATTGCCGCTTCGGCGAAGGCCCGCCGGCACGCGAAAAACCGCACGACAAAAATAGTCTTGCGGGGAACCGGCGGCGGGGAGACAGTGCCGCCAACAATTTTCGACCAAAAATGCGAGGAACGCCCAATGGACTTCAACATGTCTGACCGTCAGCGCGAATGGCTCAACCGTGTGCAGTCGTTCATGCACAAGCATGTCCGCCCCGCCGTGCCGGTCTACCGGCAGCAGGACGAAGAAGGCCTGCGCTGGAAGGTGATTCCGATCGTCGAGGAGTTGAAGAAGAAGGCACGGGCCGAAGGGCTATGGAACATGTTCATGCCGCCCTCGGCGCATGAGGACGATGAATTCCGCGGCGCGGGATTGAGCAACCTGGAATATGCGCCGCTGGCCGAGGAAATGGGCCACATCGGCTGGGCTTCGGAAGTGTTCAATTGCTCGGCGCCGGATACCGGCAATATGGAAGTGCTGATGCGCTACGGCTCCAAGGAGCACAAGAAGCAGTGGCTGCGGCCGCTGATGAACGGCGAAATCCGCTCCGCCTTCCTGATGACCGAGCCCGCGGTGGCATCCTCCGACGCCACCAATATCGAGACCCGCATCGAGCGCGACGGCGATCATTACGTCATCAACGGCCGCAAATGGTGGTCGTCGGGTGTCGGCGATCCCCGCTGCAAGATTGCGATCGTGATGGGCAAGACCGATCCGAAGGCGCCGCGCCACCAGCAGCAGTCGCAGATCCTGGTGCCGCTCGACGCCAAGGGCATCACGGTCGAGAAACTGTTGCCGGTGTTCGGCTTCGACGACGCGCCGCATGGCCACGCCCAGGTGCTGATGGAGAATGTGCGGGTTCCCGCCAGCAATATCCTGCTCGGCGAGGGCAGGGGGTTCGAGATCGCGCAGGGGCGTCTGGGTCCCGGGCGCATCCATCACTGCATGCGCACCATCGGCAAGGCCGAGGAAGCGCTGGAGAAGATGGTGAAGCGGCTGTCTTCCCGCACCGCGTTCGGCAAGAAGATCGTCGAATATTCGATCTGGGAGCAGCGCATTGCCGAGGCCCGCACCGACATCGAGATGAACCGGCTGTTGTGCCTCAAGGCCGCCGACATGATGGACAAGGTCGGCAACAAGACCGCGCAGCTCGAGATCGCCATGATCAAGGTGGCGGCGCCCAACATGGCGCTGAAGATCATCGACAACGCCATTCAGGCCTACGGTGCCGCCGGGGTCTCCGACGATGCGGGTCTGGCGCGCGACTATGCCTCGATGCGCACGATGCGGCTGGCGGACGGGCCGGACGAGGTCCACAACCGCGCCATTGCCAGACTTGAACTTCGGAAGTATGCAAACGCTCCCACTTCGCATTAAGGGGAACGTCCCGACTGACGCTCCCTAGAAACTACAGGGAGCGTCATCGTGGCCGAAGGCGTCAGGGACGACGAGGAATTTTCCGGCACCAAGCCGGTCGAGGAGCGGCATCGCATCGACGAGCTGGGCCTCGACGGCTGGATGCGCGACCATGTCGAGGGCTATCAGGGGCCGCTGACCGTCCTGCAATTCAAGGGCGGACAGTCGAACCCGACCTATCGTCTCGATACGCCGGCTCGTTCCTATGTGATGCGCCGCAAGCCGTTCGGCAAATTGCTGCCGTCGGCGCATGCCGTCGATCGCGAATTCCGCGTTATCGCCGCACTGGGCCGGCAGGGATTTCCGGTCGCGAAGGCCTATGCGCTGTGCACCGACGACGCGGTGATCGGGGCGGCGTTCTACATCATGTCGATGGAAGAGGGACGCGTGTTCTGGGATCCGGCGCTGCCGAGCCAGACGCCGGCGGCGCGGCGCGCGATCTTCACCAGCAAGATCGAGACGCTCGCCAGACTGCACACCTACGATCCGCAGGCGATCGGGCTCGGCGAATTCGGCAAGCCCGGTAATTATTTCGCGCGTCAGGTCGATCGCTGGACCAAGCAGTACCGCGCCTCCGAAACCCAGGCTATTCCCGAAATGGAAAAGCTGATCGAGTGGCTGCCGCGCACCGTGCCGCAGCAGCAGCGCGTCTCGATCGTTCACGGCGACTATCGCCTCGACAACATGATCTTCCACGCCACCGAGCCCAGGGTGATCGCGGTGCTGGATTGGGAATTGTCGACGCTCGGCGATCCGATGGCGGATTTCACCTATCTCTTGATGCAATGGACCATGCCGGGTCTCGCCAATGCCGACCTCAAGGCGCTCAATATTCCGAGCATGGACGAGGCCGCGCAGATCTATTGCAACGCCACCGGCAGCGCCGTTCCCGACCTTAACTGGTATTTCTCCTACAATTTGTTTCGCCTCGCCGGCATTACGCAGGGTATCGCCGGGCGCATCCGCGACGGCACCGCGGCGAGCGCCAAGGCCATGGAGTCGGCCAAGCGCACCGTGCCACTCTCGAAAGCGTCGTGGGAATACGCGCAGAAGGCCGGGGCGGTGTGACATCCCATTATTATAGCAACAGAAAAAATCGTCCTACGCGGGCCTGACCCGCGTATCCATCGCACTTCATAAGATTTTCGAAGAAGATGGATGGCCGGGTCGTCTAGCGCGAAGACGCACGGAGCCTGTCATCGGGCCGCGCTTTGCGCGGACCCGTTGGCGCTTCTGCCCGGCCATGACATTAAGGACCGCCCGCTACGCTACCATTTCCTTCGGCGGGGGTGGTGCCGGGGGTATATTGGACAGGTCGAGCTGCGCGATCGGGACGGGCCGGCCAAACAGATAGCCCTGGACCAGGTCCACCCCCGCGGCGCGCATGTATTCGAGCTGTTCCTCGGTCTCGACCCCCTCGGCCGTCGTCACGGTGCCGAGACCGTGCGCCAGCGCCAGCGTCGAGGCCACCACCGCCTTGCAATCCCGGCGACTGAGCACGCCTTGCGTGAACGACTTGTCGATCTTGATCTTGTCGAAGGGAAAGGCAGTCAGATAGCTGACGGAAGAATAGCCGGTGCCGAAATCATCGAGCGCCACGGAGATCCCGAGGTTCTTCAACTGCCGTATCGTCGTCAGATGCGCTTCCTGGTTTTCCAGCAGTGCGGTTTCGGTGACCTCCAGCTCCAGCCGTTCGGGCGCCAGACCGGTCTCCACCAGCGTGCATAAGATGACGTCGAACAGGTTGCCTTTTTTGAACTGGACCGCCGAGATATTGACGGCGACCTTGATGTCGGCGGGCCAGGTCCGCGCATCGATGCAGGCGCGGCGCAAAATCCATTCGCCGAGCGGCGCGATCAGGCCGGTGGATTCCGCCAGCGGAATGAACTTGTCCGGCGCAATCAGGCCCTTGGTCGGGTGCTTCCAGCGAACCAGCGCCTCGACGCCGCACAGCAATCGCGTTTTGACATCCACGACGGGCTGGTAGTGCAGCTCGAATTCCTCGCGCGCGATGGCGTTGCGCAATTCGCTTTCCGCCAGTTTCTGCGTATTGGCGACTTCGAGCATTTCGGGCTGGAAGATCCGGAAATCATTTCTTCCGTTGGCTTTGGCGTCGTAGAGCGCAAGGTCGGCTCGCTTCAGGAGTCCCTCGGGTTCAACGTCATGTTCCGGGGCCAGCACAATGCCAATGCTGGTCCCGACGCCGGCCTGATTGCCGTAGAGATCAAATGGCCGGGTGATGGCATCGATGATTCTCTGCGCGAGCGCGATGGCGCCCTCGTGCTGGTGCGCTTCACCCTCCTGGATGATCGCAAATTCGTCGCCTCCCAGCCGCGCCAGCACGTCGGTTTCCCTGATGGTGGACTGCAGGCGTCTGCCGACTTCAATCAGCAATTGGTCGCCGGCGGGATGCCCCAGCGTGTCGTTGACGGTCTTGAATTCGTCGAGGTCGATCATCATCACGGTGACCGCGCCACCGCTCCGCTTGAGGCGTTTGCTCGCTTCTTCGAGCCTGGCGTTGAATTCCGTGCGGTTGGCCAGTCCGGTGAGCGCGTCGTGCCGCGCCAGGTGAACGATCTCCGCCTCCGCCCGCCGCCGTTCGCTGATGTCTTCGTGCGTTGCCAGCCAGCCGCCGTCGGCCATCGGCTGCCGGGTCACGAGCACGAACCGCCCATCGGAAAATTCGTCGACCCGGCTCGAGGTTACGTCTTTCGGAAGCTCGTTCAGTGAAGCGAGCTTTGCATTGGTGGCCCGCGCGTTTGTATCGCCTTTGAGAATGCCGCGGGAGATGCGGTCGGCGATGATGAGGCGGTGAGCCGTTCCGACTTTCAGCAACTCCGGCGGTATATGATACAGTTCCGCATAGCGGTCGTTCCAGACCACCAGCCGCTTCTGGCCGTCAAACATGCAGATCCCCTGCGTCATGTTACTCAGGGCCGCGTCGAACTGCATGTTGATGCGTTCAAGTTCTTTTGCCTGCTGAAAGACATCCGTCTCACGGCGCTGCCGTTCGGTGATATCCTCATGCGTGGACACCCATCCCCCATCGGGCAGCAGGCGGCGCGTGATCTGAATTGAACGCCCGTCCGCAGTATGAAGGATATTGGATTCTGCCCGCGCGACATTCTCCAGAATTCGGGCACAATGTTCTTCGATATCGCCTTGAACCGATCCCGTTGCTTTTCGAAGCGCGATCAGGTCGCGAAAATGGCAACCCGGTTTCACCGCATCGGGCGGCAATCCGTACATCTCAATATATCGCTGGTTGCAAACGATCAGCCGTCTGGATTGATCGAACAAGGTCAGGCCCTGCGACATGTTGTCGACGGCGGTATCGAGGCGCTGCTTCTCCAGCTTCAGTCGACGCTGAGATGCGCTATGCTGCGACGACAGCCGCCGAACGATCAGGACCAGAATCACGGCGACAACGATCGCCGAAAGGGCGGCCGCGACTACCAGGAATTTGGTTTGCGCCTGCCAATCGGCGAGCGCTGAAACGACCGTCGTGGTGGCTACGACCGATAGTGGAAATCGGCTCAGGCTGCGAACCGACACCAGCCGCTCCTTGCCGTCGACCGGACTGATCAACCGCGTGCTGCCATGATCCAGGCTGAGGAAGGCTGCCGCCTGCGGCGTCGACTCGACCTTGAAATTCTTGCCGATCATCTCTTCGGCGTGAGGATAGCGTGCGACGAGGCCTCCATCGTGATGATGCATGGAAATCGTCGCATCTGTCCCCAGCGTCACCGAGGAGAAAAATTCTTCGAATTTGGCAGGTGTAATGGCGCGCGAAACGATGCCGAGAAATTCACCGTGTTGCCCAACGGCCTTGCGGGCGATCAGCGTTTTCCAAACTCCGGTAAAACGACTGCGCACCAGTTCGATCTGCAGCTGCGTCGTCTCCGGGCTTGATTTGAGGCTCTTGTAATAGGCGCGATCGGCAATGGTGACGGCTGGAACGACCGGCACCTCCGATGAACTGATCAGGACTCCGTCGGCGTCATAGATATTGAAACCGGCGATTCTGGAAAAATGGCTGGCCTTGGCCTCTAACATCAGGTGGGTTGCGGGCGTCGACATCTGACGCCTGAAATCGTCGGCAGACGTTATTCCGGCCTGATGTATTTGCACGATGATGTCGTTGAGGGGAGCCGCGGCATCGTCCAGCTGCTGATCAAAGTGACGGGCCAGCAGCAAAACCGTATTTTCCAACTCGCGCTTGCTGCTTTCAAGCGCGTGATCGCGGAAATTGCCGATCATCATCGCGGTTCCGATCACGATGGCCGCGATCAGCAGCAGGCCGCAAATGACGAGCCAGCGAATTGGATTGCGTCGGCCCGGCAGTTCACCATCGATGACATCGGCTTTTTCAGCCGCATCGCCGCGAAGCACGGAGCCTATGTGTCGAAGCCGCCTCAGCATTTTCGCTCTCCCCCCGTAACCCTACGGCCGATGGGTAGAGGTCGCGTTAGTAATATGGGTTACTTAAATGTTAATTCGGAACCCTTGCGGCGGAGCAGAAAGATTCGGAAGCGCCGCTATTGGCCGGCGTCAGTGCGCCGGCAACCCGGTGGTGATATCGGTGCGCCCGATCCATTCGGCCGCCGCCTGGAAGGCCGGGGCGCAAGCTTCGTCGTGAAAGGGCGCGGCGCGGGCGTCCGACTCGCCACTGATCACAGCTTCCGCCGAACAGAAACGGACCAGACGCGCTCGCCATCCCCCCGCAAGCACCCGCCGCACACAAGTTTTTGTTCGTGATTCGCCATAATTTGTGACAGAACTAATACAACCAAGTGTCAGTTCGGTTACAAACGGAGCGGTCGATGAGTTTGGAATGGCGGGCGGCGCGGTCAAGTTCCTTGTCAAATTCCGTGTCAGGTTCACTGGCCTGGTCAAATCCCCTGGCCTGGTGGTGGAGCCTGTTGACGCTGGTGAGCGGCGTCAATATCGCGGTTTGGTTCCTGCTTTATAGCCAGCTTCACCAACAGCCGGCCGCCAATCTCGGTAGCTCTTCGGGCTTCGAGCTCTCGCTGCTGCGCGCCGAGAGTCTCGGCAGCGCGTCCGGCATCGAGCTCATGCTGCTGCTGTGCGCGGCCTATGTGTTTGGCTGCGCCTTCCGGTCGATCCTGCCGCGCGCGGACGTTCAGCGGATCTGCCTGTTCGATACCTGGCTGTCGAGCGTTGTCGTTGGCCGGTCGGTCGCCACCGTGGCCGAGGTTGCCTTCGCGGCGCAGTGGGCGATGATCCTGCACCGGGTCGGCACGTTGACGGGAGCGGATACCACCTTGAACGTCGCCTGGGTGATCGTGCCGCTGATCCTGATCGCGGAAGGCTTCTCCTGGTATGCGGTGTTGACCACCAATTACCTCGGCAACGCCATCGAAAATTCGATCTGGGCTGTTGTGTTCTTTCTGGTCGGGGTCGGCCTTTGCAGGTTGCTGCCGGAGTTCGACGGTTCGGTTCGCGTGGTGCTCGCTGTCGCGATCACAGGGATTGTGGCCTATCTGGCATTTCTCATGACCGTCGACGTTCCGATGTATCTGAGCCGGTGGCGGACCGAGGTTGGCGACGGCAGCAAGCTGCTCGGACCGCTCGAGGGTCTGCGTGACGTCAGCACGCGCTGGGTCGTGACCCACGATTTGGCCGAGTGGAAGGACGAGATCGCCTGGATGTCGCTTTATTTCAGCATGGCGGTCTGGTCCAGCCTCGCGCTGTGCGTGTTCTACTCGCTCGCGGATCATCTGCCGCACTAGCGAGCCGGCGCCGGACGCGCCGGCAGCCATTGGCCATCAGCCCCAAATAGCTCATCACATGCTGGCGCATCGCATACATTCGCCCCGCGGCTTGTCCAACGTCCTGGTTTGACGGATGGTGGCCGCTCGCCCCGAAACAAAAATCAACAGGGAGGCGAAAAACAAGGGGGGGACGAATGCCCGGGCGAACCTGGATTTACATCCTGCTGGTTACCGCGTGCTCGATCAATTACATCGATCGCGTGGTGCTCTCGGTGTCGGCGCAACCGATCTCGAAAGAGTTCGGAATTTCCACGATCCAGCTCGGCTATCTGTTCTCGGCGTTTCTGTGGAGCTATCTCGTCTTCGTGCTGCCCTGGGGCATCTATGTCGACCGCGTCGGAACGCGCCGGGCAACGACGCTCGGCATGGCGATCTGGTCGGCGGCAACGCTGCTGACGGGAACCAGCTGGAATTTCAGCTCGGCCTTCGCGTCGCGCCTGCTGATGGGTTTTGGCGAATCTTCAACCTATCCCGCCGGCGGCCGGACCATCCGCGAATGGATGCCGGCGGGCGAACGCGGCTTCGCCACCACGGTGTTCAATTGCGGCGGCTATATCGGTCCCGCGTTGGGCTCTGTGCTGATGGCCTATCTGGTGAGCGATCTGGGATGGCGCGGCGCGTTCTATTGTGCCGGCGCGCTTGGCTTCGTCTGGCTGATCTTCTGGAGTCTGGTATTTCGCCAGCCCGAAGACGCCACCTTCATCGGCGAGGCCGAACGCGCGAAAATCCTGAGGGAGCGCGGCGGCAAGGCAACGCCCGGAAAAAGCGCGCCGCTGCTGGCGTTGCTGAAATGCAGGAGCATGTGGGGGCTGTTCGTGACGCAGGGATGCGCGGTCTACACCGTGTACCTGTTCCTGACCTGGCTGCCGAGCTACCTGCAGGCGACGCGGGGGCTTACGCTGCTCAAGACCGGCTTTTATACCGCGATTCCCTATGCGGTGGCGGTGCCGGGAACGATCCTGATCGGCGCGCTCAGCGATCGGCTGCTGCGTGACGTCGGCGTCACCTCGGGACGCCGCCGCCTCATGGTCGTCATCATGCTGCTGTGCTCATCCGGAATCCTGATGACGCCGTGGATTACCGAAACCTGGGTGATTCTGACGCTGTTCTCGATTTCGCTGACCTGCATCGGCAGCGCCGTCGGATTGAACATCACGCTGACCAATGACCTGTTGACCGATCCCGGCAATGCCGGCCGCGCCAACGGCTTTCTGGTCACAGGCGGCAATCTGTTCGGCGTGCTGGCGCCGATCGTCACCGGCTATGTGATCTCCGGCACCGGCAGTTACGACTTGGCATTCCTGGTGGCCGGCGTGCTGTTGCTGTGCGGCGCGGCTGCGTGCTGGACCATGACCCGCGAGCCGATCTCGCCGGAGGAGGCCTGACATGAGCGCGCTCGAGGACAAGGACGCCATTCGCGAATTGCTGGCCGAATATTGCTTTCTGCTGGATTCCTACCGCTTGAAGGAATTCGGCCAGCTGTTTGTCGAAGCCGGCGAGTGGATTTCCCGAAATGGCAGCGCGACCGGTCCGGCCGCAATCGAGAACTTCTTGCGTCAACTGGTGCCCGAGCCGGGTCCGGGCACCAGACGCAAGCACGTCACCGCCAACATCGTGATCCGCCTCGACGGCGATCAGGCGGAGGTGAGATCGAATTTTCTGGTGGTGCGCGACACCAGCGCCGGTCCAGCGATCGCGGTGGCCGGAACCTACCACGATGTCGTCTTGAAAATCGGAGCGAACTGGCGCTTCAAGTCGCGCCGATTGACGCACGACATCGCCGGCGAAAGCGGATTGAAACCGGTTGGCCCCTGACCCTCACTACCAGCGACACTCACTTCCAGTTGGCGCGCTGCCGAACCCCGAGGCTCGCGATCGACGCTTCCGCCATTAGTTTGCCGGCATCGATGGCGGTCAGCCTGCCGTTGCGCTTGAGGATGCGGCCGTCGACCATCACGGTGTCGACATTCGATGCCTGTGCCGAATCCACCAGCATGTAGGCCGGTTCGGTGAACGGCCCGATATTGATCGCGCGCGTGTCCACCATGATGATATCGGCCCGCTTGCCCTTCCTGAGCGATCCGGTGCGCTCGGCGAGACCGAGCGCCTTGGCGCCCTCGATGGTCGCGAGTTCGAGCACCCGGCGCGCCGGCAGCTTGAATTCGCTTTCGCTGCGGCCGTTCTCGAGATTTTGCGCCAGCTTCATGATCCCGAACATGTCGGCATTGCCCGTCAGCGGCGTGGTGTCGACCGACAGCGCGAGATTGACCTTGTGGTCGAGATATTCGCCGATCCTCGTCAGGCCGAAACCGATGCGCATCTCGGACGCCGGCGAAATGCTGACGGAGGCGCCGGCGGTGGCCAGGATGTCCATTTCCTCCGGCGAGGTATTGATGGCGTGGATCACCTGCAGGCCGTCGAAGACGTAGCCGAGCTTGTGCAGCGCGAGGATGTGACCGCTGTCGAACTTGTTGGAATTGAGATGGACCGAGACCGGCAAATTGAGTTTTCGCGCGGCGTCGTACTCCACGCGGTACATGTCCGGCGATAGCGGCCGCAACTCGATCTTGCCCTCCGCGTTCGGCACCGCCGCCTGGACCCCGCGCCAGGCGAGGCCGAGCGTCAGCAGGCCCTCGTTCGACAGGCTACCCCAGTCGCCTTGCATGCGCGCCAGATCGGTCACGTTGATCGGCTGGGAGAGCGGCGTCGAACGCGCCGGGCCATAGGAGAAGCGGCCGCGCAGTCCGGTCTCCTGCATCGCCCTGAGGTCCTCGACCGCGTGCTCGTGGCTCATGACGTTGTGGCACCAATTGTGCACCGTCGTGGTGCCCGAATGCAGCGCCTCGGCCGCGGACAATAGCGTGCCGGTATACATGTCGCGCGGCGTGTAGACCTTGCCGAGCGCCGTCGTCATCGGGAAATAGCCGTGGGCGCGATCGTCCCCCGACATGTTGCGCAGCAGCGTGGTCCACATGTGCCAGTGGGTGTCGATCAGGCCGGGCATCACGATGAAGCCGCGCCCGTCGATGACATCAGCGCCGGGTGCTGCGAGTGCGGTGCCGATATCGACGATCACGCCATTGTCGACATGCACGTCGCCATCAGGCAGATCGGCCTGGCCGGGCTCCATGGTCATGACGTAGGCGCCCCGAATCACGACATGGCCGCGCGCCGGGAGACTTCCGACCGCCGGCGAGATCGCCGCCTGTGCGCGGGTCCCGAAACCACGGATGGCGCCGAATGCCGCAACGCCGCCGAGAAATGTGCGCCGACGGATGCTGAGTGCGCGGGTCATCGATCCTCCCTGACTGCAATCTTGATTGCGCGCATCTTGGGCGGCGCGGCGCCATTGAGCAAGTGCCATGGATCCGGCGTGCGGCGTCCGGCGCAACCCCGGGCGGACGGATCGCGGCTTGACAGTCATCGCGCCGCACGAACAAAGTTTGTCCAACAACAACAGGGTTACTCGGGAGGAATTTTTGATGATGTCGCGTCGGCAATTCGGCACTTCCGCGCTCGCCGCTGGCGCGGCGTTCGCATCGCAAAAGGTGAGTGCCCAACCGTCCAAACGCAGGATTGTCGATGCGCAGGTGCATCTGTGGAAGGCGGAATCCGAGGACTGGAAATGGGTGCCGGGCATGAAGCCGCAGATGCCTGAGCCGTTCACCGTCGAGAAGTTGGTGCCGCTGATGGATCAGGCCGGCGTCAGTCGCGTCGTCGTGGTGCCGCCGTCATGGCCGGGCGATCGCAATGACTACGCCCTCGAGGCGGCCAGGCGCTATCCTGATCGACTCGCGATCATGGGGCGCGTTGCCTTAAAGAACCCGCAAGCCGCGGCGCTGCTGCCGAAATGGCGGGAGCAGCCGGGCATGCTCGGTGTGCGCCTGACATTTCTGGGCGCTACGCAGGGCTGGCTGGCCGATGGCACGGCGGACTGGTTCTGGCCGGAGGCCGAAAAGGCCGAGCTTCCGGTGATGTTCCTGACCGATGGCCAGAATGCGCAGATGGCGCGCGTGGCGGAGCGCTATCCGCGCCTGCAATTGATCGCCGACCACATGGGCATCGGCGGCAACACCCCGAAGGAAGGCCGGATCGCGGACGCGGTCAGCCAGACCGCTTCGCTCGCCAAATACCCGAACGTCTCGGTCAAGCTGTCGGCGGCGCCGAATTATTCGTCGGAAGCCTATCCGTTCCGCGATTTCACGCCGCACATCCAGCGGCTGTTCGAGGCCTATGGTCCGAAGCGATGCCATTGGGGCTCGGACATGACCAATGGCTACGATAAGGCGACCTATCAGCAGCGCATCACCCATTTCACCGAGGAATTGCCGTTCCTGTCCGAAGCGGACAAGGACTGGGTGATGGGCAAGTCGATCCTTGAGCGGCTCAGGTGGGCGTAGCGGGCACGCCCGTGACCTTGCCGGTCCGGATGCGCTCAACGAGCGAGCTCAGGCCCATGATGATGAGCGGGACCACCAGTGCCACATAGGCATTGTCGATACCGAACGGATTGCCCATCGCGAACCACGCGATGGTGGCAACCAGAGAACCCAGGATGCTGAACAGCGCCCCGGTCTTGGTGCCGAACCACGGCGCGTAGAACACCAGCAACACCAGCACCGAAAGCGAGGCCCTGATCGATTTGCCGAGGAACGTCATCTTGAGAACGTCCGGCGTGTAGATCGCCAGCACGATCGGAAGCAGACCGGCGATGACAGTGGTGACGCGAATGAAATTCAGCGATCGGTTCTCGTCGCCTTGCGGATCGCCTTGCTGTGTCACGAACCGGATATAGAAATCCTTGTAAAGCAGCGTCGCGGTGGCCACGCTGACCGCGGCGACGGTGCCGAACAGCGATGCGGCCAGTCCTGCCGCGACCACGCCGGCCATCAGGCCATCCATATTCGCGATCAAGGCAGAGAACGCATTGATGGATTTGATATTGGGGTACAGCGCGAGCGCGCACATTCCGATCAGCGCGGTGCCGATGCCGAACGGCACCATCAAGAGCGCGGTGTACAGGCTCGCGGCTTTCGCCTTCTGCGGGGTCTCAACCGTGTTAATGGCTTGAATGATGTATTGTGTGGAGAAGGTGGCGCCAACCCCGGCGATGAACCAGGCAAAAATCTGGCTCCAGCCGACGTTGGTCCAGGAAAACATTTCGCCGGGAAGGCGCGCCTGCAGCTCCCCGAAGCCGCCGACTTTCGTGATGCCGAAATACGCCGCGACACCGATGCCGACGTACTTCGCGAACGAATGGATGACGTTGGTGTAAACCACAGACTTCATTCCACCCATGAAGACATAGAGAACCGCAACGATGCCGCAGACCACGGTGGCAAGCGTGCGATCGACGGCGAGCAGCGCGCTCAATATCGCGCCGCCGCCCGCATACATCGCGCTGGCGAGGATCTGCAGGGCAAAGATCATCACCAGCGAGGTGGCGATTTTGGCGTGTGGCCCGTAAACCTCGGCAAATATCGCGGAGATCGTATTGTGCCCCGACTCCTTGTATTTCCCGGCGAGGAGAAAAGCATAGAACAGAAAGCCGGCGCCGAGCGAGATGATGGCCCACGCGGCGGAGATGCCGAACTTGTAGGCTTCCTGGACCGTCCCGACACTCGCCGACGTGCCGATGAATTCGGACATCAACATCAGGCCGACCAGAACGGCGGGAATACCCGAATGGCCGCTGGTGCCCGACGTAAAGGTCGTCGTCGTGTTGACGGACCGTTGCACCACGCTGGTGAGGAGGCCGAGACTGACCATGTATCCAACGACGATGGCCAAAGCCAGATAGTTGGTTTGCATTTTGTCCTCCCGATGCTTCCGCCAGCTTTGCCCGTGGCCGAGCGCCGTTTTTGCAATGCTTGCCTGCTTTGCCGGAAAAGGCAACCGAACTCGGATGTCTGACACGCGGCCGCCGGGCGTGGAACCCGCCATGCGACCTCAGCTCGTATCAGTCGCGCCGCTTCGCCGCGATGGCGCGCGAAACGATTGCGATTGTTGGCATTCGCTGGTGCGGTACCTATAGTTTGCCCGAGCAAGGGCATCGGGAGCGGGGGACTCATGCGCGTTTCAATCATCACCGGAGGCGGGTCCGGGATCGGAGCTGCGATCGCGCGCCGGTTGGCAGGGCGGGATCAGTGCCTGATGTTGCATGGACAAGGGGCCGACGCGGCGGGGCTCGAGCGATTGAACGCGGTCGCCGCCGACTGCCGGCATGCCGGCGCCAATGTCGCCTGCCACACCGGCGACCTTGCCAATGCCGGGACCGCGGCCGAGCTTGTTGGCGCGACGCGGGACGCGTTCGGGAGCGTCGATGCGATCGTCCATGCCGCCGGGTTTGCCGATCGGCGCGGTTTCGCGCAGTTGCCGCGCGCGGGGCTCGAACGGTCATTCGCGGTGATGGCCACGGCGTTTCACGAATTGGCGGCCGCGGCGTTGCCGGATCTGACGCGCGGATCGCAAGGACGCGTCGTCGCCGTCAGCAGTTTCGCCGCGCATCGGTTCACGCCTGAGGCGACCTATCCGGGCTCCGCGGCGGCCAAGGCCGCGCTCGAGGTGCTGGTCCGTTGTCTTGCGATCGAGCTGGCGAGTTCAGGCGCGACCGCCAATGTCGTGATGCCCGGCTATACCCGCAAGGATGCCGGGCTGTTGGGGGCACTGGACCCGCAGACCTGGCAGTTGGTCGCCAAGGCCAATCCGCTCGGACGATTGGCCGAACCCGACCAGGTGGCCGCGGTGGTCGCCTTCCTGTTGTCGCCGGAGGCTGGACATGTGACGGGAGCGCTGTTGCCGGTCGATGGCGGCCTCACTCTGATGTAATGTGGCGGTGGTGGGGGCGATGTCGGATAGCGTGAACGATCAAACAGCAGATGTCGTCGTGCTCGGCGCGGGCATCGTCGGCGTATCCGCGGCCTATGCCGCGCGGCAACGCGGGCTGTCGGTGGTGCTGATCGATCGGCGCGAGCCGGGCAGCGAAACCTCCTATGGCAATTCCGGTGTTCTCTCCAGTGGCTCGATATCGCCGCTCAACAAGCCGTCGCTGTGGAGCGCGCTGCCGAAATACCTGACCAACCGGCACCCGGCGCTGCGTTGGGACCCGGCCTGGGCGATCCGCAATATCGACTGGATCGTCCGCTTCCTTGCCAATGCGACACCGTCACAGATCAAGCCGCGGGCAACGGCGCTGCACGGGCTGATCGGCGCCTCGTTGAAACTGCATCGGGAATGGATCGTGCAAGCGGATGCGGCGGCGCGCATCCGCGAGACCGGCTGGCTCAGGGTATGGCGCAGCGACGCTGTCGCCGCGGCGAAGCAGGAGCAGGCCTTGCTGGCCGAATATGGCATCGCCAGCCAGCTTCTCGACCGTCAGGCCATTTCCGCGCTCGAGCCTGATATCGTGCCGATCTACAGCGTTGGCCTGTTGCACACCCAGACCGCCTCGGTCGACTCGCCGGGCGCCGTGGTCAAGGCCTATGCACGGATGTTGGCGGGCTCCGGTGGCCAGATCCGGCAGTCGGACATCAAGGCGATCGTGCCTGACGGCGAGGGCTGGCGTGTGGTGCTCGCCGATGGCGCGATCAAGGCGCGCCATGTCGTGGTCGCGCTGGGACCCTGGTCCGCGGAGCTGTTGCGGCCGCTTGGCTATCGCATTCCGCTCGCGTTTGAACGCGGCTACCATCAGGAGTTCAGGCCGAACCCGGCACGTTCTCTGCAGCGTCCGATCCATGACGCGGAAGGCGCGTTCGTCATGACGCCGATGGAGCAGGGCATTCGCATCACGACCGGCGTTGAACTGACCTCGCGCGATGCGCCCTCATCCTTCGCTCAACTCGATCAGGTTATCCCGGTCGCGCGCGGCGTAGCCGAATTCGGCGAGGCGGTCGGCGAACCCTGGCGCGGCGCGCGGCCGACGCTGCCCGACAGTCTGCCGATGATCGGACCGGCGCCTCAGCATTCCGGTCTCTGGCTGTGTTTCGGTCACCAGCACATCGGCTTCACCACAGGCCCGGCATCGGGCGTTGCGATCGCCGCGATGATCGCGGGAACGCCGCCGCCCTTCGACGCAGCCCCGTTTTCGCCCGGCCGTTATCTCTGATGGCCGGCGAACCGCCAACGCGAGGGTCGTACTGAACATGCCCTACATCTGGGACTTCGCGATTCTCGGCAAATACAGCCATCTGTTCTGGCTCGGGCTGGGCTGGACCGTCGCCTACACGATCGGCACCGTCGTTCTCGGCACCTTGCTCGGTCTGCTCGTCGGCATCCTTCGCCTGAGACGCTTGCCGGTGATCGACTGGCTGCTGCTCGCCTACATCGAACTGTTTCGCTGCACGCCTTTGCTGGTTCAGATCATCTGGTTCTATTACGCGTTTCCGGTCGTCATCGGCGTCAATATCCCCGCGCATGTCGCCGCCGTCACCGTGCTGTCGCTCTATGGCGGAGCGTTCTACGCCGAGATCGTGCGCGGCAGCATCGAGAGCATACACCGCGGACAATGGGACGCGGCGCGGGCGCTGGGGCTGCGCCCATGGCGCGTGTTGAGATTGGTGATCCTGCCGCAGGCGCTGAAGCCGATGCTGGCACCCTATGTCAACCAGTCGGTGACCCAGCTCAAGAACACCTCACTGGTGTCGATCATCGCCGTGCCTGACCTCGTCTACAACGCGACGCTGATCAACGCCGAGACCTATCGACCGCTGGAAGTCTACACCATCGTGGCCCTGATCTACTTTGCGATTCTGTTCCCGGCCACGCTGGTGGGGCGAAGGCTCGAGCGTGGCCTGAGCTACGACAAGGCGTGAGTGGCTCGAAAGCCGCGTCAGCTCGTAGGATGGGTGGAGCGCCAGCGATACCCATCAATTTCTGCCACGATTACCAAAAGAAAGGATCACTATGACAGACAGAATCACCATGGCCGAGTCATTGCCGGCAACCGCCGTCGTCCGCGTCTCGCGCGCCAGCTTCGACCCGAGCCGGTTCGCCGAGGTCGACGCCGTGAGCAAGAAGACCTCGGAGTACATAATCCCCGCCGTCAGGCGGCTGCCGGGGCTCATTCACTTTTATGCGGGCGTCTCGCCGAGGGGCTCGATCGTTCAAGTTAGTGTCTGGGACACCGACGAGCATGCGGCACAGTTGGACCGACTGAAGGAGATGGTCGTCGACGGGCGCAGGGATATGGAGGCGGTCGGCGTGACGTTCACCCCGATTTTCAACTACCCGATCGACTGGACCTGGACCGTCTGACCTGATGCGACGCTATACCGTTCTCTTAAGTCCAAGGAGGTTTAGCTTGCCTCTGACGATCCGAGCACCAACGATTGATGAGCTATCCAGCCTTTCCGATCTGTGTTTCAGGTCTAAAGCCGTATGGGGCTACGACGAGGAATTCATGGAAGCGTGTCGCGGCGAGTTGTCGTTTGAACCGCGCGACTTGGCATTGACGCCCATCGCAGTTGCCGAACATAACGGCAAGTCAATCGGTGTTGCACAGGTAAAAGTCGTCGATGGTGAGGCTGATTTGCTGAAACTATTCGTCGAGCCCAGCGTGCTTCGCTGTGGCATCGGTAAGGCGCTGCTCGTTTGGGCTACCGGCGTCGCGAAAAAACTGGGTGCCTCGCAACTAACAATCGATGCGGATCCCGCTGCGGCTCCGTTTTACCGAAGGATGGGAGCTTACGATGTAGGCGAAGCGTCGTCTGGATCGGTGCCGGGAAGGATGTTGCCGAAACTAGCGATGAACCTTCGCCCTAAGGACTAACCTGAAGGTTCGAAACTGGCACATCGCGACAGTTCGCTGTGTTACGGAATTTGGTCGCTATCGGAGCTTGGCGGACATCGGCCGGACACACTGATCAAACCCTCGTCAGATACTGAGTTCGACCGGCACGTCTTCCGGTTTCACGCCGCTCAGCGCCAATCCCTTGACGAACCATTCGCGCATTTGCCCGATGCCTCTGTTGTAGTCGACCCATACCGACAGGAAATCGGGGGAATTGAGAATCGCCGGGCGGAGGGCGATCCGTGCCGCGCCAGGACGCCCAGCGTCCATGCCTTCCAATTTAAGATTAGGGCACGAGCCGATTGCAACGCCCTAATTCACGGAACTGAACGTCGCTTGAGGTATTGATCCCACGTCACCACACCGTCTGTCGGCTGCTATTGGTGACTGTGCGCTCCCCGCCTGATCCAAAGCCGCGCTCGCGACCACTACTCGGCCTCTATCGTTATTGAGTGATCCGATTGAATACTCACGCTAAAGTTCACGGAAACAGAAAATAAACATGGAAGCGCAGGTACATGACGGCCTAGCGAAGGCGGTTCCGGTTCCACCAAGTTTTTCAGAGCCTATTGAAAAAACTAGGCTGCCGGTCTGGGACTCAGGGCATTTGCGCCTAGCAATCGCGGCAGCGGGGGTCGCCCTCTGGTCGTGGAATGTCGACACCAATACATTTACTATGGACGCGCGCGCTTTCGAACTTTGGAGCGTGCCCCTCAGCGAATATGTGACGTTCGATGACCTCTCGGCCCATATTCATCCGGCGGATCGTGATCGGGTAAAGGCGGCGTTTGTCGCGACGCGCGCCCTCGTCGGCGCTTATGAAATTGACTTCCGTATAATGGTTGGTGACGAGGTTCGTTGGGTATCGGCTCGGGGTCAAGGAAATGATGCAGACATTGTCGGTCGCATCATGTACGGAATTTTCATCGACGTAACTGGACGTAAGCAGGCCGAGGAAGGCCATGAGTTGCTTGCAGGTGAAATGAGCCATCGGGTCAAGAACCTATTGGCCATCGCATCCGGCCTTACCGCAATTACATCGCGGTCTGCAAAGACCACTGCCGACATGGCCCAGGAACTCACGCACCGGCTGACCGCGCTAGGTCGCGCTCATGATCTTGTCCGTCCCCTTCCGGGCCAAGGTGAAAAGGCGGCGCTTCTCGGTGATCTGTTCACGGTGTTGCTCGCGCCTTATGACGACATCGGGGCGTTCAGCGGCCGAGTCCGCGTTGCGGTCCCGCGCATGGCAGTTGGCGAACAGGCAGCGACGACGCTTGCACTCGTCGTGCACGAACTCGCGACCAACTCCCTCAAATATGGTGCGCTATCGTCTCCGTCGGGCGCGCTCGACATATCGTGCGCCGCGCCTGACGCCGAAGTGGTGGTGGTCTGGACCGAGCGCGGCGGACCACCTGTTACCGCTCCCGCCGATAACGGAGGATACGGTAGCAAGCTTCTTAACCGCGGCATGACGATGCAGCTTGGCGGCTCGATTGCCTGTGACTGGAGCAGTGACGGCGTCATAGTCACGCTTCGGATGACCAAAGAGCGGTTAACGAAATAAGCTCGACTTTGGCCGCTTGAGCACCGCCAAAATGCGGAGGTTCAGAAATTCTTTTCGAATCCGCCCTCAAATACTGAGTTCGACCGGCACGTCTTCCGGCTTGACGCCGCTCAGCGCCAATCCCTTGACGAACCATTCGCGCATCTGGCCGATGCCCCGGTTGTAGTCGACCCAGACCGACAGGAAATCGCGCCAGTGCTTGTCCGGTTCGCGCCGCACCGCCATGCTCGAGGGAATGGCGACCGAGGGCGATTGCAGGATCTTGTAAGTGCCGAGGTTGGGGTTCTTGGCGATCGCGGTGAGGCCAAGCACCAGCGCGTTGACCACGCAATCGACCCGACCCGCCGACATCTCCAGCATCACCTCGTCGCGTGACTTCATCGATTTGATGGTCGCATTCGGCGCAAAGCGGCGGGCGACGGCCTCGTTGGCGGAGCCGACATCGACCGCAATCCTGACTTCGGGCTTGCTGATGTCGGCCCAGGTTTTGGCTTCGATCCCCTTCCTGAGCATGGCGCCGAACGGATGCGGGAATACGGTGGCGGAAAAATCGACCACCAGTGCCCGCTGCGGGGTCGGGTTGAGGGCAAAGCCGAGGTCGATCTTGTTCGATTGCAGGTCGAGGATCGAATTGCCATAGGTCGATTCGGTGTATTCGAGCTTGACGTCGAGAAGCTTGGCGATGTCGTTGGCCATCTCGATCGAAAAGCCGGACCAGGTCCCGGTGGCGAGGTCCTTGTTGAAATAGGGCAGCTCTCCCGGCAGCACCGCGATCCGCAGCACCTTGGTGGCGCGGATGCGATCGAGCGTGTTGTCCGCGCTCGCCTGCGCCGATGCCGGGCTGGCGAGGGCGGAGGCGAGGGCGGCGCCGCTGCCGATCGCCAGAGCGTAGCGCAGCGCGTCGCGGCGATCCTCAGAAACCTTGCTGTCGTCGGATGTGATCAAGTGAGCCTCCTGCGCCGATGGGATGAACGAGCCGCAGGATCAGATTGAAGACTGCGTCAGGTCAAGAGGCGGCATTTTCCGCCTTCGCCAAAACTTCGGCGGACTTCCACGACGCCTGGCGAAGCCATTGGTGGTGATGGGTTGCGGTCGGTGAAAGCTGAATCGGTTGCGCGCGAGCTGTCATCGCCCGAGGTTCGGCGCGTGTTTGATCGAGAAGAGGACGCAAAATCGCGGCGCCTGGCGCGGCCCCGTGACAGAGCTGTCGAAAGAAGAATACCGTCGAGCCGATCCCACCCGGTTGGATCGGCCTTGGCTGTTTTGCATGGATTTGACGCTGTGATCAGCGATTGTGCACAATAAGGCCAACGTTGCGCAATTTCGCGCCAGAAAGACCGCCGACATTACCCCAGTTCCGTCGCGCGCAGGGTCAGACGTTGGCCAGGAATGCCAAAGCCGCTCTGCCATGCTCGTCGCGGAGCCGCGCCAGGTCCACCCCGACCGGTGCGCCGTCCGTCACACGCCATTGGCCTGCGATCATCACCCGGTCGGCACGGTGCGCCCCACAAAGCACCAGCGCGGCGATGGGATCGCCGGCCCCGGAAAACCGCAATTCGTCGAGGGTAAAGCAAGCGAGGTCCGCCTGGTATCCGACCTCGATCTTGCCGATATCGCTGCGTCCAAGACACTTGGCGGATCCTTCGGTCGCCCAGCGAAACGCATCCAGATGGGTGATCGCGGAGGCGTCGTAAGCGAGGCGTCCCAGCAGCAGCGCGTGGCGGACCGACTCCATCAGGTTCGAGCTGTCGTTGGAGGCCGAGCCGTCGACGCCAAGGCCGATCGTGACGCCGGCGGCCTCCAATTCTTTGGTCCGGCAGATGCCCGACGACAGCAGCATGTTGGATGTCGGGCAGTGGCAAATTCCCATGCGATGTTTTCCCAGCCGCGCGATCTCGGCATCGTTGAAGTGAATGCCGTGCGCCAGCCAGACCCGTTCGTTGAGCCAGCCTACCTGTTCCAGATAATCGAGCGGCCGACAGCCATAATGGTGAAGACAATAGTCGTCCTCATCGCGGGTTTCTCCCAAATGCGTATGCAGCAGACAATTGTGCTTCTGCGCGAGAGCGGCGGTGTCGATCATCAGCTGGCGGGTGACGTTGAAAGGCGCACACGGCGCCAGCGCGACGCGCAGCATAGCGCCGTCGCTCGGATCGTGATATCTGGCGAGAACCCGTTCGCAGTCCGCGATAACAGCGTCATATCCCTGCATCAGCCGTTGATCCGCGATACCGCCATCCGCAAAGCCGAGATTGATGGCGCCGCGCGTCAGCGTCATGCGCATTCCCAGTTTTGAGGCTTCTTCCGCTTCGATGTCGACGGCGTCGGCCATGTCGTCGGGAAAGACAAACAAATGATCCGACGCGGTGCTGCAGCCCGAGATCAAGAGTTCAGTCAGTGCCACGCGCACCGCGAGACGAAAGCAGTTGCGATCAAGGTGTGCGCCCCAGATCGGATAGAGCTGCTGCAGCCACGGAAACAGGTTCTTGTTGATGGCTTTCGGATGGGCGCGCGTCAGCGTCTGGAAAAAATGGTGATGCGCGTTGACGAGGCCGGGGATGATCACGTGCCGCCTTGCATCGAACACCTCGTCGCAGGGCGTGACCGGGCCATCCGGTCCGACCAGTTCGATGATCCTGCCGCCCTCGACCACAAGCCCGCGTTGGCCTCCTTGCGCCAGCATGGCGATCGGATCGCGTATCCAGGTTTTCATCGACGCTGTGCCTTCCTGACCGGGTTGATGCGCTGCTCGGAGGATACTTTTAGCCCGGCCGGGAGGCGAATCTTCCGCTGATTCCTGCGCTGATTGCTGATTTACCGCTGCAATTGGCGCCAGTCGCCAAGATTAATCCTTGAATCGGGCAGGCTTCGGCGACTTGGCGCGCAGATTGCTTGTGTCTTTTGCGGGCGGCGCGCTGGCCGCGCGATCTGTGGCCGAGGCTGATTGGAATATGGACGAGTTTGCAAAGCTGAAGCCGCGGCTGGTGCTGACCGGCATCACCAAGCGCTATCCGAGCGTTGTGGCCAACGAAAACGTCTCCTTGAGCGTGCGTCCGGGTGAAATTCACGCGGTGCTGGGCGAGAATGGTGCCGGCAAAAGCACGCTGATGAAGATCATTTACGGCGTCACCAAGCCGGACGCCGGTACCATCATGTGGAATGATCAGTACGAAACCATCGTCGCCCCGTCGCAGGCGCGGCGCATGGGCATCGGCATGGTTTTTCAGCATTTTTCATTGTTCGAGACGCTGACGGTCTGGGAGAACATCGCGCTCGCGCTGGATGAGCCGGTTCCGACCGCGAAACTGGCGGCCCAGATCACCGAGGTTTCCGAAAAATACGGACTTCCGATTGATCCCTATCGTCTCGTTCACAGCATGTCGGTGGGCGAGCGGCAGCGCGTCGAGATCGTGCGTTGCCTGCTTCAGGAGCCCAAGCTTCTGATCATGGACGAGCCCACTTCGGTGCTGACGCCGCAGGCGGTCCTGATCTTGTTCAAGACGCTCCGGCGGCTGGCGTCCGAAGGCTGCAGCATCCTCTATATCAGCCACAAGCTCGATGAAATCCGCGCACTCTGCGACACCGCGACGGTGCTGCGCGGGGGGAAAGTCAGCGGCGGCGCCATTCCGCGCAACGAAACCAACGAGAGTCTCGCCAGATTGATGATCGGCGGAGAGCTGGCGGAGTGCCATCTCACCCCCCGCGAGCCCAAGGAAGTACGGCTCGATGTCGAGCATTTGTCGCTGGAGTCGCCGGATCCGTTCGGCACATCGCTCAAGGACATCAGCCTGCAGGTGCGCAGCGGCGAGATCCTGGGGATCGCCGGGGTTTCCGGCAATGGTCAGAAGGAGTTGATGACGGCGCTGTCGGGTGAGCGGCTGAGCACCAGCGGCTCGATGATCAAGCTGTTCCGGCTCGGGCGCGGGGCGGTGCCGCCGATGAGTCTGGCCTATAACGCGCTGCTCACCGGCGCGCGCAAGGGCATGGTGCAGAACGGAATGATTCATCCGAGCGTGATGAAGACGTTTTCCAAGCACGTCATCGAGCGCTTCAAGGTCAAATGCGGCGGCGAGCAATCGGTCGCCTCGAGTCTGTCGGGCGGCAATCTGCAGAAATTCATCGTCGGACGCGAGACGATGCTGCAGCCCAAGATGATGATCGTGGCCCAGCCGACCTGGGGCGTGGATGTCGGCGCGGCGCAGCTGATCCGCCAGGCGCTGATCGATCTGCGCGACTCCGGCGTCGCACTGCTGGTGATATCCGAGGAACTCGACGAGCTGTTCACGATCAGCGATCGGCTGGCGGTGCTGGCCGCCGGACGGCTTTCGCCTTCAGTCAAGCCGGCGGAAACATCGATCGAACAAATCGGGATATGGATGAGCGGCAAGTTCGGCGACAAGGCGGGCGATGGCCAGGCTTCCGCAAATTCGAAACTGGAGACTGCTGATGCTCAGGCTTGAGCGGCGCGCCACGCCTTCTTCGACGATGAGTATCGTTTCGCCGATATTGGCGGCGATCGGCATGCTGGTGACCGGATTTCTGCTGTTCAGCGCGCTCGGCAAGGATCCGGTGGAAGCGTTCTATCTGTTCTTTATCAAGCCGCTGTCGACGAGCTACGGCATCGGCGAATTGCTGCTCAAGACGACGCCGCTATTGCTCTGTGGACTGGGGCTGGCGCTGGGCTTTCGCGCCAATGTCTGGAACATCGGCGCCGAGGGGCAGCTGACCATGGGTGCGATCGCCGGGGGTGGCGTCGCGCTGTGGTTCGGCGACAGCGATTCATATTTTGCGATGCCGCTGATGCTGTTGGCCGGCGTGCTCGGCGGCATGGTCTGGGCCGCCATTCCGGCCTTCCTGCGCACCCGGTTCAACACCAACGAAATTCTGGTGACGCTGATGCTGGTGTACATCGCCCAGCTGATGCTGTCCTGGCTGGTCCACGGGCCGTGGCGCGATCCGCAGGGACAAAACTATCCGCAGTCGCAGGGCTTCGGTGACGCCGAAACCATGTCGGTCCTGATCGAGGGAACGCGCGTGACCTGGGGCATCGTCTATGCGGTGATACTGGCGCTGGTCGCCTGGGTGTTCTCGCAGAAAACCTTCGCCGGTTTTCGCATGCAGGTGGCCGGGCTCGCGCCCGCCGCTGCCGCCTATGCCGGCTTTTCGGAAAAGCGCAACATCTGGATTGCCCTGATGCTGTGCGGCGCCACCGCCGGCCTCGCTGGGATTTGCGAGGTCGCCGGACCGATCGGACGGCTGCAGCAGGAAATTTCGCCGGGCTATGGCTTCGCCGCGATCATCGTCGCCTGGATCGGACGGCTGCATCCCATTGGAGTCGTGTTCGGCGCGCTATTGATGTCGTTGCTCTATCTCGGCGGCGAATCGGCGCAGATGGGAATGGGCCTGCCGTCCGCGATCACCGGATTGTTCCAGGGATTGCTGCTGTTCTACCTGCTGGCCGCCGATCTGTTCATCACATTCCGACTGAAGCGGGTAGCCGCCGTGACCGAACCCACTCTGCCGACGCCGACGCCGGCGGCAACGATTGAGAGCGCCGCATGAATCCCCTTGTTCCGATGATTGCCAGCACGGTGGTGGCAGCTACGCCATTGATCTATGCCGCGCTCGGCGAAACCGTCGTCGAGAGATCCGGCGTCCTCAATCTCGGCATCGAAGGCATGATGCTGATCGGCGCGGTGGCCGGCTTTGCCGCAACGCGCGGATCGGGGAGCGATACCGTCGGGTTCATCGCCGCCGCCGCCGCCGGCGTCGCGTTGTCCCTGGTGTTCGGTTTTCTGACGCTCAACCTGCAAACCAATCAGGTGGCGACCGGCCTTGCGCTGACCTTGTTCGGAATCGGCTTGTCGGCCTTTGTCGGGCATAATCTGGCGGGGTTGCCGGTAGACCGGCTGGCGCCGCTCAAAATTCCCGGGCTCTCGGACATTCCCGTGCTGGGCGATCTTTTGTTCCACTACGACATCATGGTCTATCTTTCGGTGGCGCTGTTCCTGGGCGTGCAGTGGTTCCTGACCAAGTCCCGTCCGGGCCTGACCCTGCGCGCGATCGGGGAATCCCCGGGGGTTGCCCACGCGATCGGAAAGTCGGTGCTGAAGACCCGCTATTTGGCGGTGATGTTCGGCGGCGCGACCGCCGGCATCGCCGGCGCCTATCTGTCGCTGGTGCAGACGCCGATGTGGGTGGAAGGCATGTCGGCCGGCAAGGGCTGGATCGCGCTCGCGCTGGTCGTGTTCGGGACCTGGAAGCCGGCGCGTGTTGTCGTTGGCGCCTATCTGTTCGGCGGCGTCACCCAGTTCCAGCTTTTCGCTCAGGGGTTCGGTTTGCCGATACCGACCGAGTTCCTGTCGATGTTGCCGTATGCGGCGACGATTATCGTTCTGGTGATCATCTGTCGCGACCCCAAGACGATTTTGCTGAACCAACCCGCCTCGCTCGGCCGCAGTTTCCATTCGGCCGCATGACGGCGTGCGGACCGGATTTTCTCACGACCAGTCTCTCCACTCGTAGTTAGCCCTAACCAAGAAGGTAAGCGTCATGCATCTCAACAAAACTCTTAAATCTCTGCCGCTGTGCGTCGCAGCGGGTCTGATGGCGATGTCGCCGGTGGCGACTTTCGCCGCCGAGCCTCTCAAGGTCGCCTTCGTCTATTTGGGCCCGCGCGGCGATGGCGGCTGGACGCAGCAGCACGATATGGGCCGCCTCGGCCTCGAAAAGGCGATGGGCGACAAGATCAAGACCACCTTCGTGGAAAATGTTCCCGAGACCGCCGATTCCGAACGCGTGTTTCGCCAGCTCGCGTCCGATGGCTACACGCTGATCTTCGCAACCTCATTCGGCTACATGGAGCCGTTGCAGAAAGTCTCCAAGCTGTTTCCGAATGTCAAATTCGAACACGTCAACGGCTTCAAGACCGCGGCCAACATTTCCGTCTACGAACCCCGCTTCGAGGAAGGCTTCTATCTGATCGGCGTGCTCGCCGGACAGATGACCAAATCGAACACGCTTGGCTTCATCGGGTCGTTCCCGATTCCCAGCGTGGTGCGCAACGTCGACTCCATGACCCTCGGCGCGCAGTCGGTCAATCCCAAGGTCAAGACCAAGGCGATCTGGGTCAACACGTGGTACGACCCGGGCAAGGAACGCCAGGCGGCTGATACCCTGATCGCGCAGGGCGCCGATAACGTCGCGCAGAACACCGACTCGCCGGCGTCGATTCAGGCGGCGCAGGAGAAGGGCACCTACGCGTTCAGCATCGATGCCGATATGTCGAGCTTCGGCAAGAAGGCGCAGCTCTCGGGCACCACCGAAGACTGGAGCGGCTATTACATTGCCGAGACCAAGAAGGTGCTGGATGGCACCTGGACCGGCAACCGTCACACCCGTTGGGGTATCAAGGAAGGCATGGTGGTGATGGCACCGCTCAATCCGGATATTCCGCCCGCCGCCGTCAAGGTTTTCGAGGACAAGAAGGCCGCGATTGTCGCCGGCACGCTGAATCCGTTCGCCGGACCGATCAAGGACAACACCGGAAAGGAACTGGTTGCGGCCGGTGCGACGATGGCGCAGGCGACCTTCGACTCGCTCAATTTGTACGTTGAGGGGATTGACGGCAGCATTCCCAAATAAGCCGCATTGGAGCCAAACACGAATTCTATGCCGGCGTTTCGATAACGAAACGCCGGCATAATGCGTGATAACAAGATAACAAGATCAAGATGAAAGTGGCCGGGCCGGACTTGCCCAATCACGGCCCGCTGGTCGTTTGATCGGAGTGCGGCTGTTCCGCTCCATTTTCCGTCCCCTGCAACGGAGGCCGCCATGGCATCCACGCTTGAAGCCGTCCGGGTTTCGAATTCCGCGTTGCCGATTATCGATATCGGCGGCCTTTCATCGAGTTCGCTGACCGACCGGAAAGCCGTTGCCGAGCGCCTGCGGACCGCCTGCCTCGACAACGGCTTTTTTTACGTCGTGAACCACGGCGTGCCCGGCGATCTCACGGACGCCCTGTTTGCCCAGACCCGGCGTTTCTTCGACAGTTCTGACGCGACGAAAAGCGCGGTCGACAAGCGCCTGTCGTTCTGTCAGCGCGGCTTTGAGCCGATGCGGGCGCAAACGCTGGAGGCAGGCGCGCCGCCCGATCTCAAGGAGAGCTTTTATATCGGCCCGGAATTGTCGCTCGATGATCCCAGGGTCATCGCACGGCGGTTCAATCACGGACCCAATTTGTGGCCATCCGAGATGCCCGGCTTCCGGCCGGTGATGGAAGCCTATTTCAGCACCATGCTCGAGCTGAGCCGGAAGCTGATGACGGGCCTGGCGCTCGCGCTCGACCTCGACGAACAATATTTCGCGGCCTATTGCACCCATGCGCATGCCACGCTGCGGCTTCTGCATTATCCCCCGCAGCCACCGAATGCGGCTCCCGGCGAAAAGGGCGCGGGCGCCCACAGCGATTTCGGCGGCATCACGCTGCTGCTGCAGGATGAGGCCGGCGGCCTCCAGGTCCAGGGCAAGTCTGCCGGCGAATGGATTCACGCAACACCCGTTCCAGGCGCCTTTGTCGTCAACCTCGGCGACATGATCGCGCGCTGGACCAATGACCGGTTTCGCTCGACCGTGCACCGGGTGGTCAATGCGTCCGGCCGCGAGCGATACTCGGTACCGTTTTTCTTTTCCGGCAATCCGGACCAGGAGGTTGAATGTCTGCCGTCCTGTCTGGCCAGCGGCGAGGTGCCGAAATATCCGCCGACCACGGTCGAAGGGCATCTCAGGGAAATGTACCGGCGCACCTACAAGTAAACACGCTGCAAATAAACACACTGCAAATAAACCCGCCCGCGCTTGTCCGGCGCGCTCGGCCTTGCCGGTGCAGACATGCCTGACTTCGATCCCGTCATTCTGGTTCACGGCGCCTGGCAGGGATCATGGGCCTGGGCGCGCTTTGTGCCCTATCTTCAGGCCGCCGGATTCGTAACCCACGCGATCGATCTTCCCGGCAACGGCGCCGATGGTTCAGATCCCGCCGAGGTCACCTTCGAGGCTTGCCTGCGGCATGTTTACGGAATTGTCCGCGCGCTCGACCGGCCCGTGAGTTTGGTCGGTCATTCCGGCGGCGGACTATTGATCACCGCCTTCGCGGAGCGCTGGCCCGGCTCTGTGTCGCGGCTGGTCTATGTCGCCGGCATGATGCTGCCCGGTGGCGAAAGCTTCGAGGAGATCGTCAAGTCCGTCAGCCCGCGACATTCCGAAGCCATTGGGATCTGGCCACACCTCGAATGGTCGGCGGATCGCCGGACATCCCGGGTGCCGGCACAAGCGGCGATCCGGTTTTTCCTGCAGGACTGCGCGGCGGAAGACGCCGCGGCCGCCGCCGCTCAACTGACGCCGCAAGGCGAGGGCGGGCGCGCGGTGACAACACTGGCGAGTGCCGAGCGTTACGGCCGTATCCCGCGGCTCTATGTCGAAGCCTTGCATGACCGCTCCGTGATCCTGCCCGTGCAGCGCGCCATGCAGGCCCGCGCCCCCGGTGCGCTGGTGGTGTCGATGCCGACCGGCCACGCCCCGCAGTTTTCGGCCCCCGCAGCTCTGGCGAAAGCGATCATACCTTTTCTCGCCTCGAGAGAGCCCCACGGAATCCGTTAGAACCACAGATGGTTGACAAGCGAGAATCTAAATCTCATCAAAGTGGCGTTAGCGCCGTCCGGTGTTGCAGGTTTTCGTATCGATCAGGCGCGTCAACTTCAAAGCAGTAGTGCCCGAAAATGGATGCATCGCGCGATTTCATGACCGAACCCTCTGCGCGCGCCGTCGTTCGCGAAGGCTCACCGGCCCGTGATAGCGAAAGAAGAGCCAATCTGCTGGTTCTTTGCGGTCTTGCGCTGGTCGTGGGGGTCATGACGGCGTTCGGCGCCGTCGCACTTCGCGGGTTGATCGGATTTTTTCACAACGCACTTTACAACGGCACGTTCAGCATCTGGTACGACGCCAATATCAGCGAAGGGCCGAGCCGGTTTGGCGATTGGGTATTTTTGTCGCCGATTCTCGGCGGCCTCGTTGTCGTCTTCCTGGTGCAGCGCTTCGCGCCCGAAGCGAAAGGCCATGGCGTTCCCGAGGTCATGGACGCGGTGTTTTACAAGCACGGCAATATCCGGGGTCAGGTCGCGATCGTAAAATCTCTCGCCTCGGCGCTCTCGATAGGCAGTGGAGCCGCGGTCGGTCGCGAGGGGCCGATTATCCAGATCGGCTCGGCGCTGGGTTCAGCTTTCTCTCAGGCGATCGGACTTGCGACGCGGCAGAAAATCACCTTGCTGGCCGCGGGCGCCGGTGCCGGGATCGCCGCGACTTTCAACACGCCGCTCGGCGGCGTGCTCTTTGCCCTCGAAATTCTGTTGCCCGAGGTCTCGAACCGCACCTTTCTTCCTGTCGTGGTCGCGACCGGCGCCGCCACGACCATCGGCAGGATATTGATCGGACCCGATCCGGCCTTCGTCGTGCCTGACATTCAATTGTCGCTGGCCTCATCGCTCGGTCTGCAGGAAGCAATCGCCTTTGTTCTGCTCGGAATAATTTGCGGTGTCGCCTCCTGGGCCTTCATTCGCCTGCTCGTGATCATGGAGGATGGTTTCCCCAAATTGCCGGGAAACGCCTATACGCAAAACATTTGCGGCATGGCCATCATCGGCCTGATGATGGTCGTCATGATCCGTATCTTCGGCCATCCCTATGTCGACGGCGTCGGTTACGGCGTGATCCAGTCGGTTCTCGACAACAAGATGGCATCCGCGGGCGTCCTTGCGTTGCTGTTTGTTTTGAAAATGCTCGCCACCACCGTCAGCCTCGGAAGCGGTGCTTCCGGCGGCATCTTCTCTCCGTCGCTGTATCTCGGTGCCACGCTGGGGGGATCTTTTGCGCTCGCGGTGGGCAAATTTCTTCCGCTTGCCGGTTTGACAGTTCCTTCAGCCGCGATCGTCGGCATGGCTGCCATGGTAGGTGCAGGAACCGGTGGAGTCATGACCGCCATTGTCATGGTCTTTGAAATGACGCGTGACTACGCCATCATTGTTCCGGTCATCGTAGCCGTCGCGGTCGCGGCCGGTATCCGGCGGGCGTTGATCGGCGAAACCATCTACACGATCAAATTGCGTCATCGCGGCCACCGCATCCCGAAGGAGCGGCATATCAATCTTTATCTGGTGAAGCAGGCCCAGGATATCATGGAGCGGCGATTCATCCTCGCCAAGGCCGGAACCTCGCTGAAGGATACCATCAGCCTCGAACAAGATACCGACGACACGCGCGCTATCATCGTTGAGCGCGAAGGCCGGATCGTTGGTCTCATTCCGCCGCGCTCGGGTCTATGGCGCGAGTCCCGGAGCAATCCGGACCTGCTGGTTGAACGTTTTGTCGAAAGCCGCGCCGTGATTTGCCGGGACGTCGATCTCTTGAGCCTCGTATTCGCCAGGCTGAAACGCCATCGCTCCGGCGCCGCCATCGTCTTCCGGGGCGTTAATCGGCCGAGGGCAGGGGACATCGTCGGCGTCATCACCAAACGTGCGATCGCTGACACGGTCATCGACAGCTACGACGATTGACCCGCGGTTGGTCTCGCAGCGGCCGCGATTTCCAAGAGCCTTCAAGGCGTGCTCGGCGCAGAGCCGGCCGATAGAGATGCTTTCGCCGCCGTGGTCGAAGTCAGCGCTGCCTGAGTGATTGGGCGGCGATCCTTGACATAGCCGATGGGAACGCCAAGCCTGGAAATTGTCACGACGACCTTGCCATCAATGATCCTGTCGCAGCTCAAATGCGTTGGAGCGATGAAGAAGTCGGCCCGGCCCCATTGCTGATTCTTGATCCAGCGCAGCCGGACCCGCTTTAACCGACGCTCGAACGCATACCGCTCCCGCTCGAACGAGACTCGTTCGCCACAAACCCCCACCGTGTAGTCATGCGGTGTGAGCGAGCCACCGAGGCGCTCGGTGCGATCGAGATATTGCTCGAGTTGATTTACCGCCTCAGGCATGATGTTGACCCAGTAGTCGGTCACGTAGAGACGCGATGCGCCATCAAGGCCGCCGACCACAGGATTGTAGTAAAGGTACTCGTAAGGGTGCAGCCGAACCAGCACGCTGGCGTTCCAGGCGAAGTAAAGGCTTGCGGCTGCGATCGCGGCGAATCCGAACGGCTTTCGCCACGACGACAAGGCGACCGCCGCGGCGTCAATGCCGATGCCGGACAGCACCGCAAGCGGCGGCAGCACGAACGTAAAATGGCGCAATCCGGTGAAGGCTGGGCCGTGCGCGATCACCTGACACGCCAGCGGGAAGGCGACTGTAAGCACGATCAGCGCGATCTCACGGCGGCTGGATAGCTGCAATCCGGCGCGTCGCGCCAGCGGCGAAGCCGCGGCAAACAGCATTCCGACGGCAGCGCCGGCCAGCGTCATCAGCGAGACGCGGATCAGGATATAAATCGGCACATAGAGACGCGGGACCGACTCCATCGGGTAAACATGACCGTCAAGCAGGGTTTCGATGTGTTTTTGAAACTCGGCAAACTCGAACAGGCCGCGAACGGGATTGAGCGGCGCCAGCGCCGCCCACGGCCAAGCCGCGATCATGATCAGATAAGCGACGATAAACGCGGGGCAGAGATACGCAATCGATCGCATCATGAACCGGCTGGTCGATCGCCAATTCTTTTGCGGTGACTGGGGCATCGCCAGCAGCACCGCAAAACCGGCGTAAAATACCAGTAGCAGCGCGAGAACGCGAATACCGAGAGCGCACCCCATCAGCAAGCCGAACAGCAGCACATCGCCAAAGTGCGGACGCGGCAGCCGACGCATGATGCGTATCAGCATGTAGGTGGCGCCGATCATACCGGCTGCGAGCGGAACGTCCTTGGTATGGTTGAACATTTCGCCGTACCAGCAGCCGCAGACGGCAAGCGCTACGGCTGCAATGAATCCGGCGCGGGAGCCCGAGATCGTCCGTGCGGTGGCCGCGGTCGCCGCGATGCCGGAGATGCCGATCAGCGCGCAGAGAATATGCCTGATGTCATAGATATCGATGCTGGCAAAAATCTCGCCGAGGCGCACCGCAACGATATCGAACAGGCCGCCGTAGAGATAAAGGTCGCGGAAACCGAATACCGTCTCGTCGGTCATGCCGCTGCGGTAGTATTCGAGGATAAGCTGCCCGTAATGATGTTGCAGGCCTTCGTCGTTGGACACGGCATAGTCGCGGAAGGTCCAGAACGCGATTGAGGTGATTGCCAACACCAGCAGCGTGGTCGCGAGATCGTAAGGGCCGAACTGGTGTGATTTCGAAATTAGCGTGCGGTCGTCAATTTGCTCGGTCGTGGCCATGCCCGCGCCGGCTGCAACACTCTCGCTCATTTTCGTCCTCGTATGGGAGGTTTCGGGTGATCCTGCCAAGGCTAGCGAGCGGGGCGCTCACCGTAATCGGTCAATTCGAAGACAGCCTTGCTTTCTTCTTCGCCATCTTGTTTGACAAAATTAGATTCAACCAAGTCATCGAGGGCTTCGCGGGGCAGAATACCGATGCCTACGCCATCCGCGCGACAGACCGCGATATGGTCCTTGTATGCCCGCGTCGGGCTTTGAAGAACCTCTATGCGACCGCCGACGGAAGCCATCATTTGCAAAAGCTCCGCGTTGTCATCGACATTCCCCCAACATCTTTGACACCGCGCCAGCGGCCCGTAGCGTATTATGCATCGCTATCGAATGGGCGGCATTAGACTATAGGCTTATGATAAACCGGTCGGCGCATATGTCTCTTCATGGCGCGCATCGTGTCAGCCAGTGCGGTGCAGCGACACGCAAAAGTTAATTTGACCTTTCGATCCGCATATGTGGACAAAATTTCGATCCCGCCGCATGCTAACCAGTGTCTTGCATCACTCAAGATTTATCGGGTTCGGTGGGTTTGGACTGGAGCTGCGATATGAAATTTGTGACGGGGTTGCTCGCGGCGGTTCTCCTGTTGGCAGGGGTGAATGCGAGCCATGCGGCAATCCGGATTGCCGATGATCGCGGCGGCCAGATCGGCGCCTACGTCGACAAATATCAGGACCTGCGCACTTCGGGCGAGACGGTTATCATCGACGGCCTGTGCGCCTCGGCGTGCACCATCATTCTCGGCGCGATTCCGCACGACAGGATCTGCGTAACGTCGCACGCCAATTTAGGTTTCCACGCGGCGTGGGATCATGGCGCCAATGGCCGCGCGGTGACCAACCTCAACGCGACGCAGATGCTATATTCGCTTTATCCCTCCCCGGTACGACGCTGGATCGCCGCGCGAGGCGGGCTGAAACCGCAGATGATCTTCCTGCGTGGCAAGGAGCTGATGAGCATGTACCGGCCGTGCTATCTCGACGCGCAGGCTTCCTCACCGCGCTGAGGAATTTATATCAGTATGACGCTCGGCGACTTCCGCCTTCGGCACGAACCAGACCAACCGGGCCGGTCTGACAACGTCCGTTATCAGGGGAAGACCGCAAGTCGCGTTTCGGCGTCGTCAGGACCGTTCTGGATCCTTGGCGTTGCCGCGATGATCCAGCGGTTCGCTCGCGTGACGCTTCAGGAAATTGGGATCGATTGCCATTGACTGGGTTGTCTCGTTACTCATGAATACCGGCTGGAGGGTGTGTGATTTGAATCGCCACACATTGTCTTCGTTCAATACACACTCATTGATCAAATCTGCCACCATAGGGGGATTTGACTGATGCTTCGTTTTGCCACCATAGAAAATGACCATCCCCCGCACTGTCGCGCGGCGTTCGCTGCTCGACGCTACCTGTAGATTGGCGATCAGGTGACGCACGGCTCTCAAGCCGCTAATCCCTAGTTGACGCTCTGCTGTCACGCCGTTTTGACGGGCACGCCAGTCGTAAAATGCCCGGATCTGTTCACGCCCTTCAAACCGGTTGTGACCCACCATCTTCACGCCGTCCGGGGTGAAAAGTTCATGGGCAGTGCGCCCTTCGTTGAAGTCAACGTCGTACCAATATGTCACCTCGAGACGATGAAGAGCGTGCCAGAGGAGGAGTTCGTCGTGAGGATTCATTGGCACTTCAGGCAACTTGTGAAAATTGGTCGAAATTTCGTGGTGTCGTCGCTGGGTTGGTAGGAATTGAGGTTGGCGTAGTCTCCGGGGTGATGAACCTCGAATCATCCGGCGTTGAAGCGTCGGACTGGAGACCACGCCATGAACAAGTCTATCACGACGCCCGATTCCTTGCAGCCCGCGACCGAACTGGCTGTTGATCTTTTCGACAACTGGTTTGACCCGATCGAGACCGAGGTGCGGGCTCGGTCGCGCCAGTTTATCGAAGAACTGATCCGCGGCGAGCTCGATGCCGCGCTGGCACGGCCGCGTTATGGTCGCGGCAAGATGGCCGGCAATGAAGCAATGGCCGAGGTTACGGGCCATCGTCACGGCAGCCGGACGCGGTCGCTGACGGGCACATTCGGGCCGATCGAGATCGCGGTGCCGCGGGCTCGGCTGACCAAGCCGGAGGGCGGTACCGCGGAATGGAAGAGCCAGGCGCTGCGGGCCTATCAGCGGCGCACGCTTGCCGCCGATGCGCTGATCGCAAGCAGCTATCTGGCCGGCACCAATACGCGGCGGGTGCGTCGCGCGCTGGCGGCGCTGTTCGGCGGAACGGTCGGCAAGGACACGGTGAGCCGGACCTGGCGCAAGGTCAAAAGCGACTGGGATGCCTGGAACAGCCGATCGCTGGCCGAGGAGCCGATCGTGCGGCTGATCCTCGACGGCACGGTGGTTCGCGTGCGGCTCGACCGCAAGGCGACCTCGATCTCGCTGCTCGTTGTCCTCGGGGTGCGCGCCGACGGCCAGAAGGTGCTGCTCGCGATCAGGAGCATGGGCGGCGAGAGCGCCGAGGCTTGGCGCACGGTGCTCGGCGATCTCATCAAGCGCGGGCTCAGGCGTCCCGAATTCCTCATCGTCGATGGCGCGCCGGGGCTCGACAAGGCCATTGCCGCGGTCTGGGACGGCGTGCCGGTGCAACGCTGCACGGTCCACAAGCACAGAAATCTTCTGGCCCACGCGCCCGAACGTCTGCATGAGGAGATCACGGCCGACTACAACGACATGATCTATGCGGCGACACCCGAAGAGATCGCGGCTCGCCGCAAGGCCTTCATCCGCAAATGGCGGCTGAAGCATCGTGCCGTCGCCGACAGCCTGGAGGAAGCCGGCGATCGTTTGTTCACCTTCGCGCGCCTGCCACCGAGCCAATGGCGCAGCCTGCGCACGACCAATGCGATCGAGCGGTTGCACGAGGAGTTCAAGCGTCGGATCAAAACGCAAACCGTGCTGCCGTCAGCCGACACCGCCGCGATGTTGTTCTGGGCGCTCCTTGCCTCAGGACAGATCAACATGCGCAAGGTCGATGGTTGGCAGACGCTCGCCACAAAACCCGTCGATCAACCGATTGACCTTGCCGCCTGAAACGATAACTTCGTGTTGCCCGGAGAAAGCGCCAACCGAATTCCAACCACTTTCCGGACGGCACCGCAGAAGATCGCCTGGAATCCTATTTGGGGCAACCCGGCCACTGAGGCCGGTGCCCCAGACGCACCGGATCTTGAATCTTCTTCCGCGCCAAAATCATCAAAAGGGCAGCGGCGCTGGATACGTTGGCCTTCGCGAAGAATATTCCGGACCGCGTCGACGCGCAGTCCGCACCCGCCAAGGTGGGGCTTGCCGTTTCTGTCATCGATGTTCACGGCAACGTCATTCTCAGGCAACGCATGAGCGGAGCGGCAACGGCCGCAATTGTGAGGTGCTTCACAAAATTGGCGCCGATGCTGGCCGATCAGTCTCAGGTTGGCTATTCCCATTGTTGCAATTTTCGATAAATCGATGTTGGATACGACTTCGAGAGCAATACGACCCATTTGGATTGGCCTTGTTCAGGGCGCAGATTGGATTTTTGTGCAGCACGAAGTCGGCATTTGAATCATCGCCGATTGATCGCACGTAGCCATAATTGATGAAGACGGGCGCGCTGTGACCGCGCCC
>NZ_JBEKCZ010000058.1:0-26338 GCF_050014615.1 Bradyrhizobium sp. | reverse complement strand
CAGCGTCGCCATCACCGGCGCGACCTTGCTGTCGGGCACCGCGAGCACCACGTCAAACGACCTGGCGACCGGTATCACCGCCACCGATACGTTGGTTGTGAACGGCGTCACCTTTACCTTCGTCGCCGGCGCCACCAGCTCGGGCACCAGCATCGGCATCGGCGACTCCGTCACCGATCTGCTTTCCACGATCGACTCGGCAGCCGGCATCACGTCCAGCATCACTGGCGGCGCGATCACCTTGACGCCCGGTACCGCCGGGTTGACGCTTTCGGGTACCGCCCTGGCCAAGCTCGGCCTGACCTCGATCGGCAACAGCCTTTCCGGCCAGACGCTGTCGATTGCCTCCACTGGCGGCGGCGTAAAGACCGCCATCACCTTCGGCACGGCTGCTGGAGATATCTCGACGCTCGACGGGCTCAATAGCGCGCTGGCGGCGAACAACCTGCAGGCTACGGTCAGCACGACCGGCCAAATCAACATCGTGACCTCCAACGATGCGGCTTCGGCGACGATCGGCGCGATCACTGGTTCGGCTGCAACAGGCAGTGGTGTGTTCACCGGTTTGACGGTTGCGGGCCCGGTCGCCGATCCGGACTCGCTGGCCACACGCGCCGGCCTGGTCACGCAGTACAACAACGTGCTGCAACAGATCAACACTACCTCGCAGGACTCGTCCTTCAACGGCGTCAACCTGTTGAACGGCGATACCCTCAACCTGACGTTCGACGAAACCGGCGCTTCCAAGCTGGCGATCACCGGCGTCACCTTCAACGATTCCGGATTGGGTCTTTCGACTCTGAACGTCAACACCGATTTCCTGGACAGTAATTCGGCCAACACCGTGCTGTCGCAATTGACCCAGGCCAGCACCACGCTGCGCTCCGAAGCGTCGAACCTCGGTTCGAACCTGTCGATCGTGGAGATCCGTCAGGACTTCAACAAGAACCTGATCAACGTGCTGCAGACCGGCGCATCGAACCTGACGCTGGCCGATACCAACGAGGAAGCAGCCAACAGCCAGGCGCTCTCGACCCGCCAGTCGATCGCGGTATCCGCGCTGTCGCTCGCCAACCAGTCGCAGCAGAGCGTGCTGCAGCTGCTGCGCTGATCTCACTAGCCAGAATACAAGGCGAAACGGCGGGGGAAACCCCGCCGTTTTTGTTGTGACTGCGGTGCAGCACAGTTAGCGGAAGCGCGCCGAATTTTGCCCGGTTCCAAACACATTTGGTAACCGTCGATAACCATATTTTAAAGGCAACGAAGTTATAAAACTTGGGCAGTTCCAGAGTCCGCGTACTGCGTAAGTTCCCCAGTTGAGGTGTTGGATGTCTCATGCCGCTCAAGCCTATGCCCGCACGTCCCAAGCGACAGCACACCCCCGGGAAATTGAAGCGCAGGCGCTGCTGATGGCGGCAAGGAAGCTACTGGATGTCCAGACCAACTGGGCAGGTCCGGACAAGAACATGCACAAGGCGCTGCTCTTCAACCGGCGGCTGTGGACGATCTTCATGACCGCGGTAGACACCAACGACAATCCGCAGCCGATGCAGGTTCGTCAGAACATCGCCAATATCGGCTACTTCGTCATGCAGCGGACCATCGAGATGCAAATGAATCCGGATCCGGTGAAGCTGAAATCGCTGATCGACATCAATTGCAATATTGCGGCGGGACTCGCGGGCAAGGCCTGAGGCTGGCGCCGCCGCCGCGAACGGCACTCACCCGGATACTGCGCTCAGGCCGTGCGATCGGTGGCAAGAAGCCGCGTGGGCTCGTCCTTGGTCAGATCGAGGGTGTGGTAATAGGCGCGTCGGCGCAGCACCGCTTCGTCCGGAAACTGATTGACCACCTGGTCGGTTTGGCTATTGACGACCTGATAGACGATCGAGGCCGCGGCGCTATCGAAAAATGCCTGACGCGATATGTAAGCGCTTGAGCTCTGCGAATTGTTAGTGGTGCCAGCACTCGCGTCGGGCACCGTGACGCTCTGGCTAGCGGGCAATTCGGTCGCAACAGCATTGTCGGCCGCATCGCTCGCGACCTGCACAATAGGCGTTGCAACCGGTGCCCCCACCGGCTTGATGCTGAAATCCGTACTCATGGCAGCCTCCTGGCTTCCCTCGAGTAAAATCCCAACCCCTCTCCGTGTGCAATTATGAACTGCACCTCTCAACGCTAGGTTAGAGAACGCGCTGAATCTCGCGCTGACGCCGGCGCGAGAATTTTATGAAAAATGTCTGTATTGCGGGCAGCCCCCCGCGGGAAACGCTCAGAGCGAGCGGCTGACCGACAGCGGCGTGATGTGCCGCGGTCCCGGCGTCGCGCGCCGTCCGGCGGCCGTGTAGGTGTTGGGAATATTGCGGCGCTGCATTTCGGTGTTGACGCCGCGTATCACGCTTTCGGATACCGCATGCGCCGTGGCAAGCACCGTGAGGTTGATCTGCAGCATAGCGCGAAACACGTCGTGATGACGATGCAGCGTGGTCAGGAGCTCCGGCGCCGTCTGGGTCAGATATTTCTGGCTGGCCTTCAGGTGCGCGACCGCATGGACATAGCGGCGGGACAATTCCGTCTTCTTGGCTTCGGAGGCCATCGCCTCGCGAATCTTGCCGGCGCGGACCAGTTCGGTTTCCCGCTCGATGACGCCGAGCAGCGTGCTCATGGCATCCATCAGAGTCTCGGCGAGCTTGCGGGCCTCGGCGGGCGTCGATGCCATCGGGATCTGCGCCGGCGCCGGCTGTCGCTGAGGATGATGGTTCATGCCTGTTTCCCCTGGGTCTGGCTGGCGCTCTTGGCTTGCTGCATGATGAGTTCGCGATAGACGTCTTTGGAAATTCCGATACCGCCGGCTTTTGCGAACGACTTCGAATATTGTTCCGTCAGCATCGAGCGCCACACGCCGGTGCCCGTCGTGCTGCCGAACGGGCCCTCACCCGTGAGGCCGCTGGTCATCTGCGAGAACATCGAATTGATAAACATCCCCTCGAAATCCTGCGCCGTCGACTTGGCTTTGGCCTGCGCCTTCGGCGAGACCTTGGTCAGGGCGTCGGCGAAGTCATAATCGGGCCGGCCGTGGATCGTGGGAATCACGGTCCTGGAGAGCGCGCCGCTGTGGAGACTCGTGTTGACGCTGGTCTGCATCACATCACCTCGATGTCGGCCTGGATCGCACCGGCGGCCTTGATCGCCTGCAGAATGCTGATCAGGTCGCGCGGGCCGATGCCAAGCCCGTTGAGGCCGTCGACGAGCTGCTGCAACGATACGCCGTCCTTCACCAGTGCGAGTTTCTTGCCGTCTTCGGCAACCGAGACGCTGGAGCGCGGCGTCACCACGGTTCGTCCGCGGGACAGGGGATTGGGCTGACTGACCTGCGGGCTCTCGGAAATCGTGACGGTGAGGTTGCCCTGCGCCACGGCGACGGTGGCGACGCGGACGTCGCGGCCCATCACGATGATGCCGGAGCGCTCGTCGATGATGATCTTGGCGGCGAGGTCCGGCTCGACCTGCAATTGCTCGATCTCGGTCAGGAAGGCGACGACGTTGCCCTTGAA
The DNA here is from genome assembly GCF_050014615.1 of Bradyrhizobium sp. GTDB lineage: Bacteria > Pseudomonadota > Alphaproteobacteria > Rhizobiales > Xanthobacteraceae > Bradyrhizobium. Next base: position 22,784 of record NZ_JBEKCZ010000058.1, on the reverse strand, counting down.
TTCCGGGGGGATCGAAAGCTGCACGGTCGAGGGATCGATCGGTTCGGCGGTCTTGGCGCCGAGATAGTCGTTGACCGCGGCGGCGATGCGCTTGGCGGTGGTGAAATCGGCATTGCGCAGCGCCAGGCGCACATTGGGCAGCCGGTTGAGCGCGAATTCGATCTCGCGTTCGATGATGGCGCCGTTGGCAATGCGGCCGACGGTCGGCACGCCGCGGACGATCTTGGCGGCTTCGCCTTCGGCCTGGAAGCCGGAGATCGCGACCGAGCCCTGTGCCACCGCATAGACGTTGCCGTCGGCGCCGAGCAGGGGGGTGACGAGCAGGGTGCCGCCTTGCAGATTCTTGGAATCGCCAAGCGCCGACACCGTGACGTCCATCCGGGTGCCCTGGGTGCCGAACGGGGGCAAGTTGCCGGTGACCATTACGGCCGCGACGTTGCCGGTGCGGATGGTGGCGCCGCGGATGTTGACGCCCATGCGCTCAAGCATCGCCTGCAGCGATTGCTTGGTGAAGGGGATATTGTTCAGGGTGTCGCCGGTGCCGTTGAGGCCGACGACGAGACCGTAGCCGATCAGCTGATTCTGCCGCACGCCTTCGATATTGGCGAGATCCTTGATCCGGGAGGTCGCGCCGGCGGGAATAGCGGACAGCGCCAGCGCCACCAGCGCGGCACAGGCCACCCCCAACCTTCTTCCCGAATACACACTTGGCATCCTCTGCTCCCCGCTGAGGTCTTGGCTGGATCCGCCCATCACTCCCATGATTGGCGATCCGATACTTCCTATGCGAGTGCCGTGCCATGCTCTTTCGTAAGTTTAAGTTATTGATATAATTATATAAATTTTAAGATGGCGGTTGTGACCCGAGGTCGTCGCGACGGCGAAACTGCCTCCCGGCGGCAGATTTTGCCGGGCCATTTACGCTCCATTAACCATAAAGGGACGAAGCTGGTGACAGCACACGGCGAGAACAGCGATGCGCATCTACGGACCGAACGGCACCACCCTCGGGACTCCGGCGGCTAACATCAAGCGAACCAGCTCAAGTAGCTTTTCGCTGCCGGACGACGCGACGTCGACCGCGGAGACGCGCGCGGCGGTCGCGCCCAAGGCGTCGGCGAACATCGATGCGCTGCTCGCCATGCAGGGCATCGAGGATCCGGTCGAGCGGCGCAAACGTTCGGTGCAGCGCGGCAAAGGTGCGCTCGATGTGCTGGATGCTCTCAAGATTGGCCTGTTATCCGGCAATTTCGATGCTTCCACGGTCAGCCGGCTGCGTGACGCCGCCGCCAACCTCAAGACGTCCTCGGGCGACCCCGGCCTGGACGCGGTGTTGTCCGAGATCGAGCTGCGGGTCGAGGTCGAGCTGGCCAAAGCCGGTCAGTTCTGACGCCCGCCGGTCTTTAAGGATTCGCCTGGCCCCCGGAGTTCCCGAGGGAAATCCGGCGCTGCCCAGTTTCTCGCCTGTGGGCGATATTGTCTGTCACAACACGCCGCTATATAAGGCGCGCGCGGGCGGACCGTTTCCGCCCGGCGGGTGCCACCCGATTCGAAGTTCCTGGGTAGTTGCCGCTGGTCCGAACAGGAGCTTCAAATCGAAGATCGGCACTGGAAACATAAATTTATTAGTGCGCCTTTGTCTGCGAAGTTCGTGTAACAGGATGCCGCAAGGGATCACGAACTTCGGAAACGGGCACTCAAACGTACAGATGGGCTGGCCTTGGAAAAGTTGAAGAATTATCGACCCTCCGAAAAAGAGCCTTTCATGAACGACCGCCAGCGCGATTATTTTCGCGCCAAGCTGCTGGCGTGGAAGGACGAGATCCTGCGGGAATCGCGGATCACGTTGCAGACGCTCCAGGAAGAGAACGTCAATCACCCCGATCTCGCCGACCGCGCGTCCTCGGAAACCGACCGCGCCATCGAACTGCGCGCCCGTGACCGGCAGCGCAAGCTGATTTCCAAAATCGACGCGGCGCTGCAGCGTATCGACGACAACACCTACGGCTATTGCGAGGAGACCGGCGAGCCGATTTCGCTGAAGCGGCTGGAAGCCCGCCCGATCGCAACCCTTTCGGTGGAGGCGCAGGAGCGCCACGAGAAACGCGAGAAGGTCTATCGCGACGAGTAGGGCGCCCACGACAGGGACCGCCGATAGCGGTCGTCGGTTGTCGTTCCAAGCTACATTTCCGGACGTCGCCGCCCATGAACAGGATTGCAGCGGCCGCTCAGACCATCGCCTCCGCCCGTCTTGGCCGCATGCCGCTGTTGCCGCTGGACGCGGATATTGCCCCGCGTGACGAGGCCGAGGGCTATCGGATCCAGACCGCGCTTGCCGATCTGCTGTCGCCCGATTTCGGTGCGCTGGTCGGTTACAAGATCGGCTGCACCAGCGCGGTGATGCAGCAATATCTTGCCATCCCGCATCCCTGCGGCGGCCGCGTGTTCGCCAAAGGTGTTCACCAAAGCGGCGCGTCGCTGCATCACAAGGATTTCGTCCGCGTCGGCGTTGAATGCGAAATCGCCGCTCGGCTGGCGCGCGATCTCGCGCCGTCCACAGCACCTTTCACGGCGGACGTGGTCGCGCAGGCTGTCGAGGCCTATCTGCCCGCGATTGAAATCGTCGATGACCGCTATGTCGACTGGCAAACCCTGGGCGCGCCGACCCTGGTGGCCGACGATTTCTTCGCCGCCGGTTGCGTGCTCGGAAAACCCGTTGCGCGGTCCGTCGCCCCTGATCTGCTGGACGTGGTCGGCCGTGCCGTCGTCAATGGCGATGAGGCGGGACGGGGCAGCGGCGCCGACGTGCTCGGTCATCCGCATCATGCGCTGGCTTGGCTCGCCAACCGTCTCGCGGCCGCAGGCCAGGGCCTGCGTGCGGGCCAGATCGTTTTGACGGGAAGCCTCGTGAAGACGCTGTGGCTCGGCGCGGGCGACGAGGTCGCGATGGATCTGTCCGGGCTCGGGACCGTGACGGTGGATTTTCGCGGGTAGAGGTTTCGCGCCTTCTTCAGGCGCATGATCGCGAACCATCATGTCGCAAGACGCAAAAATGGCGCCGACGGGAATTGTCGGCGCCATTTTGTTTTTATGTCGAACGCGCGTCAGTTGGCCAAGGGATCCGGACGCATCTGCACCTTGAAGACCTTCGGCAGCGATTCCTTGCCGCCTTCGCTGTGGAAGTAGGCACGCGTGCCCGTCGTCGTCCACAGCGCACGGCCCTTCCAGCCGGCATTGGCATCGTCGATCCGGCCGTCGACGTTCTTGGCGAAGAAGCCCATGGGGTAGGGGATCCGGATATCGACGAACTTGCCGTCGACCAGAGCGAGCAGCGATTCGCTGCCATTGGCCATGGCGACCGGCACGTCCTTGCCAAGTCCAAGCGTGTTGTAGAGATCGACCCAGATGTAATAAGCGTGGTTGGCGCTGCCCTTTTCGCCGTCGATCCCCTTGAATTGAGGTCCGGGCATCCGGTACAGCGTCCAGCCTTCGAAGCATTGCTTGCCGGTGGCGGCATTCGGCCCCGAGAGCGGTTCCTTGCACTTGGACCGGTCAAAGCTCGCCATCTGTCCGCTCGAGAGTACGGTCCAGGCCACGCCTTTCGAATCGATGTCGACGCCGCGCGAACCATAGGTGCCCTCAGGCGACTGGAAAATCTCCGAGACCGCCGTCTTGGTCGGATCGCTTCCCGGGATCAGCCGGATCAGCAGGCTCGGTTGCGAAATGCGCGAGAAGCCCGGCCCCATCGCCTGACCCCAGATCACGTCACCCTTCGGGCTTGGCATGATGCCGTAAAACGCGGCCTTCACCCATTTATCCTTGGCGGGATCGGTCGGCTGATCGGCGTTGACGAAGGCCTCGCGCTTGCCGGTGCCGCTGACGTTGACGATGGTTGGCGTCCAGCCCTGCGACTTCATCGCGTCGCCGGTCGCTTCGAATTTCTTGACGTCGAGCCACCCGACGACGCCGCTGTAAGGCTGGCCCTGGCTGAACCAGAGCCTGTCGTTGGCGTCGAACAGCAGGTGATGGGTGTTGAAGCAGGTATCGATCAGCGTCCACTTGTCGGTCTTGGGATCATAGAAAGACGTTTGGCGGGCCGATTCCTTCAGCGGTGCCACCTGGGCTGATGGAAGATCCGACCCCTCCTTGCAACTGGCGGGATTGGGAGCCCGGCGAAGCCTTGCCGTGAACCAGACCCGGCCTTTCTCGTCCATCATCGGATTGTGGATGCTGGTGTGGCCGTCCCAGATCGGCTCGTCGCCCCAGAACACCGACGGCGCCATCGGGTCTTCCGCCGAGCTCGGTGTCTCCGGGTCGATAAAGGGATGCTTGATGAGCTTCGTCGTATTGTGAACGGGATCGAGCACCGGCACGAAATCCGAGCTTTCTTCCGGCGAGCCGTAGATCGGTCCGTTGGCATTCACCGTCGGGTTACGCTTGTCGGTCGAAACCTCATCATGCAGATACATGCCGTGCTTGCCCCATTCCCACGAGGTAATCACGACGTTGCGCTCGACGCCCTTCGGACGTTCCGGCTTATCGAACGGGAGTTCGCCGGCCGCGACCCGGTCGGTCCAGTCCGCAAACATCTTGTAGGCGCGCTCCGGCCCGAGCCGGCCCAGGGTCAGCGCCATGTTGTTCATGGCCTGGCCGGATTGCACGCGGCGTTCCCACATATCCTGCGAGTTCTTGAATTCGCCGAGCTCGGCCACATGGGGCGAGCGGATGTTCTTGCTGCCGAGCGCGTGGCACGACTGGCAGGAATTCTTGATGCTGTCGATCCAGGTGGCCTGTGAATCCATGCCGGCCGGGATTTTGTTCGGGTTTTTGTCCCCGCCCGGAAACTCGCTGGCGGCGGGTATCTTGAGCATCGAGTACCAGTACATGCCCGGATAATATTCCGCGGCGGCCGCGGCCGTCGGCGCGGGCTTGGCCTTCAACTCGATGGTCTTGCCCGGAGCGACATCCTGCTTGTCGGAGTCGACCAGCCCGTAGCCGCGTACCCAGACCTTGTAATTGGCCGCAGGCAGCTCGGGAATGACGAATTGCCCGTCATCGTTGGTGACGACGGATTTGGCATATTTGGTCGGAAGATCGGATGTTTCCGCGATCACCCAGACCCCGGCTTCGGGTCCGTTGGGGCCGGTGACCCGCCCGCCGATGGCATTTGCGCTGACGTTCAGCTTCGTCTGTGCGAGGAGCGGACCGCTAAAGACCGTCATGAGCGACATAATGGCGAGCGCGCAGAGGCCAGCACGCTGATGACGATGTAAATTCATGCTAGTTGCTCCCGACAGCAGTGGGGTTTCGGCGCCCCAACGTTTTTGCGACAATGTGAGATCATGTCTGGTATTTTGGATAACATCGGCTGGATCGGGTGTGCTTGTCAACGCGGCTTCCACATCCGGGACCATGCTGCGGCGCGAACGCGGAAGATTTTCCGGTGCTTTGCCAGCATTTTCCGGAAAACGCCGGGGCCATTGACCGCGGCCGCCATTGGCATCCAGCATCCACGCCCGACCTTCGATGGAATTCCGCAACTATTGAAATCTTGGGAAACAAAAAAGCATATGGCGATACCAACTTTGGATGGCGCCGCGATTTTCGCGCAACTGGCTGAACCAAATCACAATTCGGTCATGGAACCGGAAGTCGCTGGACTGTGTCCGATTTGTAACTTCCCTTGATGAAGCGCTGTGTCAGTTTGCGTGCCGCACAGATAAAACATGGAGAAAAACCGTGAACGTGATCGACTGCGAATGGAATGGTTCGCGCGAGTTTTCGGATCTGTATCTGCGGTTATTGAGTGCGGCGCTTGACGAAACCAATTCGTCGCTGTCGCCGCGGATGCGGGAGTGCAATCTGGCCGCCCATGTCGCCCGCGGAATTTCGATGGCCGATATGGTTCCTGAATCATTTCGCCGCCGGGGATAGTTCGCGATCAGGGATTCGATATGGGGAAACGCCGATTCTTTGATCATCCCTCGGCTTTGACGGTGGCTGAGATCATTTCGCTGACGGGAGCCGAAGCCGGCGACGGCGCGCGCCTTTCGCATCTCATCACCGATGTCGCGCCAATCGATCTGGCCGGGCCGACCGATCTGACCTTCATCGAGAGCAACAAATATGCCGATGCGCTGGCGACGACGCACGCCGGAGCCTGTCTGATGCCGCCGCGCTTCGAAAGCCGGGCGCCGGGCGGCCTGATCGTGCTGCGCGCGCACGAGCCCTACCGCGCTTTCGTCGCCGTGCACAGCGAGCTTTATCCGCAATCGCTGCGCCCGGCCTCGCTGTTCGAGGCTAGCGATATTGCGCCGGGCGCGAGCGTTCATCCGACCGCCCGGCTCGAGAGCGGGATCACGGTCGATCCGGGAGCGGTGATCGGCCCGCGCGCCGAAATTGGCGCCGGAAGCATCGTCGCCGCGACCGCGGTGATCGGACCGGACGTGTTGATCGGCCGCGACTGCGTGATCGGCGCCGGCTGCTCCATCACGCACGCGCTGATCGGCGATCGCGTGGTGATCCACCCGGGTTGCCGCATCGGGCAGGACGGGTTCGGCTATGTCGAAGGCGCCGGACGGCGGAAGATTCCGCAAACCGGCCGCGTGATTATCCAGAACGATGTCGAGATCGGCGCCGGGACCACGATCGATCGTGGCGGCATCCGGGACACCACGATCGGAGAGGCCACCAAGATCGATAATCTCTGCCAGATCGGCCACAACGTCGTGATCGGCCGGCATTGCGTGGTGGTGGCTCAGTCCGGATTGAGCGGCAGCGTGACGCTGGAGGATTTTGCCGTGCTCGGGGGCGCCGTTGGCCTGGCGCCGCACGTCACCATCGGCCGCGGAGGGCGGGTTGCCGCGCGCTCGGGCGTGATGAACGATGTTCCGCCGGGAGAAACCTGGGGCGGCTATCCGGCCCGGCCGAGAATGCAATGGATGCGCCAGCAGGCGACGCTGGCCCGTCTCACCACGTCAGGCGATAAAATCCCGGTTCGCCCGACACGTCCCGACGAGAGTTGAAGGCCGCGGCCTTACCCGAAAGGCCGGCGGTTACGTGCACCCATCGGCAAGCACCAGTTTACTCGTCGTCGTGGCGTGACGTACCTTGAACAGGTCCTGAATCCTGGGGTCGCCCAGAAAGGCTTCTGCCTTTTCGCGTTCTGGAAACTCGATGATGACCAGGCGTTCGGGTTTCCAGTCCCCTTCAATGATCGTCGGCTGGACCCCCTGCACGATGTATTTTCCTGAATGTTTTGCGATGAAGGCAGGGATTTCGGCGATGTATTTTCTGAAACCGCCGAAGTCGTTCACCGACAAGTCGAGCACCAGATACGCTTTCATGGCTTACCCCTTCATTGCTTGCCTCGCGAACCCCGATCAGACCAATTGAAGCGCGGTCCCGGCGAACGGCCTAGCGGTTGGGCAACTGGATGGCCGCGCAGTTCTTGTTGTGGGCCAGCATGCAGTCTTCCTGGCGCGAGATGTCGATCAGCTTGCTCAGGAACAGATAGCCCAGCACCAGCGCGGCCGCGACCGCCACCAGGATGATGGCCAGCATCGCACTGGAAACCGGTGGCGCTTCGTGCGGATGGCTGCGGCTGGAAGGTTTGCCCGGTGGCGCCGTCCCGCCGCTTTGATTCGTCGACATGGTTTCTGCCTTCGGTCGCGGCGGCCGGTTCGGACTGCGCTGGATCATCGCACCTTTTCGCCGGTGATTCTATAAAAGACAAATGAATTGACCCATTTGCAGGCGACACCGACCGTAATCCCGACGACGGTGTCGACGAGGCGCAGGATCGGCTGCAGCTCAGGGTTCTGCGGGTTACCCGCCGCGACGATCATGATCACGGCGATCGTTATGGCGGTCAGGCCCGTCTCATCGCGCTGGCCGATCAGCATCATCAGCAGCACGCCGATCGCGATCAGCGCCGCCATGCCAATGATCGTCGCGGGCAACAGCCAGAGATAGATCAGACACAAAGCGAAGCTGGCGAATGTCGCAATCAGGCGCGCAATTCCGGCCGACAGACTGTGGGCGCGCGAATCCTTGTAGACGAAGACGGTGGAAATCACCGCCCATAACACACCAACGGATGTGCTGGGCCAGCCGAACCAGTGCGGAAGCAGAAAGGCCATGACCCAGTAGGTGATGAGACATGCGATGGCCATGTCGACGGCATAGGCGATATCCCACGACGAGAGTTTTGAGAATTTCATGCGCCTTTTACCATTGCGCCCCCGGCGTGATGCCGCCCTTACGCCTTGCGTCCGACATCCGGGGAGAAGGTCTTTCGTCGTTTGAAGACGACAAGGACAATGCCCAGAAACACGATGACAGCCGCGGCCACGCCGCCGCGGGCGAGCATGAGCAGCGCAGAGGCGGGCCCGCCCCGGCGCACCTCGGCGACCTCCGCTTCGGTGATGGTGGTGTTGGCCGACCCGTAATGGGTGAGCACGTAGTTGCCCAGCACCGCGATGTCGCGATCGCTGAGGGGATTGGCGTCGGTCGGGTGACCGCCGAAGCCGGGCATGAAGGCCTGTCGCCCCGCTATCGTGCGATCCACGCCGTACAGGATGGCGGCAACAAGATTGGTCGCGTTTTTCGCGCCCGTTGCCGAGTTCTGGAACAGGCTCGGATAGTAGCCGTCCTTGCTGCCTTGAGCTTCAGCCGAATGGCAGGAGGCGCAATTGCCTTGAAACAGGACGGCGCCGGCGGGATCGGTCGCATCGGACGTGATGCCGTCGCGTCCGCGCAACGCTGCGAGCTCGGAAGACGCTTTTCCGGCCGTGAAGCGGGAACCATTGTCACCGGGATCGTGGACGGCCGGAACGCTCTTGACGTAAGTCGCGATCGCATCGAGATCGGACGCCGTGAGGTGCTGGAAACTTTTTTCTACCGCTTCGCCCATGCTTCCGGCAGCCTGCGCCTTTCGCGACAAATGTCCCGTGCGCAGATACGCCACCAGATCTTCCTTGCTCCAGCTTCCAATGCCGCTGGTCGGATCCGACGTGATGTTGGGCGCGTACCAGGGCCCGACTTGCGCGCCCGACAACGCGCGGCTGGTTTCCTCCTGCATCAAAAAACCGCGCGGCGTATGGCAGGTCGAGCAATGCGCGGCGCCCTCGACCAGATAGGCGCCCCGATTCCATTCCGCCTGTTGATGCGGATCCGGTACGAAGGCTGCCGTGTTCCGGAACAGCAGGTTCCAGCCCATCATCGACGCGCGGATGTTCATCGGAAACGGCAGCGCGGTGGGCGGCGCCCGCTGATCGACGGGCTTTACCGCCTGCGTGAAATAGACATAGAGCGCATGCGCGTCGTCTTCGGTGAAAATCGCATAGGACGTGTAGGGCATTGCGGGATAGAGGTTGGCGCCATCGCGCCGAACCCCGCGGCGAAGCGCGCGCGAAAATTCTTCCTCGGTGTAAAGCCCGATCCCGAACTCCGGCGACGGCGTGATATTGGTCGAGTAGATGGTGCCGAGCGGCGTCGAGATCGGCAGCCCGCCGGCAAAGGGCTTGCCATCAGGCGCGGTGTGGCAGGCCCCGCAATCCGCGGCCGTCGCCAGATACTCCCCACGCGCGATCACGGCAGCCGTTTGATCGGGCGGACCGGCCGCACAGGAAATGCCGGTCACCACCATTGCGGCGAACAAGACCAGCAGCGCAGCGATGCCATGACGGGACTTGCTCAAGGAATTGCCCAAGGAATTGCCCATGATCAGCCGTGCTTGAGTTGATCGGCGATCGCGTCGGCCGCCTTCAGCGCCAGCGCCGCCATGGTGAGCGTGCTGTTGGAAGCCGTCCCGCTCGGCATCGCGCCGCCGCCGGGCAGGAACAAATTGTGATGATCATGCGCGCGACAGTCGGCATCGACGACCGCCGTCGCCGGATCGCTCCCCATGATGCAGCCGCCCATGATGTGGTCGCTGTTGAGGAACTCCTGGGATAGCTGGAAATTGGTGGCACCAAGTTCGGCTGCAAGCTTTTGCAGCAAAGGTACGGTGTATTCCTTGGCGCTTTGGCGCACATAGTCGCCGACGTCGTAATAGATGTTCGGTTTGTTGATACCGAGCCAGTCCTTCTTGTCCGACAGCGTCAGACGGTTGTTCGGCGAAGGCAGCGGTTCGTGCTCGACGCTCAACCTGGCGGTACAAGCGGAAAGCCGCCTGATCTCTGCATCCAAGGCCTTCCCCACCAGGCTCTTTTTCAGCGCGGCGGCGGCGCCGAGCGGACTGCGGGCGAAGTTCTCCATGCGGAACATCGCCCCCGCATAGCGGCTGCGGAATTCACCCTGCGTCGTGTTGAGGATGCTGCTGCTCTGAACCGGCCCGACGCCTGTCCACAGCGGTTCCCCGAGTTCCAGGTCCGCGGTGAGCTTCGGTTGATCCATCATGTTGCGCCCGACCTGATCGGAGCTGTTCGCGACGCCGTTGGGATTGCGCCCGTCCTTCGACAGCAGCAGCAGCTTCGGCGTCTCGATCCCGTTGCAGGCAATCACGAAGATCCTGGCCGTGACCCGGTGCGAGCTCTTCTGTGGATCGAAATAGTGAACCGCTTCGATCGAATTCTTCTCGCCCGTCTCGATTCGATAGACCACGGCATTGGCCAGGATCTTGCCGCCCTTGGCCTCGATCTTCGGCAAAGCCGTCGCCGCGTCGTATTTGGCGGCGATCGGACAGACCGGAAAACAATTGTTGTTGCCGCAACAGGCCGGCCGGCCGTGGTAGGAGACGCCGCTGTTGCGCGCCTGAGGCGCCGGCAGGTTGATCAAGCCGATTTTGGCGGCCGCCTCGGTGAGACGATGCTCACCGGGACCGAAGGGCGTCGGTCCCATCGGGTAGGGTTTGGAGCGTTTTGCATTTGGCGGCCATTGCAATGCGGGGTCGGACGGACCGCACACGCCGATCGCATATTCGGCGGCGGTATAATAGGGCTCGATGACGTCATGGCCGAACGGCCAGTCCCGGCCGACGCCGTAAAGGCTGTTGAGGCGCATGTCTTCGGGAGACAAGCGCCAGCACAGTCCGGCCCAGTGCCAGGTCGCGCCTCCGGCATAGCGGACGTAGCCCTGGAGATAGGCGCGGGCATTCGGCCCTTCCAATTGCAGGTATTGCTCTGACTCTTTGTCCCGGCGGGTTTCGAGATGCGGCGCCCATGGTTTCGGCGGGTAGGGCGCGTCCCAATGAAACAGCCGAAGGCTCGGCGGCAGGTTCCGGTAATTCTCGACGATGCGCCAGCGGTCGACGCGAGGGCCGGCTTCGAGCATCAGCACCGACAGGCCGGCGTCCAGGGCCCTTTCTGCGACCAGGCAACCGACCACTCCGGTTCCCACGATGACGACATCTGCGTTGGAGTCACTCGCCATCTGGACAATCCGCTATGGTCTTCGCGCGCACCGGATCAAAATTTGGGCATGTCGCTGAGAGGGGGAGCGTTGGCGGTCCACCCGTTCGGTCCTGAGACCGCGTAGGAGGGGATGGTCATGACGTCGCTGGTCGGCCCGTACATCAGCGCATATTCCAAGGCGACCACCTCGGCATCGGGCGCGTCGGACACGACCCCCAGATACCAGGCGGAAATAATCGCCAGCGCAGTGTCCCGCAGCGGACCCTCCGGCACGTCGGGAAAGAAGTCCTCGACGATCTGCGCGTTCTTTTGTTTTGCGATGGCAAGGAGCCCGGCCACGTGCTCCGACAATGACGGATTGAGCGCGCTCATCAAAGCGCCAATGCGCTTGCCGATCGCCTCGTTGAGGCGATGAGGAATCAACAGCGACGAAATTTCGAAAAACCGCGCCGCCGATTCCTCGGACCATGCGGCCGCGGCCGAACCGGGCGGCAAGGTCGCGAGTGCGGCGAGCCCGCCAACAACGAGCGCCCCTACCAGAACCTCGCGGCGATCAGGATTGCCAGCAAGGTTGCAAGCAAGTTTGAATGCCGTGGGACAGTCATCGCGGTCCGGGTCAATGCGGTCCGGGTCAAGCATGGTCCTGCACCTCGCCGGTTTCTAATTCAGTTGGTGCACGATCCGTGCTCTCGATCGCCATCAGTTCCCCGATCAGGTACGAAACTGTCAATCGAGCCGGCCAAGTGTTGCTCCAGCCAGGCAAGACGTCAAGTGAAGCCCGACGTAATCGGCAAATTGCGCTCGCGGATTTTCAGCCTCGGATCATGTTATAGGAGCGATTGCCGCCTATCACATGGGCGCGGCGCCGATTTGTTGAAGCAGCCCCAACAAGTCCGGCTGTCCGCGTTCCCCAACGATTTGTCTGTCGGACCAGTGGTAGAAGTTCATCGCCTGCACGGCGATTTTCTTTCCTGTGGGCGGCACGCCGAAAAAGCTCCCTTGATGCGTGCCTCTCATGGTGAAGCGTGCCGCAACATTGTCCCCTTCGGTGATCGTCTCCTCGAGAGTCCACTGGATGTCGGGAAAGCCACCGCGCATCATTCCGATGATCTCAAGATATCCGGCCGGTCCGACCAGCGGCTCGGGGCGACCGGGAACGTGAAATATTGCCTTCGGGGAGATTAGCTCGTCAGCGAGCTTTTCGCTCGCGGTATTAATGAACTCGACGAACCGCTGCATGAGGAACTTGTTTTCCATTTCTGTTCTCCTGGATATCCGGCGTTGGTGAGTTTAGGTGATGTTGAACAGCTTGGCGGCGTTTGTCCTGCCGATCTTCAGGCGGTCGTCCTCGCTGATCGAGGCGCTGTCGAACCAATCCGCGCCCTCCTGCATCGACTCATAGGGGTAATCGACGGAGAACATCACTCGATCCGATCCGACCTCGCCGATGGTGTCGAGGAGGGTCTGGGTGCGGAAGGAGCCCGCCGTGGTGATGAAGAAGTTGCGGCGAAGGTATTCGGTCGGTCGGAGCACGTGCTTTCCGTGGCTCCCATTGTTGACGTGACGCAGGCGGCTCTCCAGGCGTGGCAGGGTAAAGGGCAATGCCTCGCCGAGGTGGCCGAGGATTACCGTCAGGTTCGGGTATTTATCGAACAGCCCGCTCAGGATCAGCCGTACGGCGTGCGTCGAGGTCTCGATGCCGAAGCCCCAGGGGGCGCCGACGAGCGCGGGATAGCCGGCGTACATGCGCTGCTGGTTCGGCATCGGGATGCGGGGGTGCAGGTACACCGGCACATTCAGGGCCGCGACGCGCTCCCAGAACTCCCAGACGGGAGGCTCGTCCAGGTAGCGCCCTTCGTTCTCGTCGTCGATATTCGTGTAGCCGTTGACCAGCGCCCCCTTGGCCCCGAGCGTCTTCACGGCCCGCTCCAGCTCGTCCGCCGCGGCGCGCGGGTCCTGCATCGCCACGGCGGCGAAACCGTAGAGGCGACCGGGCGCGTTCTTGACGAAGAAATTGGCGATGTGATCGTTCGTCCGCTTGGACATCTCGACGGCCTTGTCCTTGTCGAGGATCGCCTCGATGCCCGGCTGCGTGAGTGATACGATTGTCGCGCCGATGCCCGCCTTATCCATGCCCTCGAGCCGGAGCTTGTAGTCCTGCAGGCGCCGCTCGACGTCCTGGAAATAGTCCTCCCGCACGAACGGGTGGCTGCCCGTGGCGGGGAAGTCGGGAGACTCGATATGCTCCTCAAGCGCGATCTTCTTGGCGACGCGTGGCGCCGGCACCGTGAATGTGGGCCGGTCGTCCGTCTTGATCTCTCCGCCTGTGCCCGCGGGTGCCTGGGCTCGATCCTGAGCACCGGCGGATCCGGGCATCGCGCCGATGATGGCTGCGCCCCCTAGCGCGGCTCCTGCTCGCAAAATATCTCGACGTTCCATAAGACTCTCCTGTTCGGTCCAGGGAGGCTGCTGAGTGCCTGCTCGGGACTGCCATGCGTTTGACTTCCGCAAACATCGGGCTTCGTCACGCTTGACGGAATAGGCCTAAGTGGGAGAATACTGCGGACAAAATGTCCGCAATTGCCAACCTCGAATCTATGAGCGGCCTGGTGGCGTTCGTCGCATCGGTGGAGACCGGCGGGTTCGCCGCGGCTGGCCGGCGTCTGGGTGTGTCCGCCTCCGCGGTCGGCAAGGCGGTTGCTCGCTTGGAGGGGCGGCTTGGCGTCAGGCTTCTCCAGCGTACGACCCGCTCCATCGCCTTGACCGGCGAAGGCAATATCTTTTTTGAACGCGCCACACGTATCATCGAAGATGTCCAGGAAGCCGAGAATGCAATCGCCGAGACGCGCAGGTCCCCGCGAGGACGACTGAAGGTGAGCATACCAGCGGCCATGGGCCGCCGCGTTATCGTTCCGGCGCTCGATCAATTCATCGCCGCCTATCCCAACGTCACGCTCGATGTAAGTCTGGATGATCGCATGGTGGACATGGTCGAGGGGGGCTTTGACCTTGCCTTGCGCACCGGCGAACTAGAAGACTCGCGCCTGGTTGCCCGAAAGCTCGCGCCGCACCGCTTCGTTACCTGCGCGTCTCCCTCTTATCTCGAACGACGGGGCGCGCCCGAGACGCCCGATGACGTGCCCAATCACACCTGTCTTCGTCTTCGGTTTCCCACGTCGGGCCGACTGGAATATTGGGCCTTCAAGGGGTGGAAGGCTCCTGGGCGACCACCAAGCGGGCCTGTGTTCAACGACAGCGAGGCCGTAGCGCTGGCCGCTATTGCCGGCCTCGGCCTTGCCCAGCTGCCCCACTACCTGGCGGCGCGCGCCATCGCGGATGGACGCCTTCGCACTGTACTCGCCGATCATGCAGTCGATCGAGGTGGTATTTGGCTGGTATGGCCGCCGGTGCGCACAGAAAGCCCGCGGGTCCGCGTTTTCGCGACGTTTCTGACGAGGTTGATCGAATCTATCTGATGCCGCCGCATCGAAGACAGCGTCATCGTGTGTTTCGTGGTGCCCAAGCGTCGGGCTAAACTTGCCTCGCAACGTATTCGCGCCCGTGGCGCCGCGCGCAGCCGCTGGACGGATGTGGAAAAAACCCGCCGCCGTATCCTTTCCCTGATTTTTCCATTCCACAAATCAGGCCGGCGAGCTTATAGGCAGGTATGATCTTGCGCCGCTCCCGCTTCGTTCATCAGCTGCCTGTTGGCAAGGATCGCACCCTGATCGTCCACGCGATCAGCCATATGCGTTTGCCTGCCGATGGCGATATCAGCACGCTGATCGATTATTTTGCGCAGCCGCGCCGGGTTCCGGAAGATTGCGACGCCATGGCGGCGCTGATCGCGAAGCCGCATGAGACGGCGGCGGATCTGCGCGATGTCGTGGAGCGCACCGTGATGGAACTGCAGTCGCGCCAGATCCTGACCGAACAGACGCCGGAGCAGGAACTGGCTGATATCGGCGCCGAGCTTGCGTCCAAGCATGGCCGCGACCCCGCCGAAATGCTCGAGCGCTATCGGCGCGAGTTGAAGGAGGGCGCGGCCTCCTACTGGGCGGTCGGCGCCGCCTACGGGCTCGATGATTTCGGCGCCACCCGGCGGCGCGTCGATGCGGTGCTGTTCGGCGATTGCGATATCCAGATGGAAGCCGACTTTCTGCGCCGCGAAGCCGCGCGCCGCGGCATCGATCTGCATGTCTCCGCGACCTTCCCCGACGACATTCGTTTTGCCGGCGAACGCAAGCATGATGTGGTTTTCATCGGCGCGCTGCGGGCCCGCCACCTCGTCGCCGAGGACATCGACGGCTATAACCCGCATGCGGCCTATATCGGGCATACCACCGAGCTTCTGAGCAAGCTGCGCGAAGTGACCTCGGCGCCGATCCTGATCGACAATCTGCCGGAGCCGACGGTGCAGCCGCTCGGCCTCGCCGAACGCGGCGTGAAGGGACACCGCACCAGGTTCCGGCTGACCAATGTGGCGCTGGCCGAACTCGCGAGCGCCTTTTCCGACGTCTATGTGATCGATGTCGCGGCCGCGCTGGCGGGCGTCGGTTCCGAACGGCTGCTCGACGACGGGCAGGTGGGCTTTACCCATTTCGGCTCGCCGGGATGGATGCTGCAGCGGCCGGAAAATGAAAAGGCTGCCGTTCACGGCATCTTCCCGGATACCGCGCCGCTGGTTCAGGCGCTGGGCGGTGATCCCTATGGCCGCGAAACTGTGATCGCGGAAAAACACATCGACGCGCTGGTGACCGTGATGGGGATCGGGCGCAAGAAATGCGTGATCCTCGACCTCGACGGCACCTTGTGGCCGGGCGTGCTCGCGGAAACCGGCAGCCCGTTTGCATGGACGCCGGAAATCAGCGGCGCCTTCTCCTATATCGGCCTCTATTTCGGCCTGCACGAAGCGTTGCTCTGTCTCAAGAAGCGCGGCATCGTGCTGGCCTGCGTCAGCAAGAATGACGAAGCCACGGTGCGCGAGCTGTGGAAATATCCGGATCACTATCCGGCGCAGCGGCTGCTCACGCCGGATGATTTCGTGACCTGGCGCGTCAACTGGGACGACAAGGTCGGCAATATCCGCTCGATCGCCGAGGAACTCGGATTCGGGCTCGATACCTTCCTGTTCATCGATGACAAGGCCGTTGAACGCGACCGCGTCCGGCAGCGATTGCCGGAGGTCGAGGTCTGGGGCGAGGATCCCTTCAGCCTGCGCCGGCGCCTGCTCAACGATCCGCGCTTGCAGATTCCGGTCATTACCGCGGAGGCGGCCGCGCGCAGCACGCTGGTCAAGGCCCAGATCGCGCGCCAGCAATTGCGGACCGAGACGCTGGGGGAGGCGCAATATATCGAGTCGCTGCGCATTCAATGCCGGGTCGAGCGTCTTGATCCGGCCTCGACCAAACTGGAACGGGTCGGCGAGCTGTTTTCGCGCACCACCCAGTTCAACACCACGGGCCGCAAATTCTCGTCGGGCGAATTGGCGGCACTGGCCGGAAATCCGGACACCCGCCTGTTTGCGATCGACGTGTCGGATCGCCTCGGCGATCATGGCCTGGTCGGCGCCGCCGTCATCACCGAGGGCGAGATCGTGGGCTTCGCGATCAGTTGCCGCGCGCTCGGGATGGGCGTCGAGCACACCTTCCTGCGTCACGTTCTGGACGAGATGAAGGGGACGCCGCAGACCCTGCGCGGGCGCATCATTCCGACGCCGCGCAATATCCCGGCCCGCAACATCTATCGTGACAACGGCTTCTCGGAACGCGAAGACGGGCTTTGGGAGTTTACAAAGCCGGCGGCGGGCTGAGTTCCAAAGCGTTTTCGAACCAGCGGGTCTCGCCAATGCGCGCCCGACGACAGGCTCCGTGGGTACCGGTTCGCGCCGGGAAAACGCGTCAAAACCAAAAATTTGAGCCTAATCGGTCTTACTTTGCTAACGATAAGCGACGATCGGTATCCTGTGCAGCACTTTCATTAAGTCGGATACACTACGAAATCGATCGGTAATGAATCCACCGGGGAATTTGCCGTGTCTACCGATCGGTTTCTCAAGCAGCGGGCCGTCAATATCGCTGTTGACGGTCATTACACGCTCTCAAACTGGTATGATCCCGAAGGAAAGCTTCGTACCTTCCGCTGCCGCACCACGCGTGTTTCGCCGTACCGGATGATGGTCGACGTGCCTGTCGTCGGCAAGGTCGGAGATACCCTCACATCCTACTTCCGCGATTTCGGCAAGCTCGATGGCCGCATCAGCGACACCAGGCCGGGCTGCTTTCTGCTCGAACTCGATGTGACTTACGCGGTGCGTCAGAAGCTCTCGGACAAGCTCACCTGGCTGGAAGAGAAGCAGAAAGATCCGCAAATTATCGATCTGAGGAAGGAGCCGCGCGTGATCCCGGCCCATCCCCATTCGACCCTGACGCTGGCTGACGGCACCATCCATCCGTGCTTTATCATCGACATGTCGGTCACGGGCGCCGCCGTTTCCGCTGAGTTGCAGCCGAAGATTGGAACGCCGCTTGCCGTCGGCGCCTGCGTCGGCCGCGTCACCAGGGTTTTTCCCACCGGTTTTGCGGTCAGGTTCGTCGAAAGACAGAAACAGCACGAGCTCGACGGGCTCGTCCTCATCGCCCGGCCGATACCGGCGCCTCAAGCCCCCGTCGCAAAGGCCGCGCCCGAACGCGAGGACGCCGCGGCCGAGCCAACCGAGGCCTAGGGTTTCGGTTCCGATCGAACCGGCGCCGCGCAATATCCCGGGCCGCGACATCTATCGCGACAACGGCTTCTCGGAACGCGAAGACGGGCTTTGGGAGTTTACAAAGCCCGCGGCGGGCTGAGTTCCGATTCTGGATCGATCGCGCCCTGGGATTTTCATTGCCGCCATCGAACAACGCCGCAGCACGCTTTGCATCGTCTCTTTCGGCCGGCGGTTTTGTGATAATAAAATTCCGCCGCCGGTCCGAAGGGGAAGGCTATGCGCGTTTCGGTACTACTGGCCGTGGGGGCGATGTTGCTCGCGAATGCGGGACCGCTTCGCGCCGCGAATGACTGGGACGATTGCAAGGCAGGTTTGAGCGATCCGGACCGCGCCATTGCGGGCTGTACGCGCCTGATCGATAGCGGCTGGGAAACCGTGCATTATCGCGCCATGGCCTACGCCAATCGGGCCGGCGCTTACGTCAACAAGAAGGACAACGACCGCGCCATCGCCGACGCCAGCGAGGCCATCCGGCTCGATCCCGGACTGGCTTTGGCCTATACCAACCGCGCCGGCGCCTATGTGAACAAGGGCGACGCCGACCACGCCATCGCTGACGCCACCGAGGCGATCGGCTTCGATCCCGGATACGGGCCGGCCTTTGCCAACCGGGCCGCGGCTTTCCTCAAGAAGCGCGACAACGACCGCGCCATTGCCGACACCACCGAGGCGATCCGGCTTGTCCCTGACTACGCCCTTGCCTTCGCGACCCGTGCCGGGGCTTACCTCGGCCAAGGCGACAACGACCGCGCCATCGCGGACGCCAGCGAGGCGATCCGGCTCGATCCCGCGATCGCCTATGCCTTTGCCAACCGCGCCGCGGGCTATGCGAATAAGGCCGACCGCGACCTTGCTATCGCCGATTACAGCGAGGTGATCCGGCTCGATCCCCGCAACATGAGCGCGTATTTCAATCGCGGGCGCGCCCATCTGCTTAACCGTGCGCTGCCCAGGGCGGCTGCCGATTTCAGCCAGGCGAGCCAGCTTGCGCCAAGAGACCCCTATGCGGCGCTGTGGCTCGACATCGCGGGGCAGCGCAGCAATCTTCCGAGCCGGTTGCCGCAGGCGGTCACCAGGATCGACATGACGGCCTGGCCGGCCCCGGTGATCCGGCTGTTCATGGGGCAGTTAACGCCAGCCGCGGTGCTTGCCGCCGCCGAGCATCCCGATGCGACCGTCAAGCTCGGCCATATCTGCGAGACCAACTTCTACAGCGGCGAATTTGCGTTGCGCGGGGCTGACACCGCCGAGGCAAAACGCCTGTTCGGCCTGGCGGCGCGCGACTGTCCGAAGAGCTTCGCCGAATGGGAAGGGGCCACTGCGGAACTCAGGGCACTCGGCGTGACGCCGTGAGCTTGAGGTCAGGTCTGTCCTGAGACCACGTCTTGCCCCCCGTGCGCCTCGCTGGGTATGGTGACACTCATCAAACTTTGGGGAGGGTTGAAAATGAAAGCTTCCATTTTGTGCTTCCGCGCCGCCGTGCTGCTGGTTATCGCCGGCATGCTTTGGGGCATCGTGATGGGGATCAGCGAGGATCATTCCACCATGCCGGCCCATGCCCACCTCAATCTGCTGGGCTGGGTGTCTCTCTTTCTCTTCGGTATTTATTATCACCTGCACCCCGCCGTCGATCGCAGCAGTCTGGCTTCGCTGCAGGTCTGGATCTGGATTGCCGGCACGATCGTCATGACCATCGGCGTAGGTCTGGTGCATTCAGGGCACGCCATCGGCGATCCGATCGCCGCGGTATCCTCGCTGATTGTGCTTGCCGATACGCTGCTGTTTGGCTGGCTGGTTTTCCGCCGCGCGCCGTCCGAATTGGCTAACCCCCGATCGAGTGTGCCCGCTGAGTGAAGGACAGCCCTGAAGCGACTGTCGGGAGCGGGGCGATCGCCGCGCGTTGGGGAGCGCGTTCAGTTCGCCTCCGCCCGGCCTAGAAAAGACCGGCTCCGAGATCGAAACCGCAAGCGGCCAGAAGCAGGGACACCGACAGACCGGCGCCACAAAAGATCGCGATCATCGTGAGCGGCCCGACATCAGATCGGGTTTTCGGAAACGGGTGCGAGAGCACCTTTGCGAGTGCAGCCATTGGCGTATCCCGACCTTAGATCCACCGGTGCTGGTGCTTGAGCATGTCGGCCAGATATTGCTTGCAGGACTGCTCGTAGAGCAGGCTGATGATGAGTGCCCACATGATCGAACCCCGTTGTTGATCGGGGGCGACGCTATCGCGGGTCTGTTTCAGGTCCGCTTCGTCGGGGCGGAAAAATGGTTTCGTCGGGCGGTTGGCGTCGGCCACGCGCCCGCTCTGTAACTGCGGGTTAATCGTTCTGGCCAACCATGGCGGGTTTTCCATTGGGGCCCGGGGCTCGATGAATTATCAAGCGTTCACCAATGACAGCCTGACCATGATGTACGAGGCCGCGCGTGGCGCGCTGGCGGCCGACGACGCCTTGAAACGGCAGGGTATGGCAACCCGATTCCGCGTTCGGGAGACGCCCGACTGGAAAAAGCACGCCGCCGATCTCGAACAGGAAATGCTCACCCGTGGCATGTTCTTCGATGTCATCAACTGGACCGAAGGTCAGGCCACCCTTCCCTTTGACGAGTGAGGGCGCGGGGGGCTGATTTGTTAAGCAAAAGTTAACCATAGCCAGCCTAGTTTTTCGCAAACAGGCAATGCAACGCTTCAAGGCAACGCTTAGCGAAAGTTCGACCATGATCGACCATCAAGCAGCCGGTAATCGCGTGGTTCTGGGTGATCCGGTGCCGTGGTTCAGCGCGCCGCTGGTGACCGGCGGATCGTTTGATCTGCATGTCAGCGCCGGCCGCTGGGTGGCGCTGAGCTTCCTGGGCTCGCCGGCCAATCCGCGGGCCATGGCCGAACTCGCCGAGCTCGCGAGCGCGAGTGCTGCGCTCCATGAGGACCATGCCATCATCGGCTGCGTCTTCACCGCGCCGCCGGCCGATATCGCCAGTCTCGCCGCGATCAGCAACAGCAAGCTTTTCTGCCTCGCCGATTATGACGGCGCGATCACCCGCGCGTTCGGCGCGCAGGAGATGCCGCGCACCGTCGTGCTCGATCCGATGCTGCGGGCGATCGCCGATATCGCCTGGGACAACCCGCAGGGCCATGCGCAAACCGTTCGCAATGTGCTGGGCGGTCTTCCGGCGGTCGATGATTCCGCCGGGGTGCCGATGTTCGCCCCGGCGCTGATGGTGCCGCGCGTTTTCAGTTTCGAGATCTGCGACTTCCTGGTCCAGTTCTATGACCAGCAGGGCGGCGTGGATTCCGGCTTCCAGTTCGACGTCGCCGGCAAGACCACGACGCTGTCCGACTGGCGGCTCAAGCGCCGCAGCGACGTCGCGGTGGCGGCGCCCGAGGTTCGCGAACTCGTCCGCGGCCAGATCGTGCGCCGGCTGGTTCCGGCGATCGAGCAATTCTTCCAGTTTCGGGCGACGCGCATGGATCGCTGCATCGTCGCCTGCTACGACAGCGAGGTCGGTGGCCATTTCCATCGTCACCGCGACAACGTCAACGCCGGCGCCCAGCATCGGCGCTTTGCGGTCTCGATCAATCTCAACAACAATTTCGAAGGCTGCGACCTGATGTTCCCGGAATTCGGCCGCAAGGCCTACCGGCCATCGGAAGGCGGCGCCCTGGTGTTTTCATGCGGCGCGCTGCATCAGGTGACGCCGGTCACCAAGGGGCGGCGCTATGCCTTCCTGGCGTTCCTGTACGGCGAGGAAGACGTCAAAAAGCGCGAAGCCAACAATGCCAGGCTGCATTTCGGCGAGACGCTCTATACCAGCGGGCAGGACCGGTTGTTTCCAGAGGAAGCGCAGTCGCAGGACGTCGCCGCGGTAGCGTAGCCGCCGGCGATTGATGTCGTCATCCGAACGGACGCCGTAGGGTGGGCAAAGGCGCGTTCGCGCCGTGCCCACCGCAACACATGCACCTCAAGATGGGCACGAAGAGCGGATACATACCGCATCGCCTGTTCTAGCGCGTTCGTCAAAGTCGCGACGCAGCACCGATATCAGGCGTTTTGCCAAGGGTGACGAAGCCGTCGTCGTCGGCCGTGCTCGCCGTTCGACTTAAAAAAACAACAGCCAAAAGGGCTGCACTGATAGCTGCCATCAGCAGCGGAGCCGGCTGAATTTCTGATTTCGGCAGCAGCAATGTTCCGGGCATCATGACCACGCGCGGCCGCGGGTGCGCCAAGCGCCCGGCATTCCCCGCGCCCTCTGTTTGGAGGGACAAGGTTCATGCACACAACTCGGGCGTATCGCGCCGCGGGAAAGCGGAGTCACGTTCCCTAATCGTCATGCCCCGCTTCAAGCGGGGCATCCAGTACGCCGAGGCGTTTCGTACAAGCACGAACCGTCCGTGGAATACTGGATCGCCCGGTCATCCGGTCTAGGACGCGCTTCGCGCTTTTGCCGGGCGACGACGCCAGAGTAAGCTGTTTGAAACATGAATCGGAATCAAACCAGCGCACGATGCCGCGCTCGCCGCGCCCGCCAAAACGAGCACGGCCCCCGCCAGGGGAGCTGACGGAGGCCGCGTAGTACATCTCATCACGCCTAGGTTCGCGACGAGATGTGGGAGCTCGTTTCCGTTAAGGCGGGCCTCGACGTTTTCCGGGAGCCGGAAACCGTTT
>NZ_JBEKCZ010000057.1:0-28177 GCF_050014615.1 Bradyrhizobium sp. | reverse complement strand
GCTCGGGTATGAAGAAGTCGGACATCGATCTGTTCGAATTGAACGAGGCGTTCGCCTCGGTGGTGCTGCGCTACATGCAGGCCTTCGACATCGACAACGCCAAGATCAACGTCAATGGCGGCGCCATTGCGCTCGGCCATCCGCTTGGTGCCACCGGCGCGATGATTCTCGGGACCGTGCTTGACGAGCTCGAGCGCAGCAACAAGTCGACCGCGCTGGTCACGCTGTGCATCGGCGGCGGCATGGGCACCGCAACGATCATCGAGCGGGTGTAGGCTGTAGAGCCGTAGGGTGGGCAAAGCGAAGCGTGCCCACCACGAGACGTGACAGGTTAAGATGGTGGGCACGGCGCCAAGCGCGCCTTTGCCCACCCTACGGTCTCTCCCGCAAGGGGGAGTGCGGCAGCGAAAAACACAAGCGACGAGAAGAGAGGTTGATGCCGAAAATTGACCTGAGCGCGTTGCCGGTGCGCAGCGGAACGACCTATCCGGAGCCGTTCGCGCAAATCGTCGACGGTCGAGAGTGGCAGTCGCTCGGCGATGCCGCGGGCTTGACGCAGTTCGGCGTCAATCTCTTTCGGTTGAGGCCCGGCGCAGCATCGTCGGCGCGTCATTGGCATGAGCAGGAAGACGAGTTTGTCTACGTCGTTGAGGGCGAATTGGTGTTGATCGAGGATGAAGGCGAAACGATCGTGAGGCCGGGCGATGCCGCAGGCTTCAAGGCCAGTGTCCCGAACGGCCATCATCTGGTGAACCGCACCGGCCGCGACGCTGTTTTTCTGGTCGTTGGTACCCGCGCGCAACGCGAACGCTGTCACTACTCCGAGATTGACCTCGTCCACGACCAGGACGGCGATCTTTACCGATTAACGCATAAATCCGGCGTGCCTTATGGCGACTGGCAACGTGGCTAAGGGAGCAAACAACATGGCCTTCAAGAATTTCAAAGTCGAGACCGACACCGACGGCATTGCGCTGGTGACATGGGATATTCCCGGCCGTTCGATGAACGTGCTCGACGAGACCACGATCAACGAACTCGAGGAGATCGTGAAGCAGACCTCCGCCGACGCCGCCGTCAAGGGCGTCGTGGTCACCTCCGGCAAGGAGGCGTTCTCCGCCGGCGCCGATCTGTCGATGCTGGAGGGCATGAACCGCCGCTATACCGAATTGCTTCAGGCCAAGGGCGAGGTCGCGGCCAACCAGATGCTGTTCGACGAGAGCCGCAAATCCTCGCTGGTGTTTCGTGCCATCGAGACATCAGGCAAGCCGTGGGCGGCCGCGATCAACGGGCTCGCGCTCGGCGGCGCGTTCGAACTGACGCTGTCATGCCATTACCGCGTCGCGGCAGCCAATCCGAAGACCCGTCTCGGGCTGCCCGAAGTCAAGGTCGGGCTGTTTCAAGGTCGGGCTGTTCCCCGGCGCCGGCGGCACCCAGCGCGTGCCGCGCATCGTGCCGCCGCAGGATGCGATGCAACTGCTGCTCAAGGGCGAGGCCATCAATCTCGACAAGGCCAAGGCGCTGAAGCTGGTCGATGCGGTCGTCCCCGCCGCCGACCTCGTCACATCGGCCAAGGACTGGATCAAGGGCGGCGGCAAGGCGGTCGCGCCCTGGGACGACAAAGCGTTCAAGCTGCCGGGCGGCCCGGTCTATTCCAAGGCCGGCATGATGATGTTCCCGGCCGGCAATGCGATCTTCCGCCGCGAAACCTATGACAATTATCCGGCGGCGCGCGCCATCATGCAGTGCGTCTATGAGGGATTGCAGCTTCCGATCGACGCGGCGCTGCGGGTGGAATCGCGCTACTTCACCCAGATCCTGCGCAGCAAGGAAGCCGCGGCGATGATCCGCAGCCTGTTCCTGTCGATGCAGGAGTTGAACAAGGGCGCACGGCGTCCGCAAAATGTACCGGCCACCAAGGTCAAGAAACTGGCCATCATCGGCGCCGGCTTCATGGGCGCCAGCGTCGGTTATGTTTCGGCGCGCGCCGGCATTGACGTGGTGCTGATCGACCGCGATCAGGAAAGCGCCGACAAGGGCAAGGGCCACGCGCAGGCCGTGATCGACGATCTGATCAAGAAAGGCCGCGCCAAGGAAAGCGATCGCGACGCCATCCTGTCGCGCATCAGCGCCACCGCCGACTACAGCGTGCTGAAGGATTGCGATCTCATCATCGAAGCGGTGTTCGAGGATCGCAAGGTCAAGGCCGAAACTTATGCCAAGGCGCAGCCGCTGCTGAAGCCCGACGCGATCTTCGCCTCCAACACCTCGACGCTGCCGATCAATTCGCTGGCGGAGGAGTTCAAGGACCAGAGCAAGTTTATCGGCATTCACTTCTTCTCGCCGGTCGAGAAGATGATGCTGGTGGAAATCATCGTCGGCAAGAACACCGGCGATGTCGCGCTTGCCACCGCGCTGGATTATGTGCGCCTGATCGGCAAGACGCCGATCGTGGTCAATGACTCCAGAGGCTTTTTCGCCAACCGCTGCGTGCTGCGCTTCACCGCCGAAGGCCTGGAAATGCTGATGGAAGGCGTGCCGCCGGCGATGATCGAGAACACCGCCAAGATGGCGGGCATGCCGGTGGGACCGCTGTCGCTGTCCGACGAGGTGGCGCTCGACCTCGTGCTCAAGATCATGAAGGCGACCGAGGCCGATCTCGGCGCCAATGCCATCGACCAGACCCAGAAGAAGCTGCTGGTCGAGATGGTCGAAAAGCAGGGCCGCTTCGGCCGCAAGAACGGCAAGGGATTCTACGATTATCCCGAGAAGGGCAAGGGCCAGAAGAGCCTGTGGTCGGCCCTGAGCGGCCTGCAGCCGAAGCATCTCGATCCGGATACGCTCGACATTGAAGAGCTGAAGCAGCGCTTTCTGGTGGTGCAGGCGGTGGAAGCCGCGCGCACCGTCGAGGATCATGTCATCACCGACATGCGCGAGGCCGATGTCGGCTCGATCCTCGGCTTCGGCTTCGCGCCGTTCACCGGCGGCACGCTGTCCTATATCGACTTCATGGGCACGAAAAATTTCGTCGAATTGTGCCACAAGTTAGAGGCCAAATACGGCTCGCGTTTCACCCCGCCGAAGCTCCTGATCGAGATGGCGGCCAAGGGCGAGACGTTCTATGGCCGCTTCCCGCCGAAGAAGCTCGCTGCGGCGTAAAAGAACGAGAGACAGGCCGAGCAGCAAAACGAGATCGTCGTCCCGGCCTTGAGCCGGGACCTATACGCCGTGTCCTATGAAAAAGGCACGATGGTAGAGACCTTCTTCGAACTTTAACACCTGTGGTTATGGATCCCGGCGTTCGCCGGGATGACGCTTGCGATGATGACGCACAAACAAAAAGGCCGGATCATCGATCCGGCCTTTGGCGCGATCGCTATCCGCGGAAGGTTTACGCCGCCTTCAGCAGGCCTTCCTTGGTCAGGGCTTCCTGGACCTTCGGGCGGGCGGCGACGCGGGCCTTATAGGCCAGCAGGTTCGGCAATGCCGAGAGATCGAAGTTCATCCGGTCAGCCCAGCACAGCATCGTGAACAAATAGCCGTCGGCGACGGTGAACTGCTTGCCCATCAGGTAATCATGGCCGGCCAGCGCGCCGTCGACGTACTTGAACTTGCCCATCACCCGATCCTTGAAGAAGGCCTTGGCGTCGTCCGAGAGCACCGGTGAGAACAGCGGGCCGAAATTCTTGTGCACTTCGGAGGTGATGTAGTTGAGCCATTCCAGCAATTTGTAACGCTCGGCGCTGTCGCGGGCGGGCGCGAGGTTCTTGGCCGAAGCCTTGTCGGCGATCATCTGCACGATGACCGGACCCTCGGTCACGAACTCGCCGCCGTCGAGGGCAAGTGCCGGAACCTGACCCTTTGGATTCACCTTCAGATAATCGTCACCATTTTCCAGCTTCTTGGTGCGAAGATCGACCTTCACGAGATCATAGGGCAGACCGGCTTCCAATAGCGCGATATGGGGGGAGAGCGAGCAGGCGCCGGGCGAATAATACAGTTTCATTGGAGTTTCCTTCCCTGGGGTCATTGGTGACGGGCGGCCGCATAACTAAATGCAATTGCATGAAATAGTCAAGATTGATGCAGCTGCATTTAGTGCGCTACACTCAGCCGTCATATCTATGGATCGTACCATGAAACGCAAACCATCGACCGAGGCGACCGCCGCCTGGATTCGCCTGATGCGGATCCAGAGCCGGGTGCTCGACGCGGTCGAACAGGATTTGAAAAAAGCGGGTTTTCCGCCGCTGGCCTGGTATGACGCGCTGCTCGAACTGTCGCGGGCGCCGACCGGCGAAATGCGCCCGGTAGAGCTGGAGCGGCAGATGCTGATCCCGCAATACTCGACCTCGCGGCTGATCGACCGGCTGGTGGACGAAGGGCTGGCGGCGCGCCGCGAATGCAAGATCGACAAGCGCGGTCAGTTCGTCGAGATCACAGAGACCGGCCGCGAGCTGCAGAAAAAAATGTGGAACGCCTATTCCGCCGCGATCGAAAAGCATGTCGGCTCGAAATTGTCCGACGCGGATGCCGCGAAACTCTGCGGGCTACTCGACCGGCTGGGCTGCTCGTGCGATGAGGCGCAGGTACTCGCCGCGAGAGACGGCGCGCCTGCGCGATGATACTGCTTTTGACTTTCACGGTTGCGGACAACGCTGTCCGTAACCTTCCCCGACACCGTGTGCGTTCGGTCGAAACGCCCCACATCCGGAATTTGTATGGCGCGTGACCAGATCGATATGACGCCGCTGCAGTCGCGTGACGAACTGGTCGCGTGGCTGGCCGCGGGCGTAAAGCCACCGTCGGAGTTCCGGATCGGTACCGAACACGAAAAAACGCCTTTCACGCTGCAGGGCCATCGTCCCGTCGCCTACGAGGGCGCCCGCGGCATCGGCGCGCTTTTGGAAGGCATGAAGCTCCTGCTCGGCTGGGAGCCGATCATGGAGCGCGGCAATATCATTGGCCTGTATGACGTCACCGGCGGCGGGGCGATTTCGCTGGAGCCCGGCGGGCAATTTGAATTGTCGGGGGCGCCGGTCGAGACCGTGCATCAAACCCAATCCGAACTGATGGCGCATCTGGCACAGGTGCGCGAGATCGCAGCACCGCTCGGCATCGGCTTTCTCGGATTGGGCATGACGCCATCCTGGTCGCGGGCGCAGATTCCGATGATGCCCAAGGGCCGCTACAAGATCATGACCGGCTACATGCCGAAGGTCGGTCAATACGGCCTCGACATGATGTACCGGACCTGCACGGTGCAGACCAATCTCGACTTTTCCTCCGAAGCCGACATGGTCAAGAAGCTCAGGGTCTCAGTGGCGCTGCAGCCGGTCGCGACCGCGCTGTTCGCCAATTCGCCGTTCACCGAAGGCAAGCCCAACGGCTTCCTGTCGTTCCGCTCCGAGATCTGGCGCGATA
Organism: Bradyrhizobium sp.; assembly: GCF_050014615.1. Taxonomy (GTDB): domain Bacteria; phylum Pseudomonadota; class Alphaproteobacteria; order Rhizobiales; family Xanthobacteraceae; genus Bradyrhizobium. The sequence goes on along the minus strand of NZ_JBEKCZ010000057.1, from coordinate 22,753 downwards.
CCGACAATGCGCGATCCGGGATGATTCCATGGGCGTTCGAGGACGGCATGGGATTCGAGCGCTGGGTTGATTATGCGCTGGATGTGCCGATGTATTTCGTCAAGCGTGGCGATGCCTATATCGACGTCTCGGGTTCGTCGTTCCGCGATTTCTTCGACGGCAGAAATCCGGCGTTTCCCGGCGAGCGTCCGACGCTGTCGGACTGGGCCAATCATCTTTCGACGATTTTCCCCGAAGTGCGGTTGAAGCGTTATCTGGAGATGCGCGGCGCCGACGGCGTGCCGTGGGGTCGGCTGCCGGCGCTGCCGGCGTTCTGGGTCGGATTGCTCTATGACGACACCAGCCTCGATGCGGCATGGGATCTCGCCAAGCACTGGAACGCCCATGAGCGCCAGGCGTTGCGCGATGACGTGCCGCGCCTCGGTTTCAAGGCCCGAATCCGGGATCGCTATCTGTTCGAAATCGCCAAGGAATGCCTGGCGCTGTCGCATGCGGGGTTGCGGCGACGCGGTCACATCGACCACCTCGGCCGTGACGAGACCCGCTTTCTCGAGCCGCTGGACCGGATTATCGATGCCGGACATACCCCGGCCGAGGAGATGCTGGAGAAATTCCATGGCCCCTGGCGGGGCTCGGTGGAACCGGTCTATGACGAATACGCGTTCTAGGGCCCGATCGGTTCTGATTGGCCGCGGTTCACCTGGACGAAAGCCGCTCCGACTGACCGGTTTTTACGCCGTTCATCCGCCGTACAGGTTCGTGGCGATCAAATGGCGGACCGCCAAACGCGGTTAAGTCCAATCAGTTGAAAGCAATCCCGAATGTGGGGAAGCCGCCTGCTCAGGGCGTGTTTGATGGTGCTCGCGTGTTCGGCGGCCGCCATCGCCACGCGACCGGCACACGCCCAGGCCAATTTCGATCGTCCGGGTGGCGATTATCAGAGTTCGCCGGTGCCTTCAGGCGATCCGGCGGATTGTGCCCTGGTGTGCGAACGCGACCGGCGCTGCCGGGCCTGGAGCTTCAACTATCCGAGCGATACCGCCGGCAGTGCGCTGTGCTGGCTGAAGAGCAACGTACCGGCACGCGTCGAGGATAATTGCTGCGTCTCGGGCGTGCGCGGCGCCGGTGTGGTCGAACCGCGCAACGGGGCGGTCGAAACCTCGATCGACCGGGCCGGCGGCGACTACCACAGTTTCGAGCTCAAAAACGGCGAGGGCGACGAAGCCTGCAAGGCCGCTTGCGCCGGCGACAACAGATGCCGGGCCTGGACCTATGCGCGGCGGGGATATGTCGGAAAAGACGCGCACTGTTTTTTGAAAAAGGAAATCAAGCCGCCGCGGCGCAAGCCGGGATTTATCTCGGGCGTGGTGCGGTAGCGTTGTTTTCCCGACGTCACGTGCCGTCGGCGGCCAGCACCGTGAGTTCCGGCCACAGCGTTTTCCAGCGCGTTGCCTTTGCCTCGTAATGTGCGGCGGAGAAATTCGGTCCGGGATTGGGCCGGACGATCATATCAGCGATATCGTCCAAGCCGCCCGGCGCGTAAACCTCGTCACCGGATGGCGTGGGCCGGATTCCAACCTGGGTTGTTCTGGTCAGGAAGCGGTCGATGCCCTCAGTCGAACAATGTAGCGCCGGATAGGGCAGGCCATGCTTGCGGGGATACCAGAGATGGACGCGGGCCTGGTTGCGTACCTCGATCTCCACGCCCAGATGCGCCAGCCGGCGCTGCAATTGCCGGATCACGGCATTCTCGGCCTGCCATGAGGTGTCGGGATCGAAATAGAAAATATCGTAGTCGTTGATGCCGTGATCGACGGCGCGCTTCGTCAGCACATTCCATGCGGTCTGAACGAGGCATCCGGAGACGATCCAGGCATCCGGCAGTGCCAGCCGGGATAATTCGCCAGCAATGGCGTCATTGACCGGATTGCGAAGTGCTATGCCGAGAAATTCGTCTGCATCCATGGCCGCAATTGTAGGGTGGGCAAAGGCGCAGTTTTGCGCCGTGCCCACCATTTTGAAATCGATTGGTGCTTCTTGAACGGTGGGCACGCTCGCGCTTTGCCCACCCTACGTCTGGATCGTTTTAATGCACCGCGGTGAAGAACCGCGCGACGCGAAAACCGGATAGCCAGGTCCATACCGGCTGGCCGCGGATTCCGAGATCCCACGACCCGACGACGGCATCGGCACGGCCGACCAGATTGTCCATCGGCAGCAATCCGACCCCGCCCTCGCGGAGCGGAACGCGGCTGTCGGCGGAATTGTCGCGGTTGTCGCCCATCACGAACAGGCGGTCCGGCGGCACCGTCACTTCAGGCGTGTTGTCGAGCCTGCCATTGTCGTGAAGCTTGAAAATCGCGTGCGCAACGCCGTTCGGCAACGTCTCGATATAGCGATAGGCCGGTTCGGATCCGCCATTGTCGTCTTCGGCTTCGCCGATGCCATCGGGCTTCAGCGAGGCCGCACGATCGTTGATGAAGAGCTGGCCCTGCCGCATCTGGATACGATCGCCGGGCAGGCCGACGACGCGCTTGACCCAGGCCTGCGAGCGGTCGCCCGGCCAGCGGAACACCACGACATCGCCGCGCTTCGGCGTGGCGCCGAACATGCGGCTGGTTTCGGGCAGGTTGATCTGGATCGGCAGCGAGGCGGTGCCGTAGCCGTAAGGATATTTCGAGGCCAGCAGCGCATCGCCGATCAAGAGCGTCGGCTCCATCGAGCCCGACGGCACGTAGAACGGCTCGGCAATCGCGCCCTTGGCGAGGAAAACAATCAGCAAGGCCGCTGCGAACTGGAGGATTTGGGCGCCCCAGCCATAGGCTTTGGGTGCCACAGATTCGCGCTCGACGCTCATTAGCCGGTTCCTCCGACGGTAATACGCTCCATCCGCAGCGTCGGCTGGCCGACGCCGACCGGCACGCCCTGGCCGTTTTTGCCGCAGGTGCCGATCCCGGTATCGAGGGCGAGGTCGTTGCCGATCATGGTGATGCGATGCAGGTCGGTCGGCCCGTTGCCGATCAGCATCGCGCCCTTGAGCGGCGCGCCGAGCTTGCCGTTCTCGATCTTGTAGGCCTCGGTGCACTGGAACACGTATTTGCCCGAGGTGATGTCGACCTGACCGCCACCGAAATTCGCGGCGTAGATGCCGTTTTTGACCGAGGCCAGGATTTCCGCGGGGTCGCGGCTGCCGGCCAGCATGTAAGTATTGGTCATGCGCGGCATCGGCACATGCGCGTAGCCCTGGCGGCGGCCGTTGCCGGTCGGCTTCATGTTCATCAGCCGGGCATTCTGGCGGTCCTGCATGTAGCCGACCAGGACGCCGTCCTCGATCAGCACGGTGCGGCTGGTCGGGGTGCCCTCGTCGTCGATCGACAGCGAGCCGCGGCGCGATGCCATGGTGCCGTCATCGACCACGGTGACGCCCTTGGCTGCGACCTGCTGGCCCATCAGGCCCGCGAAAGCCGAGGTCTGCTTGCGGTTGAAATCGCCCTCAAGGCCGTGGCCGACGGCTTCGTGCAGCATCACGCCGGGCCAGCCGGCGCCCAACACCACATCCATTTCGCCCGCCGGAGCCGGAACCGATTCGAGATTGACCAGCGCCTCGCGGATCGCGCCGTCGGCGGCTTCGCGCCACGCCTTGGACTCGATGAAGCGGGCATAGCCTTCGCGGCCGCCATAGCCCTTGCTGCCGCTTTCCTGACGGTCGCCCTGGCCGGCCACCACCGAAATATTGACGCGCACCAGCGGGCGGATATCGCGATAGGTCTCGCCGTCGGGGCGCAGGATCTCCACCACCTGCCAGGTCGCGCCCAGGCTGACCGTCACCTGCCGCACCCGCGGGTCCTTGTCGCGGACATAGGCGTCGATCTCGGCGAGCAGTTTTACCTTTGATTCGAAGCCGGGAGCGTCGAGCGGATTGTCGTCGCCATAGAGCCGCACATTGGTATGCGCCGGCGCCGCCGCGAAGGTCCCGCTGTAGCCGCCGCGCACCGCATGCACCGCATCCGCGGCGCGAATCAGCGCCGGCAAGGAGACATCGGAGGAATGCGCATAGCCGACGGCGTCGTCCTTGACCGCACGCAGGCCGAAACCCTGCGAGGTGTCGTAAGTGGCCTGCTTCAGCCGGCCATTGTCGAACATCAGCGCTTCGGTCTGGCTGTATTCCAGAAACAGCTCGCCGTCGTCGGCGCCCTCCAGGCCGCGCGCGATTTCGTGGCGGACCGAATCGCGGTCGAGGTTGGCGCGGTCGAGCAGGGAGGTGGTGGGGGTCATGGGGTTGATCCGTTGTGGGAGGCCGGGATTCAAGATAGTGGCTTCACGGTCGTTCCGCGAGGGCGGAATCGGGGACCCCTGCGCGAGAATGATGGCAATGCCGGTTGATATTGTTCCTATTGAGGAAAATCACATCGACGGATTTCACCGGACCCTCGACATTGTCGCGCGGGAGCGGCGATATCTAGCATTTCTGGAGGCGCCGCCGATCGAGACGACGCGGGCGTTCGTGCGGGACAATATCAAGCGGGGCTATCCCCAATTGGTCGCGATATCGGCTGGCGAGGTCATTGGATGGTGCGATGTGACAGCCAAGCCGAGACCGATCTATGGGCATGGTGGGGTCCTGGGGATGGGGCTGCTGCCGCAATTTCGGCGGCGGGGAATTGGCAACGACTTGATTCGGCGGTCGCTCATCGCGGCCAAGGCATTCGGCTTTCACAGGGTCGAGTTGACGGTCCGGGAAAGAAACAGCAACGCGCTTGAACTTTACAAGAAGGTCGGTTTCGAGATCGAGGGCGTGCAGCGCGACGCCGTTCAGATCGATGGGGTCTACGAAAACCTGATCCTGATGGCGGTCCTGTTCTAGGGACAGCATCACGTCTCACGGCAACTTGTCGTACCCCTCGCCGATCCCGTTCAAACTCAGCGGGAACCCGATGCCCTCTTCGGGGGTTTCGAAAATGATGAAAGTCGCGGTTTTGGCGGTGCGGAGCTGGCCCAGCAGCTTGTCGTCCATGACCACCTCCGCTACGCAGCCATTGGGCAGGCATCTGACAAAACCGGCGCGGCCGACATCGACATTGTCGAGCTTGAGGCCCAGCCCCGAGGGCAGCAGCACGCCCAAGGGGGCCACCACCCGCATCAGCTTGCTCTTCTGGTCGGCGGTTTTAAGCACGATGACGGTGAGACCGGCATTGGAGCGGTCTTCGGCTACCACGCTCTGGATCAGGGCGCATTGCTCGCCTTGCGCGCCCGGCGGGGTGTCGCAGCGGATTTGCCAGTCGCCATGGACCGACCGCACCGCGCCCTGGGCGCTGGCGGCCGCCGTCAGGCCGAGCAGGAGCATGATGGCAAGGCCCGGCGCGGCAAGTGTACGGCTTGCGGCGCTTCTCGCCTGGTGTTTCGAAGGCCCCATCAGGGTCGATCCCTCTAATATTTCCTTGAATATGTCCTTGGCAATGTCAGCCCGATACGGGACTGACACGGTAATGACGGCGCCTTGAAGGCGGTCGGCGCCGGCATAGCCGCTCTGCAAGTCGCGAATCAGGTTCCTGTGGAGCACTTCATCTGTGCCTACATCGGGCAAACCGCCTGTCAAGCCACGTCGGGCTGCAAAACCGGTGCTTTTGCCTGATGTCACGGGAAAATGTGACATCTGCAGAATAGCCGGTGACGCAACGCTCCACACCCCACTACTGCATTGCGAGAGGCGGCGAATTATGGTTTGAGAGGCTGGATTTCGACGCGTTCTAGCGATCTGGCCCCGGTACTTCTAAAGTACATCCCAAGGCCGTTTGTCAGGGGGCGGATCGTGCAGCATTTGTCGCCATCCGGCGGAATGCTTTGGGGTTCTATCAAGGGAGCGCGAGCGGCATGAAGATGTCGATGGGCCAAACGGGCCGGCGGTTGCTGGGATTAGCGGTAGCCGGCGTTGCGCTGGTGAGCTGCGGAGCGGCTTTCGCCGAATTGGGGCAGCCGGCGCCGTGGGAATACAAGCTGCAGGAATCGGCCACGCCGGTGATGGACAACATCACCTGGTTTCATGACTTCCTGCTCTGGCTCATCACCGCCATCACGCTGTTCGTTCTGGCGCTGCTGGTGATCGTCGTGGTGAAGTTCAACGCCAAGGCCAACCCGGTCCCCTCCAAGACCACGCACAACACCCTGATCGAAGTGGCATGGACCCTGATCCCGGTGCTGATTCTGGTTGCACTGGTGGTGCCGTCGTTCCGCCTGCTGTTTCTTGAGCTCGATGTTCCCAAGGCCGACCTCACCGTCAAGGTGACCGGCAAGCAGTGGTACTGGAGCTACGCCTATCCGGATAACGGCAAGTTCGAATTCGATTCGCTGCTGGCCCAGGACAAGCAGCCCCGCCTGCTCGGCGTCGACAACGAGATGGTGGTGCCGGTCAACAAGATCGTCCGGATTCAGACCACCGGCGCCGACGTGATCCATTCCTTCGCGGTGCCGGCCTTCGGCATCAAGATCGACTCGGTGCCCGGCCGTCTCAACGAGACCTGGTTCAAGGCCACCAAGCTCGGCATGTTCTACGGCCAGTGTTCGGAGCTGTGCGGCAAGGATCATGCCTTCATGCCGATCGCGGTGCGGGTTGTGAACGATCAGGAATTCGCGGCCTGGGTCGAAACGGCGAAGAAGAAATTTGCGACCAACCCGGCGAACTCGCTCGCCTTGGCTGGCGCAGCATCGCAATAAGCCAAAAGCTTTAAGCGCTTCGAACGGACAAGGGCGACGGGACCGCAAGGTCCGACAAGACTGCAAGGCAGGATTTGAAAATGGCAACGACCGCAGCGACACCGGCTCACGACGACCATGCACATGACGATCACGCCCACGACCATCCGACCGGGTGGCGGCGCTTCGTCTATTCGACCAACCACAAGGACATCGGCACGATGTACCTGGTGTTCGCGATCATCGCCGGCATCATCGGCGGTGCGATGTCGATCATGATCCGCATCGAGCTGATGTATCCCGGCATTCAGATTTTTCACGAGACCCATACCTACAACGTGTTCGTGACCTCGCACGGCCTGATCATGATCTTCTTCATGGTGATGCCGGCGATGATCGGCGGCTTCGGTAATTGGTTCGTGCCGCTGATGATCGGCGCGCCCGACATGGCGTTCCCGCGCATGAACAATATCTCGTTCTGGCTGCTGCCGGCGTCGTTCTCGCTGCTGCTGATCTCGACCTTCGTCGAGGGTGAACCGGGCGCCAACGGCGTCGGCGCGGGCTGGACCATGTACGCGCCGCTGTCGACCTCGGGCCATCCGGGGCCGGCGGTCGATTTCGCCATTCTGTCGCTGCATCTGGCCGGTGCCTCGTCGATTCTGGGCGCCATCAACTTCATCACCACGATTTTCAACATGCGCGCGCCGGGCATGACCCTGCACAAGATGCCGCTGTTCGTGTGGTCGATCCTGGTCACCGTGTTCCTGCTGCTGCTGTCGTTGCCGGTGCTGGCCGGCGCGATCACCATGCTGCTGACCGACCGCAATTTCGGCACTACCTTCTTCTCGGCCGAAGGCGGCGGCGATCCGGTGCTGTTCCAGCATCTGTTCTGGTTCTTCGGCCATCCCGAAGTTTACATCCTGATCCTGCCGGGCTTTGGCATGGTCAGCCAGATCGTCTCGACCTTCTCGAAGAAGCCGGTGTTCGGCTATCTCGGCATGGCCTATGCGATGGTGGCGATCGGCGGTATCGGCTTCGTGGTCTGGGCCCATCACATGTACACCGTCGGCATGTCGTCGGCGACGCAGGCCTATTTCGTCGCCGCGACCATGGTGATCGCGGTGCCGACCGGCGTGAAGATCTTCTCGTGGATCGCCACGATGTGGGGCGGCTCGATCGAGTTCAAGACGCCGATGCTGTGGGCGGTGGGCTTCATCTTCCTGTTTACGCTGGGCGGGGTCACCGGCGTCGTGCTGGCCAATGCCGGCGTCGACCGCGTGCTGCAGGACACTTACTACGTCGTCGCTCACTTCCACTATGTGCTGTCGCTCGGCGCGGTGTTCGCGATCTTCGCGGGCTGGTACTACTGGTTCCCGAAAATGACCGGCTACATGTATTCGGAGACCATCGGCAAGCTGCATTTCTGGGTCACCTTCGTCGGCGTCAACCTGGTGTTCTTTCCGCAGCACTTCCTCGGTCTCTCCGGCATGCCGCGCCGTTACGTCGACTATCCCGACGCGTTCGCCGGCTGGAACTTCGTGTCCTCGATCGGCTCCTATATTTCGGGGTTCGGCGTGCTGATCTTCATCTACGGCGTGATCGATGCGTTCGTTCGCAAAGAGCAGGCTGCCGATAATCCGTGGGGCGCCGGCGCCACCACGCTGGAATGGACGCTGTCGTCGCCGCCGCCGTTCCATCAATTCGAGGTGCTGCCGCGCGTGCAGTAAGACGAGCATGATCCGGAAAAGTGGGAACCGGTTTTCCGAAAGAGATCATGCTCAAATAAGAGGTTGGATCACGCCCCGATCGATCTGATCGGGGCATGATTCGAAGGAAGTGAGACTGTCTTGTCGGTTGTCGATCACAACGCCATCGAGCTGTCGCCCCGGATTTCGGAGGCCGATGTTGCCGATTACATCGCGCTGCTGAAGCCGCGCGTGATGTCGCTGGTGATCTTCACCGCGCTGGTCGGACTGGTGATTGCGCCTGTTCATGTTCATCCGGTGCTGGCGTTCACCTCGATTCTCTGCATCGCGGTCGGCGCCGGCGCGTCGGGTGCGCTGAACATGTGGTATGAGAGCGACATCGACGCCTTGATGTCGCGCACTGCCAACCGGCCGATCCCGCGCGGTCGCATCACGCGTCCGGAAGCCCTGGCGTTCGGAATGACGCTGGCATTTTTCTCGGTGATGACGCTGGGCATCCTGGTCAACTGGGTGGCCGGCGGGCTGCTGGCGTTTACGATCTTCTTCTACGTCGTGATCTACACCATCGGACTGAAGCGCTGGACCGCGCAGAACATCGTGATCGGCGGCGCCGCCGGCGCACTGCCGCCGGTGGTGGCATGGGCCGCGGCGACCGGGTCGGTGTCGATGGAGCCGCTGCTGCTGTTCCTGATCATCTTCTTCTGGACCCCGCCGCATTTCTGGGCGCTGGCGCTGTTTCGCAGCGACGACTATGCCCGTGCCGGGGTGCCGATGCTGCCCGTCGTCGCCGGTCCCGATGCGACGCGGTTGCAGATATTGCTTTATACGATCGTGCTGGTCGCGGTCGCATTCGCGCCATGGCCGCTCGGCTATTTCGACGCAGTCTACGGCGTGACCTCGCTTGTTCTCGGCGCCGGCATGCTGGCGCTCGCCGTCAACGTCTACCGTCGTCGCCAGGGCAGCGAGGCGCTGCGCGCCACGCGAAAGCTGTTCGCGTTCTCCATCCTTTATCTGTTTGCGCTGTTCGCGACCTTGCTGATCGAGGTCGTCGCCCATGCCGTCGCGCCGTCGATCTGGTAGGGGGCGCATGGCGAGGTCATGGATGACAAGCAGAAGCCAAATGGAATTGTCCTCACCGAGGCGCAGCAGAAGAGCCGTCGTCAACGCTCGGTCGCTATCGCGCTGGCGCTCGGCGTGCTGGTCATGCTGTTTTTCGCGGTCACTCTCGTCAAGGGGCCGGCCGTGCTAGTGCGGCCCATGTAATTGGCAGAACATGTAATTGGCAGAATGTGAACGACATGGAGACCAAGCCGACGATGCCGCAACACCCGACCGGAAACCATAAGGCGACGACACGCCGCGGTCTCGGCCGCGATGCAATGGTGGCTGCGATCTGCGGTTTCGTGGTGGTGCTGATGGTCGGCGCGTCCTACGCGGCGGTGCCGTTTTATAACTGGTTCTGCCGCACCACCGGGTTCAACGGCACCACGCAAGTCGCGACTTCGGCGCCATCAGGCGCGCCGCTGGCGCGCAAGATCGCGGTACGCTTTGATTCCAATGTCGCGGGCGGGCTGCCGTGGAAGTTCGAGCCGGAGCAGACCGAAATCGAGGTCAAGATCGGTGAGGTCGTCACCGTGTTCTACACCGTGACCAACCAATCGGCGCGGACCACGACCGGGCAGGCGGCCTACAATGTCGCGCCGCTGACGGTCGGCTCGTATTTCGAGAAGATCAACTGCTTCTGTTTCACCGAGCAGACCATGGCGCCCGGCGAAAGACGCGAAATGCCCGTGGTGTTCTATGTCGATCCGTCGATTGTCAACGACAGCGACAATGACGGGCTGAACACCATCACGCTGTCCTATACGTTCTATCCCGTGCGCGAGCCGACGCCGAAACCACTGGCGGCGAGCGAGCCGGACAAGGCCAAAGGAAGCCTTTGAGGGAAACCTCTGATACCCGGGATGAGATATCCCGGGATTTGATTTTGAGACCCATACGTGCCGAATAAGACCGGCATCGTTAACGGAGAGACCGCAATGGCTACGGCGCAAGTCAAGCATCACGACTACCACCTCGTCGATCCGAGTCCGTGGCCGATCGTCGGCTCGGTCTCGGCCTTTATCATGGCCGTCGGTGCGATCACCTGGATGCACCATATGTCCGCGGTGTCGCCGATCGTTTTCGGCGTCGGCACCATCGGCGTGCTTTACACCATGGCGAGCTGGTGGGCGGACGTGATCCGCGAGGCCCAGTTCAAGGGCGACCACACCCGCGTGGTGCAGATCAGCCACCGCTACGGCATGATCCTGTTCATCGCCTCCGAAGTGATGTTCTTCGTGGCGTGGTTCTGGGCCTTCTTCAATTCATCGCTGTTCCCCGGCGACCCGGTTCACGCCACCCGCGACGCGCTGTTCGGTGGTGTGTGGCCGCCCAAGGGCATCGAGACCTTCGATCCCTGGCATCTGCCGCTGTTGAATACGCTGTTGTTGCTGACCTCGGGCACCACGGTGACCTGGGCGCATCACGCGCTGCTGGAGAACGACCGCCAGGGTTTGAAATACGGGCTGATCCTGACCATCCTGCTCGGCGCGACCTTCACCTGCGTGCAGGCCTTTGAATACAGCCACGCGGCGTTCAGCTTCGCCGGCAATATCTACGGTGCGACCTTTTTCATGGCGACCGGCTTCCACGGTTTCCATGTGCTGGTCGGCACCATCTTCCTGATCGTGTGTCTGGCGCGCGCCTACGCCGGGCATTTCACGCCGACCCAGCATCTCGGCTTCGAATTCGCCGCCTGGTACTGGCACTTCGTCGACGTGGTGTGGCTGTTCCTGTTCATCTGCATCTATGTCTGGGGGCATGGCGCTGAAACCATGGCGCACGGCGCGCACTGATCCCTTAACTTCTGCTACAAGAGGGCGGCCGCTGGGCCGCCTTTTTTGTTTTCGCCGTCGCGAAAGATCAGCCATGCCAGACCAGACATTACCCACGGTGCTCGAGAGTGCGATGCGCGGCGTCGCCTGCAAATGCCCGCGCTGCGGCAAAGGCAAATTGTATTCGGGCTTCCTGACGTTGCGGCCGAGGTGTGAAGCCTGCGAGCTCGATTATGCCTTTATCGACGCCGGCGACGGCCCCGCGGTTTTCATCATCATGATCGCCGGCGCCATCGTGGTCGGCTGCGCGCTGATCGTCGAGGTCAAGTATCAGCCGCCATTCTGGGTGCACGCCGCACTCTGGTTGCCGCTGATTCTCGCGACCACGCTGCTGCCGTTGCGTGCGATGAAGGCGCTTCTGATCGCGCTGCAGTTCCATCACAAGGCCGCCGAAGGCCGGCTGATCGACCGCGAGCCGAAATGACCGGGATTTCCGCTGCCCGGCCTGGGCGCACCAGTTTCGGCGCGTTCACGCTGGTGATGGTAGCGCTGTTCGTCGGCCTCGGGGTGTGGCAGTTGCAGCGCCGGGTCGAGAAGCATGCCTTGATCGCCGCGCTGACCGAACGGCTCGCGGAGCTACCGGGATCACTGCCGTCGCCCTCGCAGTGGAGTACGCTCGCGCCGGATCGGGATGAATTCCGCCGTGTCAGTTTTGCCGCGACCTATCAGCCCGCTCCGGATGCGATGGTCTACAGTTCAGGCTCTGCGGTGCGCGAGGATATTTCCGGCCCCGGCACATGGGCCTTCATGCCGGCGCGGCTGCCGACCGGGGAGACCGTCGTGATCAATGCGGGGTTCGTCCAGAACACCATGCAGGATCGCGCTCAGCAGGATCGCGCGGTGACGCGGCTGGTCACCGGGGAACCGGTCATGTTGTCGGGCTACATCCGTTTTCCGGAAGCGGCGGGCGTGCTGACGCCGCCGGAAAGTCTCGCCAAGCGGCTGTGGTTCACCCGGGATCATCTGGCGATGGCGCGGGCGCTTGGCTGGGGCGGCAGGCCAGTGGCGCCGTTCTACGTCGACCTGGAGCAGCCGGTGCCCGCCAGCGGCATTCCCAAACCCGGCCCGCTACAGGTGCATCTCAAGGACGACCACCTGCAATATGCCATCACCTGGTTCGCTTTGGCCGGCGCGGTGGTGATTGCTTTCGCGGTGTGGCTGCGCGCGCAAAGGCGCGGGGTATCACCCCGGCAATGAGCACGCATACGCTATGCATGCTCATCGTTGGCTCGTCTGGCCCTTGTCATCACGATTGACTGGTCCGCCTCAAGACGCGCCATCATCAATATGCTGGCAATAAAAGTAAGTCCAAGATCCTCGGCTTCTTCAATGGCGTTATCAATTGCCTCAACCAAGGGTCTATTTCTACTCTCTCTTAACATCGATATCTCCTCTGATTTGACGGTGATGCCGCTTCTTGCCGAGCGCTTGAAAATGATGCGTGAGGTTGCCGGAGGACGATGTCTGTCTGGGGCCGCGGCGCTAGACCGCCGCAACCGGATCCCGGACCGGGTGCCGTTCGAGCGCGGAAAGGCCCTGCCAAACAAGTGTCGATCCGGGCACCGAACGGCGGGAACAGATTTTCGTCCACGCTTCATCATTGACATCGACGATCACGGCGACGGTCGACAGCGAGTTGATGTTGACCGGAAGGCCGAGTGGCCGCGCCAGCCAACCCTGGTCAAGCAATCGCGGCAGCCACCAGCTTTCGAGCACGATCGTGAACGCCGAAAGGCCGATTGAAAGGCCAAATTCCATGGCGGCAGCCTGGATCACGGCTTCGGCGCGCGGACCGGCGTGCTCGCCGCGCCGGTTGGGGACCACGAAAATTCGCGACAATTCGTAGACGTCGCGGCGCCGCACCGGACCATTCAAGGCCAGCGCGGGAAATAACTCGCTCAGCAGTGTTGGAGAAGTTGTCGGCACCAGCCGCATGCCGGCCACGATCGCGCGTCCGTCCAGCCCCAGCAGGTAAACCGTGTCGTCGGTATCGAACTGGTCTATTTCCCGCTTGTCGGGCCGGTCCAACTCGGTCCATTTGCGTTCGACGACGTAGATCTGATGACGAATACGAAAATAATCTTCCAGGATGTCAGTATACAGATGGCGATTTTCGCGGCGGATTACGTGGACTTCCATCATTTGCCGTCCCCCGAGCGGCGCAGTGCCGCATCGGGAGAGTGAAATTTTGATGTTGATCCGCCTACTGTCCGAAAGGACAGGTCAAAGCTTGATCAGCCCCCGGGCGAGGGCTTTGGCGACGGCCGCCGTGCGGTTGACGGCATTCAGTTTATGCGACGCCTGGTTCAAATGGAACTTCACGGTGCGTTCGGAAATATTCAGAATGACCGAAACCTCCCATGAGGTCTTTCCGTCGGCCGCCCATCGCAGAATCTCCCGTTCGCGGGGCGTCAGCAGGTCGCGCTTTTCCGGTTTCGGGCGGCCGAGCGAGCGAATGCGGTTATGGGCATAGATTCCGATAAGCTGCAGCGCGCTTTTTGCGACGGGATCGATCGAGAGCTGTTCGGTGGCCATGCTGATGACCGCACCGCCTTCGTCATAATGAAGTGGAATGCAATATCCCTGCATCAGCCGAAACTCGGTGGCGCGGGTCATCACCAGATGGGCAGCCGGATTGCTGTCTTTATCATAATGCGCCTCGGCCCATTCGAACGGCTGGACCGTCGAAGCGCCGTATTGAGGAATCGGATCCATGACGCTGAAATTTTCCCGCGTATAAATCTCGAACCATTCCGGCGGCCAGCCATTGGCAACCGTCAGATCGCTCAGCGATGTTCCGGGCGACGGAAGGCCCGCCATGATATAGGCGTGAAACCCGCAAGCCTTGATTTCAGCTTCAAACATTTGAATGATGTCGGGCGCACCAAGCCGCTCGACCGCATCCACAAAATCGAGCGCTCGCCTTCCCCATTGCTGGGCAGCGTCGGGCATCCACCGTCCCCCAGGGTTCCAAACAGAGATTGCAACCTCACCGTGCCTGCGTCAATTGAAGATAGCCATTCCTTATCGGCATATAGCGACAAAGTTGAATCCGCGCAGGTGTGAGGACGGACGGACCGCGCGCCCTTCCAACGCGCGTTCCCCGACGAAGAGCGCGAAACGAAGACACCTGCGTCCTTCCCGCGCATCCCGTCCGTCCCAAGACTTCGGCAGAAAGACTTCGGCAGAATGGCCTCCGGCGCGGGAACGTCACCCCCCTGGTTCCGGCCGAGTCGCCTGGCTTTTTGGAGAACGAGCGAGAAGAACCGGTTTCCACTTCAAGCCAAAACGCTTTATGGTGCCGCGACTTTGCCGCCGGCAAAGTTATATTATCGATTTATATCAAAGGCTTGGCGGAATGCCAGGACCTTTGGAGGGCGGTTTGACGCGCTATATTTCAACACGGGGGGAGGCCCCGGCCCTGGGTTTCTGCGATGTGATGCTGACCGGGCTCGGCCGCGACGGCGGCCTTTACGTGCCTGAAGCGTGGCCGCAGCTATCGCCGCAAACCATCGCCGGATTTTTCGGCCGGCCCTATTGGGAAGTCGCGGTCGATGTGATCCGCCCGTTTGTCGGCAACGAGATTTCCGACGCCGATCTCGGGCGCATGGCCAACGAGGCCTATGCGACCTTCCGTCACCCCGCGGTGGTACCGCTGGACCAGATCGGTCCCAACCAATTCCTGCTGGAGCTGTTTCACGGCCCGACCCTGGCGTTCAAGGACGTCGCGATGCAGCTGATCTCGCGGCTGATGGATCACGTGCTGGCGCAGCGGGCGCAGCGCACCACCATCGTGGTCGCAACCTCGGGCGACACCGGCGGTGCCGCGGTCGACGCGTTCGCCGGTCTCGACAATGTCGATCTGATCGTGCTGTTTCCCCACGGCCGGATCTCCGACGTGCAGCGCCGGATGATGACCACCAGCGGCGCCGCCAACGTCCACGCGCTCGCCATCGAAGGCACCTTCGACGACTGCCAGGCGATCGTGAAGGGGTTGTTCAACCATCACCAGTTTCGCGATGCGGTGGCGCTGTCGGGGGTCAATTCCATCAACTGGGCACGGATCGTGGCGCAGGTGGTGTATTATTTCACATCGGCGGTTGCGCTCGGGGCGCCTGCGCGATCGGTGGATTTTACCGTGCCGACGGGGAATTTCGGCGACATCTTCGCTGGCTTCGTCGCCAAGCGCATGGGCCTGCCGATCCGGTGGCTGCGGATCGCCGCCAATGTCAACGATATCCTGCCGCGCACGCTCAAGACCGGCATCTATGAAGTGCGCGAGGTTCACGCCTCGGCGTCGCCCTCGATGGACATTCAGGTCTCCTCGAATTTCGAGCGGCTGCTGTTCGAGGCGAGTGGCCGCGATGCGGCCGTCGTTCGCAGGCTGATGGCGTCGCTGAAACAGTCCGGGCGCTTCGTGCTGCCCGACGCGGTGCTGGCGGCGATCCGCGAGGAATTCGACGCCGGACGCGCCGACGAGACCGAAACCAGCGCCGCTATCCGCGCCATTTGGCGCGAAGCCGGCGATCTCGTCGATCCGCATACCGCGGTGGCGCTCGCGGTGGCGGATCGCGACACGCCGGATTCGACAATTCCCAACATCGTGCTGTCGACCGCGCATGCCGCGAAGTTTCCCGATGCGGTGGAAGCCGCCTGCGGCGTGCGTCCGGAATTGCCGGCCTGGCTTGACGGGCTGATGACCCGGCCGGAGCACATTAAAGTCATGAAGAACGACCAGGTTGAAGTCGAACGGTTCGTGTTGGCGGTCAGCCGCGCCGCGAAGCAAGGAGTTGCCGGATGAGTGTCGATGTTACCAAGCTACCCTCCGGCCTCACCGTCATCACCGATACCATGCCGCATCTCGAGACTGCCGCGCTCGGTGTCTGGGCTGGTGTCGGCGGCCGCGACGAAAAGCCGAACGAGCACGGCATCTCGCATCTGCTCGAACATATGGCGTTCAAGGGCACCGCGCGGCGCTCGTCACGCGAAATCGTCGAGGAAATCGAGGCGGTCGGCGGCGATCTCAATGCCGGCACCTCCACGGAGACCACGGCCTATTATGCCCGCGTCATGAAGGCCGACGTGCCGCTGGCGCTGGACGTGCTGTCGGACATTCTCGCCAATCCCTCCTTTGTGCCGGATGAACTGGAGCGCGAGAAGAGCGTGATCGTGCAGGAGATCGGCGCCGCGCAGGATACGCCCGACGATGTCGTGTTCGAGCATCTCAATGAGCTGTGCTACCCGGATCAGCCGATGGGGCGATCGTTGCTGGGAACGGCAAAGACTTTGAAAGGTTTCAGCCGCGATACGCTGCGGGGCTACCTTTCGACGCATTACCGCGGTCCGGACATGGTGGTGGCCGCCGCCGGCGCCGTCGATCACAAGCGGGTGGTCGAGGAAGTGGCGCAGCGGTTCTCAAGCTTCGACGGCGCGCCCGCGCCCAAGCCGCAGCCGGCGATGTTCGGCAAGGGCGGCTCCCGCGTGGTGCATCGCGAACTGGAACAGGCCCATCTGACGCTGGCGCTGGAGGGGGTACCGCAAACCGACCTGTCGCTGTTTTCCTTGCAGGTTTTTACCAACACGCTCGGCGGCGGGATGTCGTCGCGGCTGTTCCAGGAGGTCCGCGAGAAGCGCGGGCTGTGCTACTCGATCTACACATTCCATGCGCCCTACACCGACACCGGCTTTTTCGGCCTCTACACCGGTACCGACCCGGGCGATGCGCCGGAAATGATGGAAGTGATCGTCGACGTCATCAACGATGCCGTCGAGACATTGACCGAGGCCGAGATCGCGCGCGCCAAGGCGCAGATGAAGGCGGGACTCTTGATGGCGCTGGAGAGTTGCAGCTCGCGTGCCGAACAGCTGGCGCGCCACGTGCTGGCCTATGGACGTCCTCTGACGGTGGAAGAACTGGTGACCAGGATCGATGCCGTAAGCGTGGAATCGACGCGCAATGCCGCGCGGGGTCTGTTGTCGCGCAGCCGCCCGGCGGTGGTGGCCCTTGGCAGCGGAAGGGGGCTGGACACGGCGGTGGCTTTTGCGGAAGGATTGACCAAGTCGAAGGTCAAGGCGCGCCTTCATTAAAGGCCGTCGCGCGGCGCTCGGGTTCAGGCATTGGGGGAGTAGGACGTATGGCCCTGTTTCGTTTGCCGTCCAGCGGACCGGCTGCGCTTGCCCCGCGCGGCCACGGCCTGCTGCTGCGCGCGCCGCAGATGTCCGATTTTCTGCAATGGGCGCATTTGCGCGAATGCAGCCGTGACTACCTGACGCCATGGGAGCCGATCTGGCCGTCCGACGATCTGACGCGCTCGGGTTTCCGGCGGCGTCTGCGCCGTTATGCGGAAGACGTGGCTGCCGACAGGTCATACCCCTTCATCGTGTTCCGGGAATCCGACGGTGCCATGATCGGCGGCGTCACGCTGGCGAATGTGCGCCGCGGCATCGTACAGGCCGGTACGATCGGATACTGGGTCGGCCAACCCCACGCGCATCGTGGCCATATGACGACGGCGCTGCGCGTGCTGCTGCCTTCGCTGTTCGGGGAGCTCAATCTGCACCGCATTGAAGCCGCCTGCATTCCCTCCAATGCGCCGTCGATTCGGGTGCTGGAGAAATGCGGCTTCAGCCGCGAGGGTCTGGCGCGGCGCTATCTCTGCATCAACGGCGTCTGGCAGGACCACCTGCTGTTTGGGCTGCTGCATGAGGATTTCCGGGGTTAACCCTCGGTTTCATGAGTTTGACACACGCCTTGGGTTTGCCGCCATTGCGCTGTTATAACGCGCCGAAGCGTGTGGGGTTAGCTGCGCGTTGAATGCATGGCTGCACTGGCATCGCTGCACTTGGGGACATCTGGATAATGCGTAACAGGCTGATCAGGCAGACGGTGGGTGCCGGTCGGGCGGGCCATCTGCGTTTCGCGGGTGCACTGGTCGTTGTGGGTGTCCTGCTGGCGGGCTGCAGTGGTGGCAGCACGCTCACCCCCCCGCCCGATACCGATTCTCCCCCGTCGATTAACGACCGTTTCAAGCAGCTATTCGGCTCGAAATCGCAGGCCGTCGGCGAGGCGTCGGCGGCGGACGGCATCGAACTGGATTGCCCCGTCGTGAAAATTCGTGCCGGGGCCTCTACCTATGCGGTGGCGGTCCCTGGCAAGCAGCCTGTCGGCGCCGACCTGCGCTATCAGGCCACCATCACCCGCACCGCGCGGGACTGCACGAGAAGCGGCGGCCAGATCACCGCACGGATCGGTATCGAGGGCCGCGTCATCGCCGGCCCGGCCGGAACTCCGGCGACCGTCGAAATCCCGCTTCGCGTCGCCGTGGTGCAGGGCGGCATCCAGGAGCGGACGATCGCCACCAAGGTCTTTCGGACCACGGTGTCGATGTCGGAGGGCAACGTGCCCTTCAGCCTGGTCGGCGAGGATCTGGTCTATTCGTCGCCGCCGGGAGTGACCAGCGACTCCTATATCTTCTATATCGGATTCGATCCGCAGGCGCTGACGCCGGAGGAACCGGCCAAGCCGGCGAGGAAGAAGAAGCAGGGATAATATTCTACCCCGCCTGACATGTCGCAAAGCCGCCATGCCCGCCAACGGCGAGACCCGGCGGCGGATGATGACAATCGATAAAAGATGACGATCAATAAAAAGCCGGCGCGCAAGGATCGCACCGGCTGTTGGCTTTTCAGGCCGGGATTTTTTAGAGCATGATCCGGAAAAGTGGAAACCGGTTTTCCGAAAAGATCATGCTCAAACAAGAAGATGGACGATGAGCATGATTCAACTCAGTTGAATCATGCTTTAGTTCAGCTTCTCGCGAACTTCGGAAATGCCCTTGGCCAGGAGATCGTCGGCGATCTGGCCCTTGACCGATTGCGACAGGATGGTGGACGCCGCGGTCACCGCCGCGTTGGCCGCTGCCGCGCGCACATCGGCCAGCGCCTGGGCTTCGGCCAGCGCGATCTTGCTCTCGGCGGTCTTGGTGCGCCGGGCGACAAAATCTTCCATCTTGGTCTTGGCTTCGGACGCGATACGTTCGGCTTCGGCTTGCGCCGATGCAATGATGTCCTGGGCCTCGCGTTCCGCGGTGGCGTGACGCGCTTTATATTCCGCGAGCAATTTGGCGGCCTCGTCCTTGAGGCGGCGGGCATCGTCGAGCTCGGCCTTGATGCGGTCGCTGCGATGATCCAGCGTCGTCAGCACCGTGCGATGGATGCCGAAATAGGCGAACACGCCCAGCAGGATGACAAAGCCAACGGCGACCCAGAATTCCGGTTCGGCGAACATCAAATCTATCCCTTCAAGGACGCGTCAACAGCACTGTTCAACGACGCGCCGTCGGGCAGTACGCCGGTCAGCCGTTGCACGATGGCGGCCGCCGCATCCGCGGCAATGCCGCGAACATTGCTCATCGCCGTCTCGCGCGTCGATGCGATGGTCTTCTCGGCCTCGGCGAGCTTGATCGACAGCCGTTCTTCCAGCGTCTTGCGCTCGGCCTCGGAAGCCGCGTTCAGTCTGTCGCGGGTCTCGGCACTGATCGCCTGCGCGCGGGAACGTGCCGCCGCGAGCTCGCTTTCATAGGCTTTCAGCGCGCTGTCGGAATCGTCCTTCAGCTTTTGCGCGGCGGCCAGATCGCCGTCGATCGCGTTCTGCCGCTCGTCGAGCAGGCTGCCGACACGCGGCAGCGCAATTCGCGAGACGATCAGATAGAGCGCGACAAACGCAATCACCAGCGACACCAATTGAGAAGCAAAGGTGTCCTTCTGGAACGGCGGGAAGGGGGCCTTGTGGCCGCCATCCGCCTCGGTATGGGCTGTCGCGCCCTTGGCGTCGCCATGACTTTCAGCCACGGGCTTCTCCTGTTCGGCCAATCGAGATTCTACCCGGGAATCTCATCGGCCAGATCGGTGATGGATCAGAGCGCAAACAGCAGCAGCAGCGCGATCAGCAGCGAGAAGATGCCGAGCGCTTCGGTCACGGCGAAACCGAAGATCAGGTTGCCGAACTGGCCCTGCGCGGCCGAAGGATTGCGCACCGCTGCGGCAAGATAGTTGCCGAAGATGATGCCCACGCCTGCGCCGGCGCCACCCATGCCAATGCAGGCAATACCAGCGCCAATGTATTTTGCGGCAATCGGATCCATGAAACGAACTCCTTCTTGAGGTTTGTTAGTGAGGCAGATTTGCTTGAAAGGCCAAGTTTGCTTGAAAGGCTAAGTCCTTGAAAGGCAAGTCAATGGCCCGGATGAATAGCATCGTTGATGTAGATGACGGTGAGGATGGTGAAGACGTAGGCCTGAAGAAACGCGACCAGCAGTTCGAGCGCGGTCAGCGCGATCACCATGCCGAGCGGCAACACCGCGCCGAGATAGCCGGCGATGCCAAGGCCCGCCAGCAGCGGAATGAAGCTGGCGAACACCGCCAGTGCGATATGGCCCGCAAGCATGTTGGCGAACAGACGCACGGAATGCGAGATCGGCCGCAGGAAGAACGAGAACACCTCGATGAACACGACCAGCGGCAGGATGAAGATCGGAATGCCCGACGGAACGAACAATTTGAAGAACTTCAGGCCATTCTTGTAGAAACCGTAGATCAGCACCGTCAGAAACACGATCATCGCGAGCACGAATGTAACGATGAGGTGGCTGGCGACCGTGAAATTGTAGGGGATGACGCCGATGATGTTGGTCACGGCAATGAACATGAACAGCGAGAACACCAGCGGAAAGAACTTCATTCCGTCCTTGCCGGCATTCGAGCGAACGGTGCTGGCGACGAATTCGTAGCTGATTTCCGCGAGCGACTGGATGCGCCCGGGCACCAGCTGCCGGCCGGCGACCCCGCCGATCATCAGCAGCGAAATCAGCGCCACCGAACCGAACATGTAGGCCGACGAATTGGTGAAGGCGATCTCCTGATTGCCGATATGGCCAATCGTGAAGAGCTTCTCGATGTGGAACTGTTCGATCGGATCGATCATCCGCGCGGCATCTCTAGGCTACCGCCGGCCACGCCGGCGTTCTGCAATCAATCGTCCGGCTTTTTCTTAACGGCCGGTTCTGTCCGGAGCAACACCCGCCGATCTGATCACATTCAGCACGCCGGCGGTGAAGCCGAGCAGCAAGAACACGATGAGTCCGAAAGGCGACGTCGACAGCAAACGGTCGAACCCCCAGCCAATCAACGCTCCGACAACAACGCCCGCGATCAACTCCGAAGAAAGCTGGAAACCGCGCGCCATCGCCGAGCTTCTGGCAGCGCCGTCTTCGCTTCCGGCTCCGGGTTGGTCAGTCCTGATTTTTCGGCTGTCCCGAATTTCGGACAACCGGTGATCCAGACTTCCGAGCCTTGCGGAAAGAGCAGCCTCGTCGGAGGACGATTGATCGCCGCTTCCATTTCCGCCTTCCTTCGTGCCTTCAGCCATGCTGTGGAGACCCGAAACGATGCTGCGGTGGTGGAAATTACGCCCCGTCACCCTCAAAAGCCGCGCGGACCATACTGACCGCATCTAATCAAGTCAAGATTGCGTCACAACCATATAAGTTATTGATTTAATTGTTCTTATCGCAAAGGTTGCGAACCCGTCATGACGCGGCCGCCGCAGTGCAACAGCTGCGCTTGCGATTGGCAAATTTGGTCGCAGTTTTTGGGTCCGCGACGGCGAGCAGATGGTGCGGGTGCGGACCAATTATTCCCGCCGTTTCGCAGCCGGCCGTATCCCGGCACTGGGCCGTCTTGCATCGGGCTGGCGGGTCTGTTGGGATGGACGTCAGTACCCCCATCCGTATCCGGAGCCCGTATGACGCGTCAGGTCGATTATTATTTTTCGCTGCAATCGCCATGGGCCTATATTGGGCACAAATTGTTCCGGGACGTCGTAACCAGCTACGACCTCAAAGTGACCCACAAGCCGGTGGTGCTGGTCGATTTGTTTGCGGAAACCGGCGGCCTGCCATTATTGAAGCGCCATCCGGTGCGGCAGCGTTATCGCATGGTCGAACTGCAGCGCTGGCGCGACAAGCGCGGCCTGGCCTTTCATCTTCAGCCGGCGAATTGGCCCTTCAATGCGCGGCTGGCCGATGGCGTTGTGATCGCCGCGATCGAAGCTGGCCACGATCCCGATCCATTCCTGAGGCGGGCGTTCGCGGCCGTTTGGGAAGACCAGTTCAATCTGGTCGACCCCGCGACCCTGGTAAAAATGGCCGACGATTGCGGACTTCCCGGCCAGCAACTGGTCGAGCGCTCCGGGACTGAGGCCGTCAGTGCGATTTACGAGCAGAACCGGCAGGAGGCGCTGGCGGCTGACGTATTCGGTTCGCCGGCCTATGTGCTCGACGGCGAGGTATTTTGGGGACAGGATCGGATCGAATTGCTCGCGGATGCGTTGAAGTCCGGGCGCGCGCCCTATCGTTCGCAGGT